>MHDZ01000001.1 GCA_001805055.1 Nitrospirae bacterium GWC2_57_13
AATTAAAGCGGTACGAGAGCTGGGTTCAGAACGTCGTGAGACAGTTTGGTCCCTATCTGTTGTGGGCGAAGGAGATTTGAGAGGATCTGTCCCTAGTACGAGAGGACCGGGATGGACGAACCTCTAGTGTGCCAGTTGTCCCGCCAGGGGCATCGCTGGGTAGCTATGTTCGGTCGGGATAACCGCTGAAAGCATCTAAGCGGGAAACCCACCTCAAGACTAGATCTCCCTCCCGAGTAATCGGGACTAAAGACCCCCGGTAGACCACCGGGTTGATAGGCTGGACGTGTAAGGGTGGTAACATCCTGAGCTAACCAGTACTAATAGGTCGTGAGGCTTAACCACTAAATTTCTGCTTCTGACATATTCGGCTTTTCTTTGTATCCTGCGTATTCGGTGTCATTGTTTTTTACCGTTTAAACCGCTTGAACCGTTTAAGCCGTTTAAACCGATCATAAAAACATAAGGTTTCTCGGTGGCTATACCGGAGGGGTCACACCCGTTCCCATCTCGAACACGGCAGTTAAGCCCTCCAGGGCCGATGATACTATGACCGCGAGGTCATGGGAAAGTAGGACGTTGCCGGGATATTTTTATAAGCCCATCATCTAACGATGATGGGCTTTTTCTATTCAGTTTCCCGGGGCAGCTCACGCGAAATTAATGCTGTTTATTCCTCTGCAGGTACCAGGTGACGGTTCTTTGCACGGAAACGTCAAACCCCACGGAAGGCCCATACTTCAGCAATCGTTTTGCTTTTTCGATGGAAAAGTGATAATCCCGTCCACCGTTCGAGATGCGGTATCGCGTCAGGAGAGGCGGGGTGGAAATCCTGAAGAGCTTGTACGCAGCCTCAAGAAAAAAGGCCAGAGCATAGGCAACCCGGTAGGGGACAGAATGCCGTGGCCGTTTAACGCCGAGGAGATCGGCAAAAGGCTCGGTGAATTCTTTCCAGGTTATTTGCAGGCCATCGGTGAGCAACATCGCCTCACCCGCTGCTCCAGGTTCAAAGCAGGCGCGAACGATTCCTTCCACCAGATTTTCGACGTAAACAGGGCACGTCCAGTGTACTCCCTCGTCTATGTACGCGATCTTCCCCGCCATCAAGGCATCAAGATATTTTTCGATAAAAGTGTGGTCCCGCGGGCCGAAGACATTGCCGGGCCTGATCGCGGTCACTGCCATAGTTGTTGACCGTGCGAGATCAAAAAGCCACTGCTCGGCGATCTGCTTGGTTTCGCAGTAGGCAAAGGGAGTGTCGGCGAAAGGAAAAGTCTCATCGGCGCTCCGGAAACCTCGAAATCCATGAACAGCGGCAGTGCTGATATGGACAAAGCGCTTTACCCTGTTCCGCGCTGCCGCCTTGGCAATATTCCGTGTCCCGATGACATTGACGTCGAAAAAATGCTCGTATGGCCCCCAATCGGAAGCGAGACCCGCGACATGGACAACGATGTCAATATCACGCAGCGGTTTTTCCAGAGAACTGATGTCGGCGAGATCAGCGGTGAAAAGCTCGATATCGAGTCCCCTGATGAACTCAAGATCAGAGGTCGCGCGGACGAGGCCGCGCACGCGGTGGCCTTCCTTCAGCAGTCGTTCCGCCATGTGGCTGCCGATGAATCCGTTGACGCCTGAAATAAGAAAGAGGCTCATCCGTCACCGTGCATAGAACAGGATAAAGAGGTCCGTCAGCACTCCGATGGCCGCATGCAGCACAAAACCATACCAGAACGAGCGCGCTCTGAGGGCAAGGACGCCGAAGATGATGCCGGCGAAGATCGAACCGATGATCTCCGCTTCCGGCTTTCCGATGTGGACGAGGCACGAGGAGATCGTCTGAATGAGCACTGCGTTCATGCCGCCGAAGCGTTCCGCCAGGGGAAAGAGAAGAAATCCCCGGAAAAAGAACTCCCAGGCAATGTAATAGACGAGGACATAGGCCGCTTCGTACCAGAGGACCAGATCGCGGTGGGCGAAAAGTGTCTTGGAGAGCGGATATTCACTCCGGACGTCCGGCATTCCTGATGCAATGAAGGTGAGGGGTATCACGAGAAGCGGCAGAGCGACAAGCAGGACCTTGCGTCCGAATACGTGATCGCCGGGCCCGAACCCGAGATCGGCGAGCGGCCGCTTTAAGCGGGTCTTCACGAACAGCAAGGGCAGCAGAAAGGCCAGGATGAAAAAGGCGAAGAACTGCCAGAGAACACCGTACAGATCAGCCAGGGGGGAGGCCTGCAGGCCGGGGAAATAGCCGCTGAATTGCCCGGCCGTGCCGTGATAGCGGTACAGGGTCAGCAGCACAGGAGCGCTCAGGAGAATGACATAGGTATTGATATCTCTTTTGTCGAATACGTCTGCTGATAACAGTGATTTCATGGTTCAGCGCTCCCGAAATGGGACGTAAGGGCAGGTTTGACCGACCGGTACACTTTTCCCGCGAACTGATAGCTCACTATCGCCCAGACGAATCCGACGATCACGTCAATAACATAATGGTAGCGCAGGTAAACGAGCGACACGGTTATCCCGATCGCGCAGGGGATGAAGGCATGGAACAGTTTCCTGTTATGCCGGTGCGTTACGAGCATGGTCATCGTCAGGATGGCGGCATGGAGGCTCGGAAAAGCGTCGAGCTTGTTGGGTTCCAGGGCATCGATCAAACTCCTGATCGGCTCCGACAGGACCACGCCGTCCAGCGGCACGCTCTGCAATTTGCTAAGATAAAAGCGAGGACCCTCGACGGGAATAAAGAAATACATGACATATGCGCCGTAATAGCAGAACAGAAGCAGGAAAAAGCTCTCTTCGACTTCCGGTAATTTGTTCCTGGTATACATCCATCCGAGTATGATAAGGGGCATGGGAAAATAAAAAAGATAAAAGAGATACATGATGTCCGTCAACAGCGGCCGTATCCATCGCTCGATCCATACGGTCGGGTTCATGCCGAGAAGCGCATGGTCGATGTTCGCCATAACGCCATCGAGCCTGAGAGAATTGAAAAAAGGGAGGAGCATGTAAAAGGTCTCGAAAATGCTGAACAGGAAAATGACCGGGTAGAGGAAGAGGAACAGTTTTGTCAGGCGGCCGCGTGGAAAGCGCTCTCTGATCCAGCCCATGAACAGTATGAAAAGAAACAAGAGCGAGTACAGAACGACCAGGCGTGCCTGATAAGGGGTCCTCTTGAAGCCAATAAGATAAAAGAGAAAGATAATTCCGAGAAAAAAAAGATTTAGGGCATCGAGGACGCTGATACGCTTTAAGAAGGGCCTTCCAGAACCACTCACCGTCATCGTGCTCTCCCATTTTCCGGTCTGCCCTGCATGAGGATCATGGTTCACGGATCTGATTGAATGCAGTAGAGAAAAACGGGCAGTCGATGGTGAAAACTTTAGCATCTATGCAGGGTTTTGTCAATCTTGTATGGGCAGGCAGAATAACGTCGAAGTCGCGCTAAATGGGATCAAGGAGCTATGATACTATGGCCGCGAGATCATGGGCAAGCAGGAAGAATCTGCGTCCTGCAATCGGTCTTTATCCCATCTTGCCTTTTTCGGGAAAGTATAGTACGTTTTGTTATCCCCGACGACCCCGAGAAGGGTAAGGACACCAATAAAGACCGGAGAAAGGCGGGAGTTCTGACTTTTTCTTTGATCTAGATACCCTCATGGTGAAAGGAGGCCGGCATCATGGATGTTATGGACGCGATCCTTGGCAGGAGAAGCATCAGGAAGTACACGACCCAGGCGGTCCCTGCGGGGCTGATCGAGGAGTTCCTGAAAGCGGCCATGTACGCGCCGTCTGCGGGGAACGAGCGGCCCTGGCATTTCATCGTCCTTTCTGAACGGGCGGTCCTCGACGGCATTCAGAAATTCCATCCCCACTCTGCCATGCTCAGGACCGCACCGTGCGCGGTCCTGATATGCGCAGACCTCAACCTGGAAAAGCACATAGGTTATTGGGTGCAGGACTGCTCCGCGGCAACACAGAACCTTCTCCTGGCCGCCCATGGCAAGGGAGTCGGCTCTGTCTGGTGCGGTGTGTATCCCCAGGAGGACCGCGTTGAAGGGTTCAGGAAGCTCCTGAACGTCCCGGACCATGTGATGCCTTTTTCCCTGGTCCCGCTCGGATATTCTGAAGAACGTGCCTCGCAGCCCGAGCGGTTCGATGCTGCCCGCATCCACAGGGACCAATGGTGAGGCCGCAGAAAGAGAATATGATCGGTACGTTACGAAAGAGCATAGTCCCCATGCGATTCGGTGTTGTACTTATACTGCTGCTGGCCGTGGCTGGCTGCCTCCGGCCGCCGGTGACTGGTCCGCAGGACGCTATGGAGCCCCTCTCCTGGAAGCGGGCAGGTGAGATCGCTGATGACCTTGATTTCCGTAACGTGGCTATTGCTGCCCGACGAAGCCTGGGATACTATCAGAAGATCCCTGCTGAAACAGAGTTCATTCTTGGACCCCTCCGGGTCACGGCCGTGGACATGTCGGCATCAATGGAGTCCTTCCTCGCTATTATCGAGAACGATTCGCTCACCACAGCGCAGAAAACCGCGCTCATCAGGGAACAATTCAGCCTTTATCGCTCCGTCGGGTCTGACGGCCGCGGAAAAGTACTCGTGACCGGCTACTACGAGCCGATGATCTCCTGCAGCCTGACCCAGGACCGGGTGTTCCGCTATCCCATGTATCGCAGACCTGACGACATCATCGAGGTGGATCTCCGGCAGTTCGGCAACGGGTTCCCGAAAAACCGACTCTTCGGCCGTATCGAGGGCAAAAAGCTCGTACCCTACTATACGCGTGAGGAAATCGAGAAGAAGCAGGCTCTCGCCAACAGGAACCTCGAGATGCTGTGGTGCGCCGACCAGGTCGAGATCTATCTGCTCCAGGTCCAGGGGTCAGGCAAGGTGGATGTGATGGGAGGCAATGTCGTGGGCGCTCTCTACGACGGCCAGAACGGGCATCCCTATCGCAGCATCGGGCGGCACCTCATCGATATCGGCGCCATCCCCAAGGAGCAGATGTCCATGCAAGCCATCCGGCAGTACTTCAGGGACAATCCCGCTGCCATCGAATCTGTCCTGCATCTGAACCCCAGTTTCGTCTTTTTCCGGATCGATACGGGGCCGGCCGTGGGCAGCATTGGCGTGCCGGTCACTGCGGGAAGGTCCATTGCCACGGACAGCGGCCTCTTCCCGAAGGGCGCGCTGGCGTTGCTGCGCACGGAAAAGCCCATCATCGGCGAGGACGGCCTGATCAAGGAATGGATACCCTTCTCACGGATCGTCCTGAACCAGGACACGGGCGGCGCGATCAAGGGTGCGGGACGCGTTGATCTCTTTTGGGGCGACGGGGCGGAAGCAGAAACTGCAGCGGGGTACATGCAGCAGCCGGGAGAGCTGTATTTCCTGATCAAGAAGCGGTGATGAGGCGGGCGGCGCCTGCGGGAGCGACGCGAAGTGCGGCGTTTTCTAGGAAGCTTTTTTAAGACGCTCCGCCACCCAGACCTTAATGATAGATTGCCGGGGCACACCCAGGCGTTTTGCCTCTTTATCCAATAACTGGATCATCCATACAGGAAAATCCACGTTCACTCTTTTTTGCTCTTGTTCAGGTCTCCGGGCTTTTGATATATCAAGGTGCTGTGAAATATCTTCACCTTCATCGAATTTTTTATCAAAATCTTTAGCCTTCATAAATAACAACCTCCTCTTTTCTGGACCTTTGTACCGAGATGATCCGTATCTTCTCACCTCTGTAAGTAATTACTCCTGACCAATGCTTCTCTGCTATTTTGCCGATCACCAAATATCGAGGCTCATCAATCGTTTTTACAGAGATCTCGATCAGATCAGGATCATCCCAAAGGGCCTGGGCCTCGTAGAAGTCAATCCCGTGTTTTTGCTTGTTACGCCAACTTAGCTGTTTCTATGAAACCACCTGCCAGACAAATACTCTACGGCAGCGCCCACTGTGCATCGAGTCTTATATAGTGCATTTGTCGGTCCTTTTAGGCGCGGCCACTCATGGTGTTGTCTGCGCACAGCGGAAACCGAGGGTGATATACGACTCCGTCGGCATCTCCCACCTCCGTTCACTCTGCGATTCCGAAACCGGTTTCCAATAGGAGCCGCGTACGACTCGCGATTCGCGGTACCGAACCTTCTTGCGGCGCGCTTTCTCTTTGTCTTTCGCATGGTCGCTGGTCTCGATGGATGATGTCCATTCCGAAACATTCCCCTCAAGGTCCTTGATGCCTTGCGGGCTGTCGCCGGCCGGATATGCTCCGACTCGGCAAGTATAGCGAAAACCGCGTGCTCCTTTCGCAGTACTCTCCCATCCATCGCCGTTGCAATACGTTATCCCGCTCGGCTTGCTTTGGGTTTGGCTTTTTTCCCACTCTCTCGCCCGTGCGGCCCATTCCCACTCTTCCTCTGTCGGAAGACGCTTCTTCTTCCAGGCGCAATAATCGGACGCCTGGTCCCAGGTGACGCAATTCACCGGGTGGTGCTCCTTGCCCGGAGCGCCGTGGTTGCATCCGGTACCGGGCTTGGGCGGGGGACCGCTCCCCATGAACCCCTTATTGTGAAAGAGAGGGTCCCACCCATGGTCTCGTTCACGCTCCGGTTCAGAGCAGTGCTCTTCACGTACGCAAGCCTTGAAATCCTGCACGGTCACCTCGGTCACGTCCAGAAGGAAGGGCGCAACCGTAACGACACGGTTATCCTCGCTCATCGTGAAGGTTCCACCAGGCAGACTAGCCATCGAGCCTTCAGGCGGAACCGGTACCGCGCTTGCCGTCACAACAGTCATCTCCTCCTTCAGGACGACCGTCGTCGAGAAAATGTCTTCTTTGAACGGAACCGACACGATCCGACTATGTCTAAGTATGCCATCGGGCTGGCCCAGGGCGTAGAAATAACACAGCGGTACCTCGAGCCGGGTGCCTGAAGTGCCTACTTCCCGCCCGTCGAGTTTGACCGGCACTATGACAGCCTTCCCGTGTTCGTCTATGGCATGCACCTCAAGAGGCACGAGCCGTTGCTTCAGCGGGATATTCAAATGTCGTCGCTCGCCGGCCTTCACAGTGACCCGCTGTGGAGTCGGAAGAAAGCAAGCATCCGCCACTGCAACCTCGACCTCGCCCGCGTCCACCTCCCGCCACTGAACTCCTTTAGGAGCCCTCGCCCAGCTCTTCCGTCCATCATCTACCGCAACGCTGAGGCCCACGTACTCGGGATCTGTCGACACCTCGATCCAGCCGAAGTCCGGTGTGAGTATCCCCTGTACGCGTGTATTGGGGGCGGCTACGAACTCCACAGACGCGGGTTCGAAGCGGAGCTGCTCGAAGACGGCCCGATGTTCCCCGGATTCGACAAACGGGGCGCAGGAGTTCCTGCAGACCAGCCTGCCGTCGACTGAAACCAAAGCGCCCATCTCCGGGCCGCTGCTTTCAAATCTGACCTGCACCCGCCCGGTATGCGAACCCGTCTTGAGCGGGAAACGTTCTGCCACGGGCTTCAGCTCCAGGGCCTCGGTGATCAGCGTTTGCGCAAGACGGGTCATCCCGCCGCCTTCGCCGTAGTCAACGCGAGGGTCTATCCGCTTGCTCCTGTTCAGTAAGAGTTTCCCGGTTTTGACGTCCCGCAATTCGAGCTCAGCGATGAGCGCACCAGACTTTGCCCCGGTGACGTCACCTGACAGAACATAGTCCGCACCGATCAACCGCGCAGTCTCAAGCGCGCAACTCTTCCGATCAGAACACGAGGCTATTACGCCCCTCCTGTTAAATTCGAACTCTACAGAGCTGGATCCAATGATCACTCCGTCCCGCGCTGCCAGCGCCGCCCTCGCCCCTTTCTCCGCCTCCTGTACCAGGGCTCCGAGCGCATAACACCGGTCGAATCTCTGGCTGGGAGGAGCCACAGCGCACGGGAGCCACTCAGGGACCAGCACCGCAAGCCGAGGGAGGATAGTATCCACCGGGAGTTTTGTCTTCACCGTCGCGCCCTTCTCCGCCATGAGCTTCACGGTCGTCGGTGTGAAATTTTCCTGCTCGAACATAGCCTCGTGCTCACCCTTCGCAATGCGCCGCGCGCAGGGAGTCCTTACGCAGGCGAGTTGACCGTCCACCCGCACGATCCCGCCCTCCGGAGCTTCGAAAGTGACGAGCCCGTCCTCCGCGCTCGCCTTTGCCGGGTGCTGCGAACGGCGGTTGAAAAGCTCAGGCTCAGCAGCCCGTGTCACCAACGATTCGGCGAGCGATTGCACCGCCTCCGGAACATCAATCGCGCGTACATCGAGCGTATCGCTCTCTGAAATGAGTTTCCCATTGCCTGCCCGGTATAGCTGCAAAGCGATCTTCCATGAGCGAAGGCGGCTAGAGCCGGCCGCTGTAACCTTACCTGTAAGGACGTATCCCGCGTTCATCCGGCTGACATTCTTCAGGGCGCACTTCAGATCCTGCGCGCAGGGAGCGGGCAGCCCGTACCGGGCCAGTGCCGCGCCCGCCTGCTTACGGCTGAAAACAAACATGTCCCGTCCCTCAATTGCAGCAAGAGCTCCTGTACGAGCTCCGTCGGCAACCGCCTTCAAGACCCTGCAGTGCTCAGAACCCGCGGCCCCCGCACAAACCGGGGTCAGGACTACGAGAGGTGCAGGAATAAAACTCGGGCTATCTCTGTTGAAAGCGTCGGCTTTCGTTGCCGCCGAGAGAGCGACCATGAGGATCATGAGCAGGCGTATGGTCATTAACATCGAAAATATACCCTCGGGTCTTTTCATCGGAATGCCTACTGTTAACATTGTGTACAAAAGTTCTTTAACACGCGGGTGTGGGGCGCGGTTCACAGCGTCCCACACGACCCGCTTGTTGGCAGCATTTTTTCATTTATGCTGTTTGGCTAAAAAGCGTGTAATGAGTTCATTGACAACTTCCGGTTGTTCCTGATGAACGAAATGACCGGCAGAAGGAATAATATGTTTTTCAAAATCACGGAGAAAAGCTGTCTCCATTCCTTCAGCTGTCTCGACGCCTATGCATCCGTCATTGGCACCGTGCAGATACATTGTTGGAGCGGGAATGGGATCACTCAAGCGTTTCCGTATATCGGCCAAGCCCGGCTGCTGAAGGGCCGGATTGAACTGGGAACGATAATACCCCAAAGCGGCTTTCAATACAGAAGGTTGCCGAAAAGCTTCCTTGATTTCGTTCATTACTGATTTTGGGCAGGACCAGCCGGGAGACCACTCTTGCCATAACCTTTCTATAAACTCGAAATCGTTATGGGCTATCGCCATCTCAGCGATGGGCAGCTGGAAGAAAAACATGTACCAGGATCGACGTTGTTGTTTTGGGTTGGATACCAGCGCTCGTCCAAAATTTCCTGCGGTCGGTACGGACATGCAGACAATTTTCAAGATTTTATCGGGTGCAAGGATGGCTGCGCTACGAGCAACTATGGCACCCCAATCGTGTCCAATGAGAATCGCGGGTTGTTCCGTCAGTTGATCAATCAACGACAATACGTCTTGGACAAGAGCCGCGACTTCATAAGGACCATCAAACTCAGCATCCGAAGGAAAATATCCACGCATGTACGGAGCTACCACTCGGTAGCCGTTTTTTGCAAGGGCAGGAATTTGATGCCGATAGGAAATCGGGAGGTCGGGAAAGCCGTGCAATGCTACGATGAGTGGCCCGTTACCCTGTTCGAGTGCATGGATTGTGTGACCATTCGATTCAACAGTGATGCGGTTATAAATTGGATCTTCGGCCACTTTGCCTCCTTTTGAATATTAAGCGGTTTATCCGCTTGGACTACTGGTTGGCGCGGTGCGGCATTTTCCCGGAGCCAACAACGCGCGTAACGCGCCGCCCTTTGGCGCGTCGCTGTTGACGCGCATCGTTAGAATCATCGTCGGGTTAACTTCATTCTACTCGTCCTAGCAACTGAGCCTGTCAAAATGTTAAGAACAGAAAAATTGAATGACAGTCCCACAGATAGCAATATTAATGCCAAACAGATTTAGATCGTATGAACCAACGATGTGGCTAGCAATAATAGAATTTAGAGACGTTGATAGTGTGTCGAGAGATGCTTGCAACTTTTTTTCCGTCTTATTCAAGGATAAATTGATGCTGTCAACCCTGTCATCGAGCTTTGCTATAGCAGAATCTAGAGCCGCAACTTGACTGAGGAGAAAATCGACCTTTCTTTCAATTGTCGAATCAGCAGCAATAGAGACTGTGACACGAGCCTTTCCGAAATCTATACTACCACCCATACCATTCACAGATAAAGAGACTGGTTTCCCGGAAGGAAAGGACTTGATCCAGCTCGTAAAAGTATTTGGTTTGTGAGAACCAAATTTAGTTGCATCGAGGATTTGTTGGGTAAGAATGATTAAAAGTCCGGCCAGTGTCATGACTATCGCTACAGCGTTTGGATAGAACTTCAAAATCCCAGTTAAATAGAAAACTGTAATTATGAAGGCTGCGCTACTCAGCAGATGGTACTTGCCCTGCGATATCCATAAGACAAGTTGTTTCAGTCTGTTTTTGAAATGAAGTAGGTTCATGTCATCTCACACATCGTATAAGAGGCTAACATTTAGGCTTTAATCTGGACGATGAAAACGGACAGTCCATAATCACAGCGCTCACGTTACGTCAGATTAAAGCTGG
>MHDZ01000002.1:0-6887 GCA_001805055.1 Nitrospirae bacterium GWC2_57_13
ACCCACTCAATAGGCAATTGATCCTGTTTTTTGAACGTCATTCATGGAACAATCCATACATATCCCGGTAAACTCCGTTGCCCTCGAAGGCGACCTCAACCTCCTGCCTGACGGGAAGGCAGTGGTGCTCTTCGCCCACGGCAGCGGAAGCAGCCGGCTCAGCCCGCGGAACCGGTTTGTCGCCGAAGTGCTGCGCGATGCAGGGATTGGCACGCTTCTCTTTGACCTGCTGACGAAGGAAGAGGACCGGACCTACGACAACCGCTTCGATATCAGCCTGCTGGCACACCGCCTTAAGGCCGCGACGCTCTGGCTGCTGGAACGGCCGGCTACAGGTGAACTGCGCGCAGGCTACTTCGGCGCCAGCACAGGAGCAGCAGCAGCGCTCGTGGCGGCGGCGGAACTGGGCCCCGAGATCGGGGCTGTGGTCTCCCGGGGAGGCAGGCCGGACCTGGCGGGGTCATCCCTCGGCCAGGTGCAGGCGCCCACACTGTTTATCGTGGGTGAACGGGACGAGGCGGTCATCGAGATGAACCGGCAGGCCCTGGCGCTCATCAACGCGCAGAAGGAGCTGAAGATCATACCCCGCGCGACCCATCTCTTTGAAGAACCGGGAACGCTTGAAGAAGCGGCGCGGCTGGCTGCGGCGTGGTTCCGGAAGCATCTGGTGGAAACCGTATTTGGACGCGGATGAACGCAACAGTCAAAATCCTTCACCGCCAAGGCGCAATGGGCGCGAAGGAAAGCCGGAACTTCGGGTTGTTATAAAAACCTAACCGGACAAGCGAGAACTGAAATGCCGGAACACGAATAGCACAAATGGCGCCAATAAAGACCTCAGCATTTCATTCGGGAACTTCGTCAATTCGTGTCATTCGCGTTCCGCTGGCATTGCCTTTTGGATTCGAACCGTGTTCATCCGTGGTTGCATCTGACGTTATCCGCCCTTATCCGGTTTTTCCGTGTCCAAAAATACTTATTTCAGGAACAATGCAGGCCGTCCGATCTGCCGCGCGGACAGACTCCGTGTCATGACTTGATGATCCCGATGACGACCCGGCCTTCCTGAAGGTCCTGCGAAATCGCTCTTGACAGAGGCTCGTCCGTTCTGGTAAAGTTCCGCTTGCGTAAAGGGGAGTAGCTCCCAGCAGCGGTCATCGTCAGCACGTTCCGCTTTGCGCGGGACCGGTGCCGCAGGTCAGGATAATCCTGATGAGCAAGACCTTTACCCGGCGTAACACTTTTATATGAGTGTTCGGCGGGTAAAGGTTTTTTTTTGCGGGAAAACGGACAGAACCGGCGTGCGCGATCAATTCGGAGGGCATCGCGCCGGGCATCAGAGCGGCACAGTGCAGGTACGTGCAACTATTTTTCTGACGTCAAAAAGGAGGTTTACGATGAGCATGAAACCGAGCAGCAAGGAAGAGGAGTTTTTCGCGCGGCAGCAGTTCGAGAAGCTGAAAAAGGTGGAGGAAGAGAAGCAGAAGAAGCTCGCGGCGGAAGAGAAGCGCAAGGTCCGGGAGCTCCACTACCTGAAGTGCCCCAAGTGCGGCATGGACCTTATCGAGATAGACTACAAGTCCATCAAGGTCGACAAGTGCTCGGCTTGTGAGGGCGTGTGGCTCGACGCGGGCGAAATGGAAGCTGTGGCCAAGATGGACAAGCCGGGGCTCGATAAGCTTTTCAACGTATTCAAGAAGTAGAAAAGGGAAAAAGTCTGCCCGGTCCGGACGCGGCCGCCGCGCCTTTGCGCCTCACCTGTATCCTCTCCCCAGAGGGGAGAGGGTTGGGAGAGGGGGGACGTGCCGAGAGGTAACAATATTTATTTCGTTCGCATTAGTCAATGTTGCGAGTTGGTTTGCTCAGAGGAATTAAAGGCGCGGCAATTCACGAATGGCCGGAAAAGGAAAACACTCATGAAATGGCATCAGCTGACACCGGAAGAAACACTGGCAAAGTTGGAAACGTCCCAAAGCGGCCTGTCCTCCGCTGAGGCGGCAAGCCGCCTGGAGCGATACGGCCTGAACGAACTGGTGGAGAAGAGGAAACGCACTCTCTTCGCCATGTTCCTGGACCAGTTCAAGGATTTCATGATCATCGTGCTGATCGCCGCGGCGGTCATCTCCGGCGTGCTGGGCGAGATGGCCGACACCATTGCCATCATCGTGATCGTGGTGCTGAACGCAGCCCTCGGCTTCAGCCAGGAGTACCGCGCGGAAAAGGCCATGGCAGCGCTCAAGAAGATGGCCGCCTCGCTGGCAACGGTGATCCGGGACGGCGTTCCCGCCTCCCTTCCGGCTGCACAGCTCATTCCCGGCGACCTGGTAGTCGTCGAGGCCGGCAACGTTGTGCCGGCTGATCTGCGCATGACCGAAGCGGCAAAGCTCAGGATCGAAGAGGCCGCGCTGACCGGCGAGTCCGTGCCTGCGGAGAAGCAGGCAGGCGCGCTGAAAGATGAACACCTGTCCATCGGGGACCGGTTGAACATGGCCTACAAGGGGACCCTGGTCACCTACGGCCGCGGCATGGGCGTTGTGGTCGCAACGGGTATGGAGACGGAGCTCGGCAGGATCGCGACGATGCTTCAGGATGAGGATGAGACCAAAACTCCTCTCCAGAAGCGGCTCGTGAGCTTCGGTAAAAGACTCGCGCTGGCGGTCCTGGCCATCTGCGCCGTTGTGTTCGTGGTCGGCGTGCTCCGCGATGAACCGCCGCTGCTGATGCTGCTGACCGCCATTTCGCTCGCAGTTGCGGCGATCCCCGAGGCACTGCCTGCGGTGATCACCATCTCCCTCGCCCTGGGCGCCAAGAAGATGGTGCGCCAGAACGCCCTGATCCGGAAGCTTCCGGCTGTCGAGACCCTCGGCTCCGTCACCTATATTTGCTCCGACAAGACCGGGACGCTTACCCTGAACCGCATGTCCGTGGAAGAGGTCTACGCCGACAACCGGCTGGTGCCCGCTGAAGAGCTGCGCAGGGCCGCGTCTGCGAAAGATGCAAGCACGTCAGCGAAGAGCGCGCCTTTTGGCACGCTCATGACAGCCATGGCCCTGTCGAACGATGCGAAGGCCGACGCACAGGGCGCGGTGATCGGCGACCCCACCGAGGCCGCGCTGTTCAGGCTGGCGGAGGACAGCGGGTTCTCCAAAACGGAAATGGAGAAAAAGCATCCGCGCCTCGCCGAGCTGCCCTTTGATTCTGACCGAAAGCTCATGACCACCTTCCATGCCTGGGGCGACGGGCAGGTCGTCTCGTTCACGAAGGGCGCTGTCGAGGTGGTGCTCGAGCGGACCAGCCGCATGCTCACGTCGCAGGGGGAAAGCGAACTTGTTCCGTCGGAGATCGAGCGGGTAAGCGAGCGGATCGCTGCTGACGGACTGCGGGCCCTGGGCTTCGGCATGAGAATATGGGGCCGCCTTCCCGACGATCTGTCTTCGGCGGGCGTGGAATCGGGCCTGACGCTGATCGGGCTCGTGGGCATGCTGGACCCGCCGCGTCAGGAGGCGAAGGAAGCGGTGCAGATCTGCAAGACCGCCGGGATCAGGCCTGTCATGATCACGGGGGACCATCCGCTCACGGCGCGGACCATCGCAAAGCGCATCGGCATACTCGACGAGGGCCATGCCGGGAGCCTGGTCATCACGGGCCGCGAGCTCGATCAGCTTTCCCTGGAGGAGTTCGAAAATCGAGTTGAGGTCATCCGGGTATACGCCCGGGTCGCGCCTGAGCAGAAGCTCAAGATCGTGAAGGCGCTCCAGGACCGGGGCCAGTTCGTCGCCATGACGGGCGACGGCGTAAACGACGCGCCGGCGCTGAAGCGCGCCGACATCGGCGTTGCCATGGGCGTGACCGGCACGGACGTCTCGAAAGAAGCGGCCCACATGATCCTGCTGGACGACAACTTCGCCACGATCGTGAAGGCCGTGAAGGAAGGCCGCAGAATCTTCGACAATATCCTCAAGTTCATCAAGTACACCATGACGAGCAATTCCGGCGAGATATGGACCATCTTTCTCGCGCCCTTTTTCGGCCTGCCGATCCCGCTGCTGCCGATCCACATCCTCTGGATCAATCTGGTCACCGACGGCCTGCCGGGCCTCGCCCTTGCCGCCGAGCCCGGCGAGAAGGAGATCATGAACAGGCCGCCGCGCCATCCCAAGGAGAGCATCTTTGCGAACGGCCTCGGCGTGCACATCCTCTGGGTCGGGCTGCTGATGGGCGCGGCCTCCATCATCACCCAGGCATGGTCCATCAGGACGGGCCACGCCCACTGGCAGACCATGGTCTTTACCGTGCTCTGCCTAAGCCAGATGGGCCATGTCCTTGCCATCCGCTCGGAGAAAGAATCGCTCTTTACCCAGGGTTTTCTGACGAACAAGCCGCTCGTGGGCGCGTTTCTCCTTACCTTCGCTCTCCAGATGGCCACGATCTACGTGCCCTTCCTGAATCCCATTTTCAAGACCGAGCCTCTCACGCTGGTTGAACTCGGATTCACGCTGGCCATGTCCTCGGTGGTCTTCATTGCCGTGGAGATAGAAAAGGTCTTCAAGCGCCGACGAAGTGCGCTGCCTCGGGGATAATGATCTTCATCCTCGTACCCGCCATCGGGCCGATCAACGTATTGATTCTATGAAATCTATGCCGCCTCCTGCCTGGAGGCGGCGTGGGTTCCCTCGGTGATATTTTCCTTCATACAGACAAAGCCATAATATTTTGTAGTATAATGGAACATATTACGCTATATCTTCCGTAAAATCCGAAGCCCCGAAGTCATGCAGTCGCCTTCATTTACTAAGATGGTCATTAGTAGAGCCTCATAGAAAATAATCCGTCATTCCGGGCTTGACCCGGAAGCCAGAGTTTTGGCATTGTTTCTGGATTCCCGCTTTCGCGGGAATGACGAACTATGCGGCATTACTACCGCATGTCTTAGTAAGAGCTGATAGCTTACAGCTGATGACTGACCGCTGAGTCCTCCGCTATTCGCTGTTGCAAGTAAAAACTTGTCTAAATGCCTGGCGTTGTTTAATCAAAGCGGAAGTGCTTAACCAGCCTTGGAGGTGATGGAATATGCGACACAAGGCCGGAGGGAAGGCGGGCGGACCGAATACTGCGCGCCGATGGATGGCATTGCTGCTGGGCCTGGCTGCGATCGGGCTGTTCCTGTTCGTTGTGGCTCCCGCGGCGGTCCGGGTGGCAGGGATAGGAAATGCCGTTGATGCGATCGCGCAGAAGGACATCGAGGCAGGCGCCTATTTCTATGCCGCTGTCAGCAGGGTTGGTGAGGCTGAGCTGTACGTTCGGCATACGCTGCAGTGAGCATCCAGGAGTGACGGCAGCAGGGCAATTGACCGATGATTCAGTGCGGCGGAAGATGCTGTTCCGCCGCATTTATTTATGCTATCATGCGGCATCATTCCGAAATCCGGAGGGCACGATGAGGCGAGCACTACTGACAGGCGCGGTGCTGCTGTTCCTGGCGGCACCGGCATCTGCGAAGTTCGATCCTTCCTTTTCCTGGACCACCATCGAAACGCAGCACTTCCTGGTCCACTATCACCAGGGCGGCGAGGAGACGGCGAGAAAAGCGGCGGCCATAGCCGAGGACGTCCATGCCCGCCTCGTTCCCCGCATCAAGTGGGAGCCGAAGCAGAAGACCCGCCTCGTGCTTGTCGATGCCATGGACGAGGCGAACGGCATGGCCTCGCCCATGCCGTACAACCAGATGATCATCTTCCTGACGCAGCCGCTGAGCGAGCCGGGCTTCGGGACCGTTTCCCATGACGACTGGCTGCGGCTGGTGATCACCCACGAATACGCCCACGTCCTCCAGCTCGACATGGTCAATGGCGGACTCGGCGGCGTTTTTCAGACCCTCTTCGGCAGGATCTATTTCCCGAACATGTTCCAGCCGGTCTGGATGACCGAAGGTCTGGCCACCTACGAGGAGACGGAGCTGACCTCGGGCGGCAGGGGCCGCTCCCCCGGCGCGGAGATGGTGCTGCGCATGGCCGTTCTCGAGGGGCCCTTTCCCTCTCTCGGCCAGGCCGCGGTGTTTCCCGATTCCTGGCCTGCGGGACAGGTGCCCTATCTCTTCGGCGAGTCCTTCAGCAGGTTCATTGCCGACCGGTACGGCCGGGACAAGCTTGCCGAGATCAGCACGACCTACAGCGGCAGGGGGCTGCCGTTCCTCGTGGATTCCACGGGACGCAGAGTCCTGAAGAGCACCTACGGCAAACTGTGGCGCGAGTGGAAGGAGGAGCTCACGATCAGGTTCGGGATGGCGGCCGAAAAGGTGAAGGCCGCCGGCCTGACCGCCTCCGCGCCGCTGACCAGCAGGGGCCACGTGAATGCAGCGCCCGCATTCTCGCCTGACGGAAAGCGGATCGCCTATTCCACGGCGAACAATGATGAATTTCCCTCCATCCGCATCATGGACCGCGACGGCGGCAATGACCGCGCACTGGTCGAAAATGTATTTCCGCGCTCCGCATCAGGCGACGGCCTTGCCTGGAGCGCTGATGGCAGCAGGCTCTACTTCACCAGGATAGAGGTGCAAAAGAACACCAATTATTATAGTGATATTTATTTCTACGATCTCAAAAAGGAAAAACTGCGCAGATTGACCCGGGGGCTTCGGGCCCGGGACCCGCATCCCTCGCCGGATGGCAAGCGCATCGTTTTCGTCGTGAATTCCCTCGGCCGGACGCGGTTGGCCATAGCGGACCTGCCGCAGGACCGGAGAAAGCAGATCAGCCCGGAGCGCGTGGCCTATGTGACGGACTGGAGCAGCAACCAGTATGCGTCGCCGCGTTTCAGCCCCGACGGCTCGCGGATTGCCGTGAGCGTCTGGCAGCCCGGCGGGAATCGGGACCTCTGGATCCTTG
>MHDZ01000002.1:7318-8530 GCA_001805055.1 Nitrospirae bacterium GWC2_57_13
GTGCTCGTCGGCGGTCTCACCTTCGGCATGGACGCGGTCCAGCGGCACCAGTATTTCGCCACGGGCCTCTATGGACCGAAGAACGGCAGAACATGGTATGAGTTCGATTATTTCTATGATGGATTCTATCCCACCTTCCATATAAAGGCATCGGACACGGACATCACGCACAGCGATCTTCCGGCCGATACTTCTTTCACGGTCATCGACTACACTGAGCGGCAGAAGACCTACGGCCTTTCCATGATCCTTCCGCTCATCAGGACCCGGTCCCAGCACTCCCTCACGATCGGGTATCGCTGGCGGGAGCTTTCCGCACTGACGTCCGTGGCGGGATTCACGACCGGCTTTCAGCCTGCCGAGGGAATTCTCGCCTCAGGCCGCGCCGTCTACCAGTACAGCAACGCTCAGCGCTATGGTTTTTCCATCAGCCCCGAAGACGGCAGGACCATCGAACTCGGCTACGAGCGGCTCGACCGGTCCCTGGGCAGCGACTATGAGCTGCACAAGTACACGGCTGACTGGTCCGAGTTCATCGGCTTTCCCTGGAAGCACCACGTGCTGCTTGCCCGGGCCTTTGCAGGTTCGTCGATAGGCGACGTGCTGCCGCAGCGCGCCTTTCAGCTCGGCGGCGACACCCTGGGAGACATTGCCCTGTCCATCGACGAGCAGGACGTGTATCTGCGCGGCTATCCCGTGAATTCTTTTCGGGGGAACAAAGCGGCCCTGGGAAGCCTTGAGTATCGCTTCCCGCTCTGGAACCTCGAAGCAGGCTGGGGATCGAAGCCCGTCTTTCTGCGGCGGATGCATGGGGCCGTGTTCTTCGAGGCAGGGAATGCCTGGGACGGAATTTTTCACAAGTCAGACCTGAAGCGCAGCGTGGGCGCCGAGGTCCGGCTTGACGCCGACCTTGCCTATTATCTGCCGGTCACGTTCCGTGTTGTCGTGGCTGCCGGTCTCGAAGAAGAAGGCGAGGCAGGCGTGTACTTCGGGCTCTGGATACCCGTGGCGCTATGAGGCGTCAGGGGTGAGAGGCGAGTGTGGAGTTCGGAATATGAATCGTCCATGAACTGACGTTCACACCGGAGGATGAAAATCCCCCTCTATCCCCCTTTTTCTAAGGGGGACGAATGTGCAACATGCACATGGGTTACATTTTAACCCTGGGACATGGGTTACACTTTTTTACTGGAGGCTCTAGTTTTCTGAGCC
>MHDZ01000003.1 GCA_001805055.1 Nitrospirae bacterium GWC2_57_13
AGGGCATAGGTTAGTCCTCCTTGCCCTGTAGTATAATCTGTTACCCATGTGCGCAGGTTAATTTGTTACCTATGTTAGCATGTTGTACCAGCGGTATTCCTCCCTTTGGAAAAGGGAGGTTGGGAGGGATTCCGCAAATTGAATGTCAATCTTTTGTGAGACCGTTAATAGGTACGCTTCGGAGGCATTGTGTATAAGTTAGTCGTCGTTATTATTATCCTGATGTTTTTTGCCGTCATTGGCGACGCAGGCGAGCTTCTTGTACGGGATGACTCTCCGAAGGCGGTCCCACAGGCTGATAAGTTGAGTCAACCACAGGACGTGAACAATCCTGAAGACAGGCTGCCCACTGAGCAGCAGCAAAAATCACCACAAACCGAGTACTTTGGGAAAAAAAAGGACAGGCCTGTTTCCACGCACAAGGTGAATTATTTTTCAATAAATCATTGGCCCGGGAACAACAGCGCGCAGGTCAAGTTCCAGATAAGCATGAAGTTCCGGGTGCTGGAGCCGAACTTATATGTCCTCAAGTATAATCTCTTCCCGGCCTATTTTGCCTATACGCAGAAGTCACTCTGGAACGTGGGGCAACAGTCAGGGCCTTTTGAAGAAAGCAATTATAACCCGGAGCTTTTTCTGGATTATCCGGTCAACGCCGAGATCATCGGCAGGTTTACACTGCGCAATATAGTTATAAGTCCCATCGAGCACGAATCTAATGGTCTTGCCGGCGACCAGTCACGAGGCTGGAACAGGCAATATGTCATGATCAGGTTCGGCCTCGAGTCAAAGGAAAAACTGGAAGTAACGAACTCTTTCCTGCCGGACAAGGCGTTATTGTATGTCAAGCTCTGGGATGCATGGGGTTATTCCGAAACGGATGCCTATCTTCGATCGATGGGCAGCAACAATACATTCCTCGACTATATGGGGCGGGGGGAGATCGGGGTGAGCGTCAGGAACTTTCTCTGGGGAGGAAGCCTGCGGGACCATCAACTGGATATAAAAACACCGATATTCGGCGATAAACGCAAAAATTCTTATGAATTTCAATTTCGGCAGCAGCTTCCGAATATGAATTTCGCGCTTTACCTGCAGTACTGGTATGGCTACGGAGAAACCCTGCTGCGATTCGATCAGTTCGGACGCAGAGGTTTTGTCGGGCTCTCTTTTTCTTATTAAGTACTTATGAGTTGAATTCTGCTGAATTCGGGTGGAAAGTATTCTCGAAAGTCACAAAAGCCTCATAAATAAAGGTTAATATAATGATTTTTTGAAGTGTCGTTTTTCGTAAATTTACCATTTCCAATTCCGGCCTGTCCCGAGTATCGGGGTTTGTCCCGAGTATCGGGGTTTGTCCGGGTTAGGGGTACTGCCAAGGCGAGGCGAATGAGCACAAGTTGCGGAGAGGGTCCGGAAGTATTTTCAGGCAGTAATGGCCGGCAGTGCTCAAAGGAGGCGCGGAGAATGATGAACGAAACGAATGCATTTCGCTGTTCAGGTTGGATGGGGCGTCCGGTTATTGTGTGCTCACTTGTCCTCGGACTCCTGCTTCTTCCCGGCGCGCTCAGAGCGGAAGAAGAGACCGCAGTTCCTGTCCAGCCGCAAAGCGAGGCATTGAGGCCGGGAGAAATACTGACCTACGATGTCAGCTGGTCTAAGCTCGTCACGGCAGGGACCGCGACTATGGAGATCAAAGAGGGAGCGCTGCCTGATGGGAAAAAGGTCCTCCGGTTCATCGTCACGACGCGCTCCGCGGGCCTGGTGGACACGTTCTACCGGGTGAACGACAGGCTTGAGAGCGTCTTTGACCCGGGGACCATGCAAAGCCTCAAGCTCAGCCTCAACGCAAGCCATGGCAAGAAAAAGAGACGCCGTGAACTGGTCTTCGACCATGTAAATCAAACGGTCATCAGCACGCTGAACGACGACCCGCCGGAGACCATAGTAATACCCGATCAGGTGCAGGACTCCTTATCGTCGCTCTACTACCTCCGGACACGGGATAACCTCATCGTCGGCACGTCAATTTACATAGAAGTTCACGACAGCGGTAAGAACTGGTCCGTTGAGGTCCAAATTCTCGGCAGGGAGAAGGTGAAGACGCCGGCCGGGGAGTTCGCTACGATCAAGGTCAGGACCTTTCCCAAGTACGAGGGGGTCTTCATGAACAAGGGAGAGATATTCATCTGGCTCACGGACGACAGCCGGAGAATCCCGGTTCTCATGAAGAGTACGATCGCCATCGGGTCCCTCGTGTCCACCCTGAGGTCGATGGAACAGGGTAAGGCTATAAGTGGACTATGATGTGAAACGCCAGAGAGCGTCCGCGCCTGACAAGCCGGTGCAGTCGGCGTTAATGAAACATCGGGGGAAACATCATGGGCAAGGTGCTTGCACTGCTGGTTTTTATTTTATTGGCTCTTGCGTCGATGGCCGGCTATATCTTTCTCACCGGGAAGATCAATGCCGGGGAAAGACAAATGGCCGCTGGTCAAATAAAGCATGATAAAGGACAGACCGCGCTCGATAAGGGCAAGGTCAAGTTGGAGGCCGGCAAACAAGAGCTGTCAGAGGGCAAGAAGGAGTACGAGAATGCTAAGGAAGGCTGGTTCCTGGAATTTGCCGACAAACTGCTGAGAGGCGGAGAGGGCTTCGAGGAGGCTGAAAAAAAGATCGCCGAAGGAGACAAGCAGGTTGCCAAAGGAGAGCACAAGGTGAACGTTGGGGAAAGACGACTTGATATCGGCGAACTGGAACTGAGCCATGGAATGGAGCTGTTGAGGCTGGCCAGGGGCGCACGCATTGCCTGTTTGGTCGGGGCGGTTTTTTTTACCGCGCTGTCGATTCTGCTGGGGTTCTGGTGGAGGCGATCGCTGTCCCGGCTCTTTAGGCAAACTGATGCCTGAACGCCGCCGGCTGATGCGTTATTGTGCGCGGTAAATGCGTCACGTCAGGCGCCTAATCCCGGCAAGCTGCCCTGGGTTCTGCTGCGATCCGCTCAGGCTACGCCGACCGGGGCGGGGAGGAAGATCATGAGTGGGTCAATCAATCGAAAGCCGGTTGTGGGTTGCACAGTCAGGGATTAGATAATGGAGGTAGCTATGAACGTTCGATATGCAGCATTGTTGACATTGTTGGTGTTTGCGAATCTTCCCGGTAACGCCTTTGGCCAAACAGAATGCCCCGGAATACACGTTAAGATCCTGGACATAAGGAACAGCACGGGCACCGTAGCGTGCGCGCTTTTCGAATCGCCTGCCGGCTTCCCCTCCGAGTTTCTGCACTCGGCAACGAATGTTATGATCATAAAGATCCGGAAATCGCAGGCGCGCTGCGACTTTATGGACATTCCGCCGGGAACGTACGCGATGGTCGTCATTCATGATGAAAATATGAACGGCAAGCTTGACACCAACGTACTGGGGATCCCAGCGGAAGGCTACGGCTTTTCGAACGATGCGAAAAAATGGCTCGGCACGCCTGCGTTCTCCGCCGCCAGCTTCTCGTATGACGGGCAGAATGTAGACCTGACGATGAGCCTGCATTACTGACTGTTAAGGCAAGGGTCCGGAAAGGAGCTTCCGCGGGGGTCGTTATGCTCACAATGCTGAACAGGATCAAATTCAAGGTTTCCGGACTCGTGCTCGTCCTGCTCGTCGCGGTCACCGTCGCCTTGTACCTCATTACCGTCTCGATCATGCACCGCCACATTCTGAACGAGGTCCTCAAGCGTTCGGAATCCCTGTCGATGAGCATTGCGGCATCGGCGGGTTACAGCATGCTTGCAAGGGACTTCCTCGGCCTCGACAACACGGTCTACAAAATGCGCGAGTCGAACCGGGACGTGGAGTTCATCTACATCGCCGACACACGCATGAGGGTCATCGCCCACAGCGATATATACAGTACCGGGAAACAGATTCGCCTGGCGCAGGGCAGCGTCCTGCACCGGCGTCCCGACGGGACCACGATCACGGAGCTATCGGACCCGCCTCCCGGACTTCTTGAAATAGCCAGCCCCATCGTCCTTATGAACAGGCGGCTCGGTACGGTCGTCCTCAGCGTGAACAACTCGGTTCTGCGGGACGCCCAGCGCCTGGTCCGGGCAAGGATCATGGGCGCCTTTGCCGTAGTGTTTTTCCTGGGAATAGCCGGCAGCGTCACCCTCTCGTCGTTTTTGACAAAACCCATTCGGGAGCTTTCGGCAGGGGTGGAGGAACTTAAGGCGGGAAGGGGTGGCCGCCGGCTCAAGGTCTATTCGTACGATGAGCTCGGGAAGTTGACGGAAAGCTTCAACGAGATGACCGCGCTCATCAGCGACCAGCGCGGCCGGCTGATCAGGTCCGGCAAGGACCTGGAAGAATCGTGCGTGGCCACGATACGGGTGCTCGCCGCGGCCAGCGACGCGAGGGACCCCTATACCCACGGTCATTCGGTGAGGGTTTCCGTGCTGTCGATGCTTCTCGGCAGAGAGCTCGGCCTCGACGCGAAGGACCTGGAAAAGATCGAGGTCGCCTGCCTTTTTCACGATATCGGGAAGATCAAGATTCCGGATGCGATCCTTCGCAAACAGGGCAAACTGGATCCCGATGAACACCGGGAGATGATGCGGCATACCGAATACGGGGCCGACCTTCTGAGCAAAGCGCCGTCGCTCCACAAGTATATCCCTCCGGTCAGGCACCACCATGAGTGGTTCAACGGGAGCGGTTACCCCGATGGGCTGCAAGGCGATGCCATCCCGTTGGCGGCGTCTATTATTAGCGTAGCCGACACCTATGATGCCATGACGTCCAACCGGCCGTACCGTGACGCCTTTTCGGAAGCAAAGACCTTTGGCGAGCTCGAGAGTTTCTCCGGCAGGCAGTTTAATCCCGAACTTGTCAAAGTGTTTATCAGGATCATGGAGAGGCATGTCGTGGGAAGATCACAGAACGAGCGTTCAGCGGAATGATAAAGTTTCATTCTAACAACAGCGCGGTGTTTTTCGCTGCCATGCTTCTGCTCCTGCCGGCCTGCATACCCCAGAAAAAAGAGGTGGTCGAGCTCACGCTCAGGGAATCGGAGCAGGATATCAGGAAGGGCGATTTCGACGGCGCCCTGGGGGTCTACGGCGCCGCGCTTCGAAAATGCCCCGGCGACCGCGGGTTGCTCAAGTATTTTCTCGAGGCCGCTGAAGATATCCGGGATGCGGCCGATAGCGCCTTCGACAACGAGGAGTTCGCCCTATCGGGGCGGACCTACGCAGTCCTGCTCAGAAACTACCCGCATTTTAAGGAGATCGCCGGGGACCTATCCTTCGACAGGAAATATCTTCGTGCCAGGCTGAAGGAGTGCTCGGACTTTCTTTCCTTGCGCGCCCTGACGCAGTACCGGCAGGGCAATCTCTCCGCCGCGATCTCCCTCTGGAAGAACATTCTCGAATTCGAACCGGGGAATGCCGGCGTCAAGAAAGCGATCGATACGGCATCGACCCAGTTGAAGAACCTTCAGCGAAAAGCCGAATAACGGTGCGTTCGCAGGCTGGGCACGTGTTCCCGCCAGACAGGCGCCGCTCTGGCGGACAAGACGTGGAGCAGCGACAGGCCGTCATATCCGAACGATGGCCACCAGGGTGCGGATGCTCCCGTACCCGGTCGAGCCAAAACCAAAATCTTTGTAACAACTACAGGGAAAAAGAGGGCCATTCTATTCCATGGAAATCATGTTTTTTCTAAAGGGGCTGATTGTCGGCTTTGTAATTGCCGTGCCAATAGGGCCCATAGGCATACTCTGTGCTCGGCGCACGCTGACGCATGGCCGGAGGGCGGGTTTCGTCTCCGGCATGGGCGCGGCAACGGCAGATGTGCTCTACGGCTTTATCGCTGCCCTCGGGATGACCTTCATATCGGAGTTTCTTGCCGGCAAACAGTTCTGGCTCAGGCTTGCGGGCGGGGTGTTCCTGTGCCTTCTCGGTATCAGAACGTTCATTGAAAAACCGCAGAGGAAAAGCTTACTATCATGTTCGAGGAAGAAGAAGAAGCGGCATGCCGGAATGTACGTCACCACTTTTTTCTTTACGCTTACGAATCCCATGACGATTTTTTCCCTAGCGGCGATCTTTGCCGGGCTCGGGCTTGCCGGCGCTACGTCTAGCATTCGTTCAGCGCTCATACTGGTCCTGGGAGTGTTTCTGGGATCAGTGCTCTGGTGGCTGTTTTTTATCGGAGTGTTCACTGTCTTAAAGAGACGATTCAGTCACCATGAAATACAGTTGATAAACAGGATCGCTGGCCTGATAATTGCGAGTTTTGGCGTGTGTGTGCTCGCCAGTCTGATATAAAGCGCCATTGACGCGTGCGGAATATTTACAGGAGGAAGGGAATAACGGAATACTCTTTGATCATTGGATCGATTTTCGTGTCCTCGTTTCCGCTGTATTCCTTTACGAAGGACAGGATAGTAACGCCGAACAACAGGTGGCGATGACGTATGATTCGATTGTAGGTGCGTTTGTAATTCGGGGAATTTACCATGTCAAGCAGGCTTGAGCAAAAGACCCGCCGGGCCTGGTCGATCCTGAGGCTCGCCGTAAAAAAGTTTTCAGAGATCGACGGGGTAACGTGGGCGGGGGCGTTCGCCTTCAATGCGTTCTTCTCGTTGTTCCCTTTGATCGTCCTTTTTGTCACGATTGCCTCTTCCTTTATTGACCGGGACAGGGCCGGAATAGATATTATCGGCTACGTGGAAAGATACGTCCCGATCAGCGGCCACATGCAACGCACCATTTTTAACACCATCGCCGGTGTGGTTAATGCGCGCGGGCAGGCAGGCGCCGTCGCGTTTCTCCTCCTGGTCTGGGTAGCCAGCCAATGCTTTACCACACTCATCAGCGCGACCAACCGGGCCCGGGGCGGCGAGGCGCACAATTTATGGCGGCTGCCGCTGAAAGGCCTTGCGCTGCTCGGCATCACAGCGGGGGCCGTCCTTCTGGGCATTGCTGGTCCGGTGCTGGCGACCATGGCGAAGCATTGGCTCTTTCCCGTGTATGATTTCCGTTCCTGGGTATATGGTCTGGGGAGCTTTTTCATCCCCCTGGCGGCTGTTTTTTTCAGTCTGAGCCTGTTGTACCAGTTTGCTCCGCGCCGGCCCACACGGTTTGCCGAAGTTTGGGTCGGCGCCCTGTGCGCCACGGTTCTTTTGCGGGCCGCTGAGAGTCTGTTCGTGATCTACCTGAAGGACTTCGCCACATTGAATGCGGTCTACGGGGCGTTCGGCGGTATCATGGCATTGCTGCTGTGGATCTACCTTTCCGGGTGCATTTTCATATTCGGCGCGTGTCTGTGCGCAGCTCAGGCTGAAAAGCTCTTGCCGAGCAGGCATAAGCGGGAGCAAACGTGAAGAGCAAAACCAGTTGCTCGGACCCCGGCGCAGTGATCCTGAAAGCCGTTTATGCTGAACATTACTGAGCGCTCGTTTTTGGAGGCGGGCGCCCCAAGCAGCGGGCGCCGCTCAACGTTGGCGCAGGACAGTCATAAAAAACAGCCCGGGAGATAAAACATGACCCCTGATCTCAAGAAAGAACAGAAAGCATCCAGCGAGAGGCCGCGATACCGGTATTCGCTTGCGGCGAAAGTTTTTTTCTTGTCGATGGACCTGATTACCGGAAAAAAGACAACTCTTCCCAAGGTCAAGCTCATAGAGATACTGGCCGGCATCCCTTACCGATCCTGGGAAACCCGCCAGTATGCACGCATGACGCGACGCTACCGGGAGCGGGCTTTGGTGCACGAGGCGCGCAAAATCATGATATGGGCGGGCGAAGCTCAGGATAATGAGTATTGGCACTTGCTGGTCGTCAACGAGAAGATGAGAGAGGATGGGATTAAGGACCCGTGGTATCTGTTTCCGCCTGTCCCCCATCTTATGGTCGGCTTCTATGCCGTATTAATGCGCGTGACGGCATTGACCAGCATTCGCAGAGCGTTCCTGTTCAACGCGGAGTTCGAGGACCATGCCGAACACGTGTACGCGCAATTTGTCGATGAGCATCCGGAGTGGGAACTACAGCCCGCCAATAATGAACAGGTGAAAGAACGCGGCGGGTTGACGACCTGGGCGAATGTGTTCAGACGCATCGGTCTGGATGAACGCGACCACATGAACATGAGTTTTGTTTTCTGTGATAAACCGGAACGGGTCGTGGAGTATGACGGAATGCCGGAGAAACCGCGCCTGATCCATTCCTGGCATTAGTACACCGTAAACTTAGTTGTTACTGGTTCCGCACCATCATTCCGGCATGTTTTGAGCCGGAATCCAGAGAATCTTTCTTTTAAAATCATCCTGGATCCCGGCTAAAATAATGCCGGGGTGACGAGGGGAAGAGGTCGCCTTTTTAACCTTCTGTTCATCGAAATGAAAAATATCCGAAACGGGGTGATCGTCAATGAAAGCCAAGAGTGGTTCACATGACTTTCCCGTCGTTTGCGTGGGTGGTTCTGCCGGCGGCCTCGACGCCTATATCCGGCTGCTGCAACATCTGCCCGCGGATATGGGTGTTGCTATCGTCATTGTTAATCACTTGAGGACCGTAGCCACCATGCTCCACGAGATCCTCCCGAAACACACCAAAATGTCGGTTGAGCTGATCACGGAACGATTGGATATCGAGCCCAACCATGTATTCATCATCCCGGAACAGCGTGATCTGCACGTGCTGGATGGAGAGTTCCGCCTCAAGCCGGTATCAAAACCGCGGGGATGGCCCGACGTGATCACGGTATTTCTGCGCTCCCTGACGCAGCACTGGGACGGTAAACTTGTCGCTGTCATTGTCTCCGGCTATGATGGTGATGGAGCGGCAGCGCTGTGCGGCATACAACAAGTGGGGGGCATTACCATCGCGCAGAAGCCCGACACAGCCGGGCAGCCGGATATGCCTGAAAGCGCAATAGCAACCGGGTGTATAGATTTTGTTCTTTCACCTGAAAATATCGCTCAAAAAATTGTACGAATTGCGCACGCGGAGTGAAGGGAGCCGCCAATGCGGTATTGTAATACGATTTTTTTTCTGCGTCCTCGGAGCCCCCCCCGAATGCATGAATCGAGGAGTGAAAGATTTTGACGTCCCGTCGAGAGAAAGGAGAAATAAAATGAGACAGAGAATCAGAAAGTACCGGATAGTGGGATTGGCAATGCTTGTCATGATGCTCATTGTTATGGGTGCGGTGTATGCCGAGGACTCTGGAAAGGGGGCGACGAGCTATGCTCCCGTTGACATCAAGGAGGACTTCGCATCGATAATGGCCCGCATGAAGGCCGCGAAGCCCGCGGTGGAAAAAAAGCATAAGGACCTGCTCAATCTGCGCTATGATTTGAGCAACCGGCCGGCCAAGGGTGTTGCCATGTCCCGTGGAAAGGCCGTGCAGGAAGGCGTCAGGATCAAGCTTTCCAGGGGCATGACCTGGGAAAAGCTGGCAGCCATGAGTCCGGAGGAGATTCGGGAAAAGGACCTGTTCCCGGCGGGTTTATTCCCTCTCCCGTTCCCGAACCACCCGGAAGGCGGCATGCTTTTCCCGAAATTCCTTATCGACGAGATCAAGAAGCAAGAGGGACGTGACCTTACCCGCTTCGATCTGGACTTTGACCTGCCGGACCACGTGCTGCCTGAGTTTCCGGCGCCCATCTACCTGACGACGCGGCCTGATCTCGGCGATGTCTCGAAGGGCAAGCTCGTGACGATCATGAACTACTATGAGCTGTTCAACGGGATACTGAATCCCAAGCAGCTCGAGGGTCTGCGCTTGCTGGTGACGCCGTTCCCGCAGCAGCAATTCAACCAGACCGAGGACCGGCGCTCTGAAAAACCGAGCCGCGGCGTGGCCTGCCTCGACTGCCACGCGAACGGCCATACGATCGCGTCCACGCACCTTGTG
>MHDZ01000004.1:0-31151 GCA_001805055.1 Nitrospirae bacterium GWC2_57_13
TTCGTGCCCTGCATTGCCAATTTCTTCATGATGGTAAAGGAGCGCGGCATGAAGACAGCCCTGGCAATGGTCGCGTTCATCTTTCCCTTTGCCTTTGCTGTTGGCGGAGTGCTGAACTGGATGCTGAGGTTCTTTAAAGTTGCATTGTAGGAGCAGAAAGATTCATACTCTATTCGCCATGCCCCATGTGCTATGCACATTTCAAGGAGGAATCATGCAAGAACGAAATCGATACCGCGGCGGTGAAAGACAGGCCCCGACTACATCGGGACATGCCGGACATCCGGCTCTGTGCATTCTGCCCGAGATAGAGAAGGAAGACGAGGTTCTCGAGGCTATCTGGACGCTTCGCGAGGAAAACAAGAAGGCCTGGGACGATATCATCCAGAACTGTGAGATCGATGGGTGTGAGGATACGCTCAAGGACCTGACGAAAAACAGCTGGATCGAAGTGAGGGATAGCGTTGTTGAGCTGCTGCCCAAGGGGGAGAAGAGGGCAAAGGAACTGGTGCGGAGACACCGGCTGTCGCTGCGGCTGTTTCACGATCTGTTCGACCTTAAAGGCGCCGAGGCCGAGGCCTGCAAATTCGAGCATATTCTTTCCCCGGAAGTGACGGACAGCGTCTGCGCCCTGCTTGGTCATCCGCCCAATGCTCCGGACGGCAAGCCGATTCCGCGCGGAGAGTGCTGCTCCATGTTCAAGAGGGAAATGAAGCCTCTGGTTGCCCCCCTGGCGGACCTGCTGCCTGGTGAAGAGGCGAAGATCGTGTTCATCACGCCGGAGTCCCATTCCCGGCTCGACCGGCTTACGGCCATGGGTGTGGTTCCTGGCAGCCTGGTGAAGCTTCATCAGAAAAAGCCGTCCTATGTGCTCCAGCTCGGCGAGACCATGGTGGCTGTGGACAAGGAGATCACGAAGGAGATATTTGTAAAGAAGGTGTGATATGCGCATGGAACAGAGTGTATAGAGCACAATCAACACCGCATAGAGCAGAGCGCATAGCGTAAAAGATTTAAACCCTATGCCCCATGCGCTATGCCCCATGCTGATTTCTCATGCGCCATGCACCATGCCCTCTGCAATCAGAAAGGAGTTATTGAATGAGCAGGGAAGAAGCAGCCGTAGCGTATCTCGATGTGATGCTGGGATCAAGAGGCGATTATGTTAGGTTTCGCCGCGCCGCGGAAACGCTGTCGGAACAGGAAAAGAACGTGCTTCTTGATGCCGTCCTGGGGCAGCGATGCATCGGCGAGACAGCATAACAAGTGGTTTTTTTTGAGCGACAAATGAAAATGAGTGTCAATATCTAAATTAGGAGGAATGTGATGAAGAGAATTTCTGTGGGATTGATCGGAGTGTTGGCAATGGTCCTGTTCGGTGGACACGCCCAGGCGGACCAGCGGAGCTATGTATGGACCTATGAGTACCTGACGCTGTCAAAAGACAGCGCGGAGCTGGAGTTCTATCAGACCGCCGTTACCAAGGACCGTCAGAAGGACAACAGCAGCGACTGGCAGCAGCAGCTTGAGCTTGAATACGGCCTCACAAACAGGCTTGATGCAGCTCTCTACCAGGTGTACGACCAGAAGGAGCAGGACAACATGAAGTATTCAGGCTACAAGTTCCGGCTCCGTTACCGGATTGCCGAAAAGAACGTGCTGCCCCTGGACGTACTGTTCTATGCCGAGCATCAGGAAAAAACGGACGCCCTGAATGTCTTCGAGGGCAAGATTATACTTGCGAAGGACATCGGCAACCTGAACATTTCATATAACCAGATCTACAAGAACACCTATGCTTCGGGCGACCGGGCGAGCCACGAGTACGCGGCAGGAATGAGCTATGAGATCACCCCGGCCTTACGGTTCGGCGTGGAATCAAAGGGCAACTACAAGACCGACAAGTATGCCGCAGGACCGACCCTTTCCTGGATCGGCGGCAGGATCTGGGCAAATGTCGGCGCCGTTTACGGCCTGAACACCAGGACCAATGATCGCGAGGTCAGGTTCCTGCTTGGAGTACCGTTCTAGCTCACAAGCATCGACAAGCAACATATAACAGTTGTTGAAGAATGCATGAAGCATGAGTATCCACCATGGAGGCACTGAGAATTATTTTAAAAGATGTTCTCTGTGTTCTCCTTGTCTCAGTGGTAATAAAATTTTTAGTTCACGAATTCATCAATAATGGAGAGGAAATGAGCAGGAAGATATTTACTGCGATTGTCGCATCAGGACTTGCGATATTTTCGGGATCTGCCTTTGCCGCCCATCCGCTAGTTACCGACGATACAGGTACCCAGGGTACGGGAAAGTTTCAGATCGAAGTGAATGGGGAATACGTCTCCGATAAGACCAGGTCAGGGGGCGTCACGACAAAGGTGACGGCTGGAGAGGCCGGGTTCATATTCTCCTACGGCATCACGGACTCGACGGACCTGGTGGTCGGAATGCCCTATCAGCGGTTCCAGGTGAAAGAAGACGGCATCACGCTGGGCCGGGAGGACGGGCTGGCTGATCTGGGCTTCGAGGTGAAGCACCGGTTCTATGAAAAGGACGGCTTGGGCCTCGGCGTGAAGCCTGCAGTCACGCTTCCCACAGGCAATGAGGAGAAAGCTTTCGGCACGGGCAAGCCTTCCTATGGGCTCACGTTCATCGTTACGAAAGAGATCGAGCCCGTGACGTTCCATTTCAACGCGGGGTATGCCTACGGAGACTACAAGATCGAGGCCGACGCCGAGGCGAAACGGAAGGGCATCTGGCACGTTTCGTTGGCGACAGAATATGCTGCTGCGGAGAACCTGAAGCTCGTGGCGAATATCGGCGCTGAGCGCAATGCTGACAAGGCATCGGTCACCCCTCCCGCCTTTGTGCTGGGCGGACTGATCTATTCCCTGACCGAGAACTTCGATATCAACGGCGGTGTGAAAGCCGGACTGAACAACGCGGAAGCGGACGTGGCGTTCCTGACCGGTTTGGCAATAAGAATGTAATGAACGGGTCTTAAGCAGATGACGCAGGTTTACAGTCTCCGTATGGTCACCTGTGTTTGGAGAAATAACACCTTGAAATGTGCGGTCAAATGGATATAATAAGAAGCACAAGGAGGCGAAAAGCCATGCCTGCCGTGCAAACCGGGTACGAACATATATCGCTTGATGACCGAAAGGTTCCCATCATAGCCGGAACCACGATGAAAGTCGTCGAACTCGTTCAGGAAAAAATTGCTTACGGATGGAGCGCCGAGGAGCTGCACTTTCAGCATCCTTCGCTGACCCTTGGCCAGATATATTCCGCGCTTGCATATTACGCAGATCACCATGACGAGTTTGACGGGAAGATCGAGAAGGTCATGGAAAGCGTTGACGCGATGCGCCGCTCGGCCGGCCCTTCCCCCCTCCTGCAGAGGCTCAAAGCTAAGGGCCTGCTGTAATGCCGATCCCTTTCTATATGGATGAGCACATCCCGAAAGCGATCACGCTCGGCCTCAGATTGCGTGATGTCGACGTTCTGACCAGGAAGACGGGCAAGAAGGAAAATCGGATCCGGCGCTTCTCGACCGTGCATGCGCGCTGCGGCGGGTGCTGTTCACCTTTGACGACGATCTCCTGTCAGAGGCCGCGCATCGCCAAAAGGCAGGAAAATCGTTCTGCGGCGTTATCTATGCGCATCCGCTGAACATATCAATTGGTAAGTGCATAAGCGATCTTCATGTCATCGGCCAGGCAGGCGAACCCGAGGACATGGAAAATCGCGTGGAGTTTTTGCCCCTGCGGCAATAATCTTCTATAGCCGATCCTTTCTGATGCGCCTAGGGTATACCGGCGAGGGGCTATTTTTTTGGCATGTTTAGGCACGCCCAGCCTGCATACGATTCAGGCCCGCTTGGCCGCGAGCTGGAGAAAGAGAACTGCCGTAAAGGCAAGGACCACTCCTGCTCCGACAAAGGCGTAGCTGAAGCCGAATGCCGCTGCAATGATGCCCGCAACGATCGGCCCGGTGGTGTGGCCGATGTCCATGACCGAGCCGAGCACGCCCATGGCGCTTCCCCGACCTTCGGCCTTACTGAGGTCCGCGATGTGGGCTGCTGTTGCTGAGGTGAGAATGGACATGGATAGTCCGAAGAGGATGCTGAAGCAGAGGATGGGAAGGAAGGTGCTGAACAGAGCAATACCCGCGATGCTCACGGCCCCGATCAGCGCGCCTGTAAAGATCTGGGGCCGCCTGCCGTGGCGGTCGGAGAATTTCCCCATGAACGGTTTCGTCAGCGCCAGGGTGATGACGTGGGATGACAGAAAGATGCCGATCTCATAGGCGCTCAGGCCTGACTGGAGCGCGTAGAGAGGAAGAAAGGTCTCGAAGGTGCCGTAGGCAAAGAGGATGGCTGCTTCGACCAGCGCGGTGATCACGATGGCGCGGTCCGATATAACGCTCCTGAAGATGCTGAAAGAGTCCTTCCAATGCCGGCCATTGTTCTGCAGGGATGATGCCTCCGGTATGCGCAGCGCAAGTATAAACACCATCACGCCCGCGATGCCGCAGACCAGATAGACGATGCGGTAGCTGAATGCGGGATCTGCTGCGAGAACGCCAAGGATGCCGCCGCCGGCAAGGGGCGCGATGAAGCGGCCCAGGAGCGTGGACGTGGAGAACCATCCCATCTTCTCGCCCCGTTCCTGATGAAAGAGATCAGAGACCAGGGCCATGCCGATAGGCACGAATATGGCAGTAGCAAGACCGTGGTAGAAGCGGACTGCAGCGAGCTGCCATATGTCCGTTACCAGAAGATACAGGAAGGGCGCCGTGGCAAAGACAAAGGACGAAGCGATCAGCATCCGCTTCCTGCCCCAGCGGTCCGAGAGGATGCCCGCGGGGATGCTGGCCACCACGCCCATGAAGGCCGAGACCGAGGCAACAAGGCCAACACCCGAAGGGTCTGCGCCGAGCGACGTGGCAAAGAGCGGCAGCACCGGGCTCTTCGAGATCGTGGAGCTGAAGAGGGCAAAGAGGCCGGTGGCGCAGAGGAGTTTGAAGGGTGACGTCAGCTTCATGGAGTAGTCGGTCCAGCCGTATGCCAAATCCTGCCTGATCCCGGATGCATGCCCGCCTATATTACTACGTTCGATCCCTTTTGCAAGAAATTTGAGCAGCAGGTCCATTCCCGGTCCGCACCCAGCGGCATCTGTTCCGGAAAGCGCATTCCAGAATACCGCCCTTGGCAGGTGCATCTGATGGTCATTATTGAAAAAGCTTTTTCAATAATGGAATATTAATTTCCCTTCTCATATATTCCTAAAACTGAATATTAGTCAATTGGTCGGCTTCTAATGAAGTCAGTTAGATATGGCATGTTTCCTTCTCAAATTCATTGACCGGGTCATTTATCTATGCTACCTTATTTCGTACCGAAAATATTATCTGGGAAAGAAAGGATGGCAGCCATCCGCTAGTGCTGCGAAGCCAATTCAAGAATAGAGGTGCTTTTTTAATGACACAGCAAAAAATCACAATCTTCATAAGCCACGCAAAGGATGATGAAACACTTGCTATCCTGCTTAAGGATTTTCTTGAAAATATATTTCTAAACGCTAATTTTTTTGTTTCTGGTTCGGATCTCGGCGGTGGTGAGGTTTGGATTGAAGAACTACGCGACAAATTAGAGTCAGCTACTGCGATAATAGCACTGATTACACCGTACGCAGTAGAGAATAAATGGGTTTATTTTGAAGCAGGCGCAGGATTTGCGCAACGGCGCAGTATTCCCTTGATTGCAGATGGGATGACTTTTAAAACCTTACCCATCCCTCTAAGTCTGTTACAAGGCAGAACATTTGATATTTCTGGCCTGAAAGCGTTGACATCCGATATAGCAATTTTGATGGTCTCGTAAGAAGTCAAACGGCGTAAAGTGCTTTAAATTGCATATTCAGACTCTGAAGACCGAGCCAAGACCTGATGGCGGCTGAAATATGCTGTACCCGATCATTGACAGCACAAGATAGCATCGAAAAGGCAGCAATGGGGGCCGACTGCCTTTCCTTTTCCCGGTTTCTGAACGCCGCCGCCCGGATAATGTTGATTGCCGCAGCCTTCAAGTACGCGGCGAAGCTCACTGCGGACAGTCCTCGGACGCGAAGGTTCTTGAACCCGGTTATTCGGTCGAGCTGAGACATGGTTCCTTCAACCCCCGCACGGAAGCGATACTTGTCCAGAAACTCGGGCGTGTCTTCCTGAGCCCGTCGATGGGCGAGGCGGATCGCTTTATCGTTATACCGGAGGTAGTTGCCCTTTTTACCGGGCATTGTCGGACACCCTCTTCTTCGGGAGCAGCTGCGGCACGTTTTCTTTGAGAAGAGCGCGGTGTGATTGTCGTCGTTGCTCCGGGTACTGAGCGGAGCGCATCCCTCGGGGCAGGAGGTGATTTCGTTTTCGCTGTTCATGGTGAATTCCGTGAGCGGCACACTGCCTTCACCGAGTTTGCCCATGACCGGGGAAATGACTTCTATGCCGAGGGCTTTAGCCTTTTGGCAGTTCTCGTCGCTGCCGTAGATGGTGTCGGCGGTTACTTCCTTCGGTTTCAGCCCAAGCTCCGTGGTAGCTTCGATGAGCGGGATCATGGCATTGGCGTCGCTTTTGTGGGCGGGTTCGACGATTACGCTGGTGATCAAATTCAGGGTGTTGGTATCCTCGGAGGTTCCGTAGCTTTCGGCGACCTGCACCTGGTAGCCCTTGCCCTTGTGACCGTCATACCCGGCATCGGGGTCGGAAGGGTTTTGCAGGGAATCGGAAGCAACGTCCTTATTGGCTTTTACCGAGACCAGGGTTGTATGCGTATCAACGCGCTCCACGATGCATTGTTCCTTAAACAACCGGGCAAGGAGCTGGTAGGTGCTCATGGCGATAACCTGTTCGTTTCCCCTGAACCGCTCCACCAGGCTGAACACGTCATTGGCCAGCGTCGCAAGCGTGTTGATCGATTCCGAGGGCTTGACCATCGAGAAGACGGCATCTCCCTGTTTGGTCATGTACCGGTCTGCGATAGCTGTCTCTAATGATTCGTAAAGGCCATTATGTTGACGTTTGAGGTTCACCAAAAACTTCTTTATGGTCTTTACGAACAGGCCGAGCCGGCCTAGGTGGCGCATATTGGAGTAGATGTGGACCGAGTCGAAGCGCTGCTTGGAGACATCGACTTTGAACACATCGGCAAGCTTCTTTACGACTTCTTCAAAGATGACCTGGTAGAGGTTCAGTTCGATTAGGAGACTGCGCATGTTCCAAAGGGTCTTGGGGCTGACATAAGCGTCGGCATCTGCCGTGCTGGTGATGTTTAAGGCGTATTGCCACTGGAGATTATAGGCAAACTGGTCAACGGCTTCCTGGTCGGTCAGGTCGTTCATATGCTGGATGACCATAAGACCGATCATGGAATAAAGTTCCTTGGTCGGCGCTCCGAAAACCGGGCTGTATTTGGAAAATATCTTCTCGACCGGCAACGAGGTGAGAATATGCTCACGAAATACCTTTGCCCAGGACTCCTCAATGCGCTGTTTGCGTTTGGGTCCCAGGAAGGGAAACGGCTCGAACATGTCGGGGGTTTTGTGATCCTTAATATGGATCATTCTGGCTCCTTGATTGCGAATTGTGATGTCATGGTGTATCACAAAACCCCTTGTGCTGCAATGGAATTATGATGTTTCACGTAATTTATTTTGATTAAATAACGACAACAGACTTATTACGAGATTATCAATTTTAGCTGGTCTTCGTGAACCAGCTAGGCATCCGGGCCTTGAAGAAGCCTTAACCCAAGCTGATACGTTTATGACTGAGAGGAAGGCTGAATCCAAACGCCTTGTTCCTGGACCACTCAGTTCGGCCTCTATAGTATCTGATCCGAAGGAAAAAGCAGATCCAACATTATCTGAATACCTGAAGGTCTTGAGAAAACGTACGCATGATGCTCTAGCAACAGAAATTCGTAAACAAAAAGAAATTCATGATATCCCAGACGACAACGAAATCAGCAAAATGCAAATCGCAGAATTGATGAACGTTTGTCGAAGTATAGGCGCAGAGGTGCCCTTTTCGCTGCTTGGCCTGCAAATTATAATGGATGTTCCAAAAACAATCGATTCGGAATGGAAAAAACGCAATTTTCAAAAACAACTTGCGGAGTATGAGAAGGAAATTAAGGCACTCGAAATTAAAAATGGGATTTAATGTGTTTATTATAACGTGTCGTTCGAGCCGCCAATGGCGGCTCAACTCGTTGTTGTGGGGCAAGAATTGAATATCATAGAGACAATATACGATAGGATAGCAAAAGAATATGCAGACGCTTTCACTGCTGAGCACGATAAAAAGCCGAAAGACCAGGAAATACTCCGCAGATTCTCGCAAGAGGTCGGAGCCAGAAGGCCGGTCTGGGATCTCGGCTGCGGCCCCGGTCAAACTTCACACTACCTGAAGGACCTCGGTGTTGAAATCTCTGGCCTGGATCTTTCCGGTAAACTACTCGAACAGGCCAGCGTGCTTCATCAGGGCATCCATTTCCGGAAGGGCGATATTCTTGATCTTGAATTTGAAAACGACTCAATAGCGGGTGTTGTGGCTTTCTACGCTATAGTTCACTTCACGGAAGAGCAAGCAATGGTCGCATTTCGTGAAGTATTTCGGGTATTGCAGCCGGACGGCCTGTTTCTCTTTACCTATCACATCGGTGAGGGGACGATACGCGTACGCGCGTTTCTCGGCAAGAAGGTGGATATAGACCTCATGTTTTTCACCAACGATTTCATTTCCCGTTGCCTGAAAGAAAACGGGTTTGAAGTGATCGAGACAATCGAGAGAGAACCCTATCCCGGTGTGGAGTATCAAAGCCGAAGGGCTTATGTGTTTGCGAAAAAAACAAGCTTGCGAAATGGCACTAACAAGGCTAATCCAGCTCACGAATAAAGAAACGCGCGGCTGATCAGCAACGTTCTTGAAGCTTAAAGTGCATTGCCGGGTTTTGCCGTATCAAAAGGAAATGCTCTTCGTCTCATCCTCGGACGTTAGTATAAGCTCGTCGAACCAGGTGACCGAATCGGCCTTGGTCCAGAGGCCGATGAACCCAGCAAGCGGCTTGTCGGTCGCGTACTCGACCACGGCCTTGTCGTCGAGATATCCCCGGACCGTTCCTTCCTTGATCTCAACGGATATCCGGTACCAGGTGTTCGACTGAATGGGATGGTCGATTTTGACGCGGGAGAAGCGCTCGCCGTTCACGTACTCAAAGAGGATGATGTTGTCCTCCAGGGCGTTGATGCGCAGCACGAAATAGTTGCCCACGTTCCTCAGACCGAAGGCCAGTCCGCCTGCCCGATCGATGTTCCCGCTGATGCATTTCATCCTGACGCTCGCCTTTCCCGCCTCCAGCCGCACGTCCCTGGCAATGGCCAGCGGGAAATAATAATATGCCTTGACGTTGTCCAGAAAATCCTGCAGCGCCGGCCCCACGAGCCTGTTCATCACGCCGGCCACACCGGAGCTCAGGGTGAAACCCGCCCGGGAGCCGTCCTGGAAGGCGCAGGTTCGTCCGTCCTCCTCGGCGCGCATCCAATGCCCGCCGTGGGTATAGAAATTCCGCAGGCTGTCTTCCCGTTCCTCGGCGAGGAAATCGTACTTTTCCTGAAAGAAGGATTCCGTCAGCCGCACAACGTCGTCCTGGTTCGACAGGGCCATGTCCAGCAGCCTTGAAGATGCCAGCAGCCGTCCGAGCCGGTCCAACACGCCGTCGATGGAAGGGCAGTCAAGGCCGACCAAGGTTGCTTCGAGCAGATCCCCCTTCAGGGAGACCTGGAACCCCAGTTTCTTCAGAACATTCCCGAGGAAGGCTACGCGCAGCGTTTTGCCGTAATAACTGCCTGCGCCGCCGGCGAACTGGATCGAGACGTAGTTCTGGGTGTTCGTATCGCCGCAGAGGGCGTCGATGGTGGCAAAATGGTAGCCGAACTTGGCGCTGAGGTTCAGGTAGTCCGACGAGATCATTGCATAGCTGACGCCGCCGGGCATCTCGCCAAACTCCGACAGGGCGCTCGACGACAGCAGCGTGAAGATGTTGTTCGGGCTGAAATTGACCGTGCCCTCCCAGCTGATGCCCGGATGGGTCATGCCTTTCCAGAGCGCTTTCAGGGGAACTGATTCGATCCGGTCCGGCGTGACCGTGGTGCAGGTGGTGAGGCCGGTCTGCAGCCCCCCGCCGATGTCGATGAGCCGGATATTCATGGGGATAGTCGTCGTCAGTTCAACGGACCTGCCCTCCTTTGCGTCGTCAGTGATGCTGAACATCTCCTGCATGGCCTGTTCATGGGTGAACCGGATGATGTCATGGAGGGTCATGCATCCGTGAGGCGAAAAATTCTCCGCCTCGGGGTCCGTCAGATTGAGCGGTGAGATGCGGTCGAGGATGCGGCGCATCCTGCCGTGCACAGGGCTGTTGAAAAGGGGCTTTTTTGCGGGCCGGGCCCGTTTGGCAAGCTCTTCGACGTGTCCCTGGTACACGGTTTTCGTGTCGGCAAAGAGCGTGATCATCTCCCCTTCGAGCAGGACGCTGGTGGCCGTTTTTGTGTCGAGCAGGGCAGGCACGCCGAACTCGCGTGCAACGGAAGAGAGATGGCTCGCGGCGCTGCCCACATCGGTGATGATGCCTTTCAGGGAACTAATCACCCTGGCGTAGTCTGATGAGGCTGTTTTTGCTACGAGGATCGCATTTTCCGGGATGCTGTCCGGAGCAGAGGCGTCGTTCAGCAGAAAGACCCTGCCTGTTGCGATCCCCCGTGATGCGGCTGATCCGCCGGAAAGCAACACCGGATGTCCGGCAAAATCCTTTGGCGCATCAGCCTCTTCGTCAGCCTTCGGGATGATCAGGGGTCTGGACTGGAGAATGAACAGGCGATCCTGATCGTCAAGGGCCCATTCGATGTCCTGGGGATGGTGAAAGAACCGCTCAAGGGCCAGGGAAAGGCGCCCTAGTTCAGCGGCTGTTGCATCGCCGATGGACGGTGTTTCCTGTTCCTGTTGCGCCACGGCGGCGAGTTTTACTCCCCCGGCGGCATCGCTCAGGAGCTGAAAATCTTTTTTTCTGGTGTCGCAAGAGACAATCTGCAAGTCCTCTTTATTTAGCAGGAACGTATCAGGCGAGGCGCTTCCACCTACCAGATGCTCACCCAGACCGCGGATTGCGCTGATTTTGATGGCTTCAGCTCCCGTCACCAGGGAGCCGGACGTGTAGACCACGCCGCTTGCGCGGGCATTCACCATGGGCAGCACAAGCGCGCACATGGGGGTCTCGCGATCGTCGAGGCCGTATTGCAGGCGGTAAGCGATGGCCTTGGCAGAATAGTTGCTCGCCAGGACCGTTTTGTAGGCGTCAAGGATGTTTTCCCGATCCACGTTCAGGACCGACGTATACTGGCCCGCGAAGGTGGCCTCTGTGTCCTCGCCGATGGCGCTGCTCCGGACAGCAACGCGCAGCCTGCCGCCGGTCTTTTTCGTCAGCGCGTCAAAGGCCGAAAGAATTGCTTTCCTCAGGGGTTCGGGCACTGTTGCCTTGTCGATCAAGGCCTGGGCCTCGACGCCGGCAATACCCATGTTGCTGTAGGAAAGCGGATCGATCCTGGACAGGATCTGCCGGAGTGGAACGGAAATCCCATTCTCTTCCAAAAACATCGTGAAGGCTGCTGCAGTGACCACGAATCCATCAGGCGCAGGCAGGCCGAGCTCATTTTTTAAAGCAGCGAGGTTCGCCGCCTTTGCGCCGGTCCCGTCCTTCATCTGGAGCGTAACACTCGAAAGGGGAAGCACCAGGTCCGTCACGCTGGACCGGTGCTGCGGGTCGAACTCGCGCGCCACAGCGCCGTCGATCTCCGCAAAGACCTTTTCAAGGCCTTCGTAGCGGCCTGTGGAGAGGGCCTGCAGATTGTAGACGGCCCCCAGCACCGCCTCGGCCAGGCCTCCGTAGCGAGAGCAGGCAAAATCGAGCGTGAAGGGCCGGCCGCCGTAGTACATCTGTTCCAGCTCGGCCAGCGCGGTAAGTGCGGCATGGTTGTGGTCCAGATAGGACCTGAAACGCTCATAGCGTTCCGCCTGGGCCTCATTGCCGATGGACAGGATGCTGCAGACCTCGGCGCGGGAAAATACCTTGGAGAGTAGTTTCATGTTACAGCCCTCGTAGATAAGGGAGTATCCGGTCCTGGAGTTCCTTCCGAAGGCGACGGTAGGTGTGCGGTGAAAGGAGGGCATAGTGGACTACAGGGTCGTGGACGATGATGCTCACCTTCTCGCCGGGGTAGGGATAGTTGGGGCAGAGGCGCTCCACATCGGAGCAGAGCAGCACCACCCGGTCGAATGAGCAGTCCTTGAACTGGTCGATATGCTTGGTCGTCTTTCCCGTCATATCGATGCCGTCCTCCTCCATGACCGCCATGGCCAGGGGATGGACCATCATGGGGACCGTGCCTGCGGAAAAAGCGGCCCAGGAATCGCCGAGATGATGGTTCACGAGCGCTTCGGCCATCTGGGAACGCGCAGCATTGCCCGTACACACAAATAAGACCGTCCTGAGACCCCGGGCCTTCGCATCAGCGAATCGTTCTAACTCGTTCGTGGCTGATGAAGGCGAAGGGTGGCGTTTGCGGCTCATAGTAATTCATAGTACCACAAACACGGCACCGGAGAAACTCTTGAGCCTAACCCGGACAAGCCCCACGAGGCGAGACAGGGAAATTCAAAGCCTTTGACACGGATAACGGCGGATGAACACCCAGGAAAAATCAGGATTCTTCATGACTCGCTCAGCGTACATCAGTGTAAAAGAAGTTGTTTTCATCCCGAAAGCTCTTTTTAATACAAACGCACTTGGATTTGTTACGGCTTTGCCCCTCACCTGTATCCTCTCCCCATAGGGGAGAGGGTTGGGAGAGGGGGGACGTGCCGAGGTGTAACAATATTTATTTCGTTCGTATTCGGTTGATCACTGCCCGCGCATTTTCGCCTGAAGCTCCCGGTGATACCCCAGATACCGCGTCAGCGTGATCTGGTTCTTCCCGTACTTCGGATAGGTCTTCAGGATTTCCTCGAACCGCTCCTCGGCATCCTGTTCCGATTTGACGGTCACGATGCCGTCATGAATGATATCCACGAGACGGTCCGCGTAGATCACGATGCGCTCCTCGATGCGCGCTAGGGTATAGTCTTTTACGGGCAGGCCCAGTTCCTCCGCTTCCGCAGCGGTGAGGCCGCCGCGGATATGCTTCTCCATAAGGTCCGTGATCGCGCCGGGCAGGCCAATCTGTTTTCCCATCTCGGCGCCAACCTTGCCGTGCTCCATCTCATGGGTCTTTGACTTGCCCAGGTCATGGAACAGGCCGCCGCGGCCGACGAACTCTTCATCGATCTTGTTTCCCTTGATGCGCCCCGCGATCTCCAGTGCCTTTTCAGCCACCTGCCTGCTGTGCTTGATATCAGCGTCGGACATGCCGGCATTCCTGAGGATATCGATATCCGATTGTTGTAGTGTGTAGCTCATGATGTAACTCCCTGGTATGCCCCTCACCCCACTCGTTTCCCGGAGGGGAAGGGGTGGGGAACTGCAGGGGCGAGCCATATTGTTAAGATAGGATCACTGTTCACTTCACGCCGAAATAGGCCAGTGTCTCGGCCAGGGACTTCTCCAGGTCCTCGCGCACATGGTCGAACTTCGACTTTACATCGTCATGCATGTGGCTAAGATATTCCTGCAGGGCCTCCTTGCCGTGCTTCTCCTCGATCATGCGGCCGTATTCATAGATCTTTGTGATGTCGTGGCGCGCGGACTTTGTGGCCGGGTCTGCGTCGAGCCATTCGTGTACTGCCTTGAAGTCCTTTCCGGTCTTTTCCATGCTTGTTTTGAGATGTTTGTCCAGTGGCGGCATTGTTTTGTTCCTCCTTAGAATTATTTACCCCCAGAAACAGTTGTTGGACGCAGATGAACGCAGCTTCTCGCGGATAAAACCCGATATTCAGGCAGAAATAGCCTTTACCCAAAAGGTGATTCTTTTTCAGCGTCAAAAGAGTCGTTAATAGGTTTTTATCCGCTGTTTCAGATTTTATCCGTGTTCAAATGCATTTTTCAGGTTTATAAATACATCCTCCAGATGAATCCCACCAGGGCCGAACCGATGATCACCGGCACCATGCCCCATTTGAGCCGGGTCAGGCCGACAAAGGCGGTCCCGCCGACAACAAGGGCGAACCAGTCGAATCCACCGGAATTCGGCACGAGCGTATGGCGCGTGAAGATCACGGCCAGGTTCAGCACCACGCCCACGACAGCGGCTGTGATGGCTGCCAGTGCCAGGGTAAGCTTCCTGTTGCCCTTGATTCGCTCCACATAGGGCGCGCCGAGAAATATCCAGATGAATGAAGGCACAAAGGTTACCCACGTGGCCAGCAGCCCGCCGATGGCGCCTGCCAGGGCAGGGGAGAAGCCCGGTGTATGCTGATAGGCCGCGAGATATGCCACGAACTGGTTCACCATGATAAGGGGCCCCGGCGTTGTCTCAGCCAGGCCCAGGCCGTCTATCATCTGCTCCGGCGTGATCCATCCGTGCTGGACCACGGCCTGCTGGCCGATGTACCCCAGCACCGCATAAGCACCGCCAAAGGTAACGACTGCGGCCTTGGTGAACAGGACCCCGATCTTCACAAAGATGTCGTCCCATCCTCTCCCTATGCCGAGGGCGATAATCGGCAGGAACCAGATGGTCAGGCCGAGTCCGAGTATCTTGAGCGTCCTGAGCCAGCCCGTGGGAACAGCCTCAGCCGAATTTTTTGATGCTGCAGGCTGCGAGTGATTATTCTGATTCACAGTATTTATCAGGCTTGGCGCGTATGCTCCTGCAAGAAAACCGATCAGCCCGGCGCTGAACACGATGGCAGGGAAGGGGACGTGCAGGAAATAGATGCCGATAAAAGAAGCAGCAGCCAGGGCAAGGAGAAACCGGGTCTTGAGCGATTTTCTGCCGATCCGGATCACCGCCTCAGCCACGATGGCCGCCACAGCAGGCTTCAAACCGTAGAAAAAGGCCGCCACAGACGGAGTGGTGCCGTAGGCTGCATAGAGCCAGGCCAGACCCCAGAGGATGAAAACAGCAGGCAGCACGAAGAGCACGCCTGCAACAAGGCCGCCCCGCGTCCCATGCAGGAGCCAACCATTGTAGGTGGCGAGCTGCTGGGCCTCGGGCCCGGGCAGCAGCATGCAGAAGTTCAGGGCATGGAGAAAATGGTCCTCATCGACCCATTTCTTGCGGTCCACAATGTCCCGGTGCATGATGGCGATCTGGCCCGTGGGACCGCCGAAACTGATGAATCCCAGCTTCAGCCAGTAGCGCATGGCTTCGGTAAAGGTCGGTCGTTGCGAGGTCGGTTCCATGTATGCCATCCTTAATCCAGAAACGGCTGTTGGACGCAGATGTACGCAGATTCATTTATAAAAAGTCAAAATCCACCAGGTCGGCACTGAGACAGGTCGAAAAAAAAGAATGAAAAGCTTTCCTCCGTGCCCGACCTGGCTCTGTGGTTAAATCCGCATTATTCGACATCGTCAGATTTTATCCGTGTCCACATACGCTCTTTTCAGGTTAATTACTGCTTCGCCGCATACAGCATCTCGAACACGGACATGCCCCGTTCAAGTGCCTCGTTGTCGTTCCCTGCCGTCTTTCTGATGCCGGCGAGCATTTCTTCGACGCCAGCAGCCTCGACCGTCCCGTATTTTTCATCGCGGATGTCCAGGTCGTGGACGATCTCGGCAATCCGTGCGGCAGCGCTGTCGCGAACGCTGAAAGATCTCAGCAGCACCTCACAGGTGCAGAGGTCTCCCTGGTGGGTGAACTCTCCGCCGCGGATATCAAAAGACACTGCCCGATCCCGGGGCTGCGCTGCTTCCTGTTCATCAATGAATCCGAACCGGGCCCCGGGATCGATGAACCGCCGGATGAGCCAGGCAGATGCCATGCGGTCCACAAAAGGGTTCTTGCGCGTCACCCAGGTCCTGTTCTGATAGTCCTCGGGCTTCCTGAGCGAAGGTTCCTGTGCCGAGCCGGCCATGGCAGGGCGTGCTATCTTCCGCAGCTCAGCGTCGAGAGCATGAATGCGTTTACCGATGCCGCCACCGGTCTTGGATGAAAAGAAATCTATGGCCCGGACAGCGTCATATTCTTTCGTAAGCTTTATCGTCTGTTCGGCAAGCTTTTTGATGTTCTGCGTGCTCGTTCCTTTCCTGACGCTCTGGATCTTCCGTTCCAGCGGGTCCAGCTTCTTTTCCAGACCCCGAAAATCCGTTTCCCGCGCTTCGTTGAAAAGAGCGATGATCTCGCTGTTCTTCATGGTCTCGATGCGAGACGCCTTTACGAAGGCGCCATCGCCTCCCATCGAGGCGACCTCGGCAATAAGCCACTGGAACAGCTCGTAATGCTCCTCTGTTGCCGGAAGCGCGTAAACAGCGCCTTTGAACTGCAGTGCGCCGGCCCTGGCCATCTTTCTCCAGAGCTTCATCCTGTTGGCAACGGGACGCGAAGGCACGCTATAAAATATAAGCAGCCATTCGTGTTCAGAAAGGTCAGGCACAGGCATCTCCTCTCAGGTACAGGCGGAAACAGGTCCTCGCAATAATAGTATTTCGCGGTCTGTTCACGTAAATCCGCTATTTTGCTGCGGCAATGCAGTCAGCATCGTCCCAGCACTCGCTTGCATATGGCCGGGCAGGGGTAGTTGACATTTCCCGACGAAGAGAACGTTCTATATCCTCATAGTCGGCGGCCTCGGCATAGGCGATCTCAATGAATCGCTTCTCAAGCTGGTCCGCGAATGCGCTTATTTTACTGGTGATGTGGAGCGATTCAAGCCCCTCCATTTCGGCTAGGGCCACTGCAGCCAGAATGTCACTTATGCTTTGAGTTCTTTTCTTCATGGCATTACACCTCCGATCTATGTAACTTATGTTCTAATAGTAACACTTGTAACGTAGAATGTCAAGTTGAGTAACTATGGACGGTAATTCTTCAGGTTTCCTTTTTTTGGGGGTGCGGCCACGCTTTGCCTGAAGGAGATAAAGGGACAGTCCCCCTGCGCTTGAAGGGGACTGTCCCTTTCCCCCTGCGCTTGAAGGGGACTGTCCCTTTCCTCCTGTGAGAAGGGGAATGTCCCTCAACCTCTGCTACGGGCCGGATTACGGACAAGTGCATGAAAATGGACGCCGGGGGGTCGAAACCTTGACAATGCGTCAACGTCGTGTATAATTTCCAATATTCTAGGAGGTTTGCATGTCTATCCTTTCACCACGCATCGCGCCGGGCATTAATGTCGCCATGGCCCGTGTCGCTGCCCGGTTCTATATATTCACTATTCTTCTGGTCGCCTGCACGTTCTTCCTGCCTCATCCCGTTGTCATCCGGACACTACCGCTTCTGGTCCTGGGACTCCTGGCAGTGATCATGATCATCATTCTGTATCTTGTTCCCTGGGACCGGTTCGAACCGAGGGTATTCACCGTTTTTCATCTGCTGTCGGGTTCCACGCTGCTGTCGATCCTCGTGGCGGTCTCCGGCGGGCTGAACAGTTCCTACGACGTTCTGTTCTTCCTGATCATTCTTTTTTCCTATTTTTATAATCTTGCTGAGATGCTCGGTATCGCCGCGGTGGTGACCGTTTTTTCCCTTGTTCCGTACCTTTACTCACCGCCCGAGCCGCACCACTATGCCATGTCGGCTGTGCTGTCGCTTTTTTTCTTTCTCGGCACCTATCTCCTCTACGGCGTGACGAGATTCGTTCTCAAAAGGAACAGAATTCTGGAGGACCTGAACCGAGAGCTGCAGGAGCTCTATTCGATCACATCGGCGCTCTTTAAAGATATGAAAAAGGACGCCGTCATCGAGACCCTTGCCGAAGGACTGAAGGACCATCTCCCCACGACCTACTGCCTGGTGCTGCTGCTTGATGACAAACTGAATATGACGGTCCGCATCGCCTGTCCTGTGCGCAGTCTTAACTGGGAACCGCCGGTGGGCCTGCTTTTTGCGCCCGATCAGCTCTCGATCGTCCGTCAGACGATCGAAAACCGTCAACCCAGGGTGCTGCGCCTGGAATCCGACGCCATCGACGAGGAACTTCGCAGGGTCCTGACGCCGCCAACAAGATCACTTATCATCGTTCCCATCCGCATCGCGGCCGAAAACGTGGGCGTTATCGTCTTCGCGGAAGAGCGGAGTTGGGAGCGGAATCCCTTCACGAATGAGCGGATACAGCTTGCCGTTGCCATGAGCAGGCAGGTGGCCATCGGGATCAATATGTGGTGGGGATTCGAACGACTGGAGTCCATGCGCAACGAGATCAAGATCGCCCACGACAAGGTGATCAAGGCCGAGCGGCTGGCCACGCTGGGCGAAGTGACCCGGGCAGTGGAGCATGAGATCAACAATCCCCTGAACGTCATCGTGAACTGGGCCGAAGTGTACCGCGAAGACGCAACCGTGGATCCCGAGATCAGAAAAAAGTTTCAGGTCATGTTCGATATGGCCATGCGCATCAAACAGGTGATACGCAAGCTCGCCGAGACCAAGGACGTGAAGTCCGTGGAATTCGTTGAAGGCCAGAATATGACGGATATTGAGTGACCCCGCTGCCGCAATCCCGCTCCAGCGGGGTTGCGGCGGGCTGTCGCGTTGTTCAAGGGAGCCTCCAGTACCGCGTCTCCCGGGACTGCTGGAGGGGCTCCACCGGACCGCCTGTTCCCTGATTGCGGGGATCGATACTGCCATGAATGATGAGCCATTTGCTGTTTTGCGCGAGTTGTCGTCTGCCATCGGGTTGACCCTGAGCCCTGAGCAGGAGACGAATATACTGCTGCGCAGCCTGTCCGGGGCCTTTCGCTGTGATCTGGCGTCGCTCCATCTTCTCCAGGAGAGAAGGCTCATCACGGCGGCATCGTTCCGGCAGGGGAGAAAAGAACATACCGGCAAAGAAGGGCCCCTGCTGCAGTCGCCGCTGCTCGAGGAAGCAGCGGAAACAGGAGCGCCCATTGCCGTCTGCGATGCTTCGCTGAAGGAGCATCGGTCCCAGTTCCTGCTGCCCCTTTCGCAGCGTGGAACGCTGCAAGGCGTGTTGCGCCTTGCACGGCATGAAGCCGTTCCCTTTGGGGACAGGGAGCAGCAGATCATCGGGATGATCGTTGACAAGTTCAGTATCGCCCTGGACCGGGCGCAGTTGTTCCAGGAAGAAGAGGCAAAGACCCAGAGCCTGAACCGGTTGACGGAACAGGTGATCAAGGCGAAGGCGGACTGGCAGAACACCTTTGATTCCATCTCCGACCTGGTTTGCATTCTGGACTGCCAGTCGCGCATCACCAGGGTGAACCGGGCATTCAGCCTCAGGCTGAACAAACGCTTCGAGGAACTCATCGGCGTTCCCTGCTGCGAAGTGATCCTGCACTCTTGTCCGCAGCAGGGGTCCTGTGCCTTCAACAGCGTGCTGTCGAGCCGCCAGCCGCTGCTGAATGAAATGGATCTTGAACTGGGAGATGCTCTGTTCCAGACCTCCCTGTATCCATTCGTTGACAAGGACGGAGCGCTCCAGGGGGCGATCCGCATCTTTCATGACATCACGGCCCAGAAACTGCTGGAAGAGGAACTGGTCCGGTCCGACAAGATGGCTGCTGTCGGCAAGCTGGCAGCGGAGATATCACATGAGATCAACAATCCCCTTGATTACATCAGTAACTATCTGTACCTTCTGGGGGATTCCCTCCCTCCCGAGTTTCCGCAGCGGGAATATCTCAAGAAGATCGAGGCTGGCATAGATAACCTGGCGGCGCTGACGCGGGATCTGCTCGAGTTCTCCCGTCCCCAGTCAGACGTTCTGGCGCCGCTGAACATGCACCGGGTCATTGACGGGTCCCTTGATTTTTCAGGGAGCTATCTCCAGGAAAAGCAGATACAGGTGGTAAAACGCTATGCATGCGCAGATCCCGTTGTCGCGGGGTCGGAGCGCATGCTGCAGCAGGTGCTGCTGAACCTCATCGTGAACGCACTTGACGCCATGCCGGGCGGCGGCATGGTCTCCGTCGCCACCTCCTGTGATCGGGGCAGGTTCGTGCTGCAGTTCTCTGATACGGGTCCCGGCATCGCGCAGGCGCACCTGACGAAGATCTTTGAGCCTTTTTTCACGACCAAGAAGTCGAGCGGAAAACGGGGCACCGGACTGGGGCTCACGATCTGCTACAACATAATCAATTATCACAAGGGCGAGATACATGTTTCCGGCGGAGAGGGGACTGGTGCGGCCTTCACCATTTCTCTGCCGCTTGCGCAGCAGGGTTAGGCGCTTATGCCTATAACAGGGACAAAAGATTGTTGATGTCTGTGTTTCAGTCAAGAGCCATAAAAAAGCAAGATGGTTTCTCGCCAAGGCGCCCCCGGCCCGCGTCTTAATATATATGGAACCGGGGCGGGCAAGGTCGCAAAGAAAAACGGAAGTCATGGGTTTAAGCCTTAAATCTGCACTTTGCACTTTACAATTTCCAATTCCGGCCTGTCCCGAGTATCGGGGCTTGTCCGGGTTCAGGGGGAGTGGCGATGACGGATATGGCAAAAGTATTGCTGGTGGATGACGAGCCGCTGGTGCTTGAATCTTTGCAGGCAATCGTGCAGCGGGAAGGCAAATACGAGATCAGCACGGCTGCAAGCGGACAGGACGCGCTCGACCTTGCGGCTTCAGAGACCTTTGCCGTGGTGGTCACCGATCTGATGCTGACGGACATCTCGGGAAACGAGCTGCTGAAGTCGATCAAGCAGAGCACGCCGGAAACCCAGGTCATCATGGTGAGCGGCAAGGGCACGATCGATCTGGCCGTGGAGGCGATGAAGATGGGCGCCTTCGACTTCATGACGAAGCCCTATTCTCCCCCTCATCTGCTTTCGATCCTCGACCGCGCCCGGGCCTATCATGATTCGCTCAGGGAGAACAAGCAGCTCAAGAGCGAGCTGCGGAAGCTGAAAAAGAACTATGAGATCGTGGGATCCCATCAGAAGATCAAGCGCATCAATGAGATCATCGAGAACATCGCCCCTTCGGAAAGCACCGTGCTGATCCAGGGCAGGAGCGGCACCGGGAAGGAACTGGTGGCCCGAGCCATTCACAACCGGTCCTCGCGGGCAGAGGGCCCGTTTCAGGCCGTGAACTGCGGCGTCTTCACCGAAACGCTGATCGAGAACGAGCTCTTCGGCCACGAGAAAGGGGCTTACACGGGAGCGATCCAGCGAGCCATCGGCCGCGTGGAGGCCGCCGACGGCGGAACGCTCTTCCTGGACGAGATCGACACCATGCCGCTGAACGCCCAGGTCAAACTGCTGCGGGTCATCGAGGAACGGTGCTTTCAGCGCATCGGCGGCACCAAGACCATTCACGTTGAGTTCCGCCTTATAGCCGCCACGAACATCAACCTGCAGGAGGCCGTGGTCAGGAAGCTGTTCCGCGACGACCTCTACTACCGCCTGCACGTCATCACGATCTTGCTGCCGGAGCTGCATGAGCGCAGCAGCGATGTCCCGCTCCTGGCCAGGTATTTTCTGGACCGTTTCAAAGGCCGTTCACGGGCCCAGTCCCTGTCGCCGGCAGCGATGGACGCGCTGATCCGTTATTCCTGGCCCGGCAACGTGCGGGAGCTCGTCAATGCCATTGAATACGGCATGGTCATGGCCAAGGGCTCCCAGATACAGCCGTCGGACCTGCCTGACACGATCCAGTGCAGGACCGATGAACCTGTGCTGCAAGAGGCGCAGGAATCCAGGTCGCTCAAGGACACGGAACGGGAGCTCATCATCAGGGCCTTGAAGGATTGCCGGGGCAATAAGCATCTTGCGGCAAAAACGCTGCGCATACCCCGGTCCACCCTGTACAGCAAGATCCAGAAGCATGGGATTCTCTTTGATGACAAGACGGGTGATCTGATGGATGCCGCCGCCATGAACGGCAACAGCAGTGCAGCAAGTGTCGATAATTAGACACAGCTATTTATTCATCTAAACAATACGTTAACCCTTCCAGCCTTCTGAAGCATCAACCCGGACTGTCCAAATACCGTCATCAATCCTATTGTTAACTCTTTGATATATTGCTGTTTAAATAGCGGGCATTGCTTTTGCAATAATATTGTTGTTATTTATCGTTTTTTCGGTTTCGTGCCGTCTCAAAATTCAAAGGGGATCCAAATATGCCAGAGGCCATCCTGCTCGTTGATGACGAAGAGATGATACTTGACAGCCTCAGCGCTATCCTGAGCAGGGAAGGATACGTCATCGACTGCGCCGCGAACGGCGAAGCTGCGCTCGTTGCGCTGAAGCAGAAGCCCTTTGACCTGGTGATCAGCGATGTGCGGATGCCGGGCATGAACGGCCTGGAGCTGGTAGAGCGCATCAAGGCATTTCTGCCTGACCAGAAGATCCTTATCATCACTGGTTATGGCTCCCTGGATACGGCTGTGAAGGCGCAGCACCGGGGCGTCTGCGATTATCTGATCAAGCCTATCGATATCCAGGGTCTGAAAAATTCCATCCGGCGCGCCCTGGATCTGAAGCCCGCTGTCGACGCTCCTGCCGCCGAGGTGCGCCAGCTCGATAACAAACTGAAGGACCTGACGCAGTACTTTGCGCTCATCTCGGAATTCACCGCCAGTCTCAATGCCTCGCTCGACGTGAACGAGATCGTGCAGGCCACGCTTGAACGCCTGACCATGATCGGTGAGACGGATATCGTGTCGATCAATCTGTTCCCTTCCGTCGTGCATGAGATGTACTACCTCAAGAACATCGGGGAACTGCCGCCTTTTTCCGCGGGCAGGGGGATCAGCATCGCCCTTGCCGACGCCGGACCGATGATCTCCGAACCCCTGGTGGTGGCTGCGCCGGACCAGGCCGGCGGCCGGCAGAGCGATCCGCGCCTGACACTGGTCCAGACCGCCATGGTGCGCGATAACATCATTCACGCCCTGCTGCTGCCGGTGGCGGCAAAAGAAAAGATCTTCGGGATCATCGACGTTTCACTGCAGCGTGACGAAGCGTTCACCGAGATCGATGTTCAGCTGGCCAGGACCATTGTGAACCAGGCGTCCCTGGCGCTGGCCAAGGCGTTCAGTTATCTGGAGATGCAGGAACGCAGCAAGGAGATAGGCCTTCTGTATAACCTGTCCCTCAGGCTGAACCAGTCGCTCAAGATCACCGACTCGATCAAGGCGATCTGCGAGGGCGCCATCGACATCACGGGCGCCGCCGGTTCTCTGCTCCAGACGTCCCTGGAACCGGGCGCCATCAAGAACTTCATATTTCACAAGGACCTCGGCTTTCATAAGGAGATAAAGCGCGGTTCGCAGGACTGGCTCATTCCCACGCAGGCCAGAAAAGAGGCTTTTTTCTCGAACGATCCTGTCATGGATCCCCGGGTCAATTCCCTGGCCCTCTATTCCCTGGGCATCAAGAGTCTCGCCTATGTTCCGCTGATCTACGAGTGGGAGGATATGGGAGGACTGACGGTCTTTTACAAGACCGAAGGAAAGACCTTCGATGAGCGTGATCTGCACCTGCTTCACCTCTTTGCGCGCCACGCCTCGGAAGTGCTGCTGAACGCCCAGCTCTTCGAGTCCATCAAAAAGTCGCGCGAAAAGATCATCACGGAAAAGAACAAAATGGACATCGTACTGAGCACCATGGCCGACGGCGTCGTCACCATGGATCGGGACGGGCGGATCACCTATGTCAATGAGGCCATGCTCAAGATGACGGGCATGGAGGAATCCCGGATGCTCGGTAAACTTTGTGACGACATATTCGGCAGGGAACAATCCGCTGCCGCCTGTGAAGTCAAGGAAGTCCCTGCGGAGCGGCCGGCTGATGCCTTTTATGAAGGTTATCTCACCGGACAGGATGGCTCACGCACGCCGGTTTATGTGAGCCTGGCAACCCTGCGGGACAGCGAGGGGCAGGTGACAGGCTGGGTGAAGGTATTCAGGAACATTGAGCGGATGAAGGAAGTGGATCGTCTTAAAGATGCATTTTTCCACGCCCTGGCTCATGATCTGCGGTCGCCCCTTATGTCCCTTATGGGCTTTCTTGAGATCATTGCCGAGAACGGCGCCCTCTCTGATAAACAGAAGAACGCCGTCGGCATCATGGAAAAGAGCGCCGCCGACATGAATGACATCATCGACGACCTGCTGGACGTATACCGCAGCAGGAACGCCGGGATTCTCGTGAGGGAACAGGAGTTCGATCTCCACGAACTGGTCGGATCCGCCTTGAAGGAAATGGAGGGCATTGCCGGGTCCAAGGGGGTCGGGCTTGAGCGCGTAAAATTGAACGGCGCATGCCCCGTGCTGGCCGATGCGGGTCTCATCCGCCGCGCCCTGAGCAACCTGCTGAGCAATGCCATCAAAAATACGCCGGAAGGCGGCAAGGTCCGCGTGTCCGTGGACAGGCCCAACGTCAAGAACGCTCCTGCGCAGCAGCAGGACGGAGCGTTGTTCGTGATCGTTGAGGACACGGGACGGGGCCTGTCCGATGACGACCGCACCAGGATATTCGACCGCTTTTATCAGTCGCCCGGGCAGTCGGGGGAGAAAGCGTCGGGCACCGGTCTGGGCCTGGCCATCACCCGCGAGATCGTCGACGCCCACGGCGGATCGATCTGGGCGGAGAACGCTGAAGGCGGCGGCACGCGATTTACGTTTACCCTGCCGCCGAAAGGGGCCTTACGGCCGCCTCCTGCGGTATCGGGCGCTGGAAAGGCAGCATCATGAACGGGGAAGCAGACAATGCGCAGAATGCCGTGAACGGCATCGCGCCTGAGGATCGAAACGGAGACGCACAATGAAGACTATTCTTCTGGTCGATGATGAGCTGGAAAACCTGAAAAGCCTCGGCGAGATATTGAACCGATTCGGGTACCGCGTGATCGCCAAGCCGGACGGCCAGTCGGCCCTGGATACCGTGCGCGACGGCACGACCGTGGATCTGGTCATCACCGACTACCGCATGCCGGGCATGAACGGTCTTGAGTTCCTGACGTCCTTCCGGCAGGTGAGACCCGAGGTTCCGGCCATCATGCTGACGGCCTATGGTGCGGTGGAGACCTATCTCAAATCGCTCAGTCTCGGTGTCTTTGAATACGTCAACAAGCCCGTAAAGGCAAAAGAGCTCGGCCGGATCGTAAAGGCGGCCATTGACGGTTCCGGCGACGCGTAGACGCTTTCCGGAAGGGTCCGGTCCTGACCCGCATATTTTCAATTGCGGCCGGAGACCGCGCTATAGCAGGAAGAAGGATATTAACGCAGGAGGTTGGCCCCTATGAAAACGCTTGTGCTTCTGGAAGAGGACAGGGAAGGCCGCGAGACGCTGTCAGGCGTGCTGCGGCAGATGGGCTACAGTGTGATTCCGGCGGGCAGCGAGGAAGCGGCCCTGAAGGCCGTGGGGTCCGCACGGACGGTTCATCTCGTACTGGCCGGGGCGGTGGACCATGACCGACTCGCCTTTATGGCCGATGTGCGCGAACAACGGCCGCGCATGCCGCTGCTGCTGCTGACCGAGCATTGCGAGCCGGAATCGCGCCTTCGCGGACTTATCTACGGCGCCTTTGCAGCTTTGTCCGGACGGAACGTGTATATCAACGTGAGGCCCTTCTCGCTCGTCGAGCTGGCCGATCTGCTCCGCTGCGTGCTGAGAGGGCGGAGAGCAGCAGGAAAGCTCCATCTCGCAGCGGCATAAGCATGCGCGGCCGTCGGCCGCAATTGAAAAAGGTAAATTGAAAATTTGAGGTATGGCCGTAATTAGGAGTGAAAAGGCATGTGAAATCGGTGCTGCTTTGCCCCTCACCTGTATCCTCTCCCCAGCGGGGAGAGGGCGGGGAGAGGGGGAGATTCATGCCCCCGTGCGGGCCGGAGGCCATGAATTTTCCAATTTTCAATTTGCAATTTTCAATTCCGGTCGAATCGGTTCAGGACAGGGGGAATCATGAAAAAGCAGAACCAGGTGGTTTGCTTCCGGATCGGCCGGGAGCTCTTCGGCGTACACATCGAAGTGGTGCAGGAGATCGTACGGGTGCCCGAGATCACGCCCGTGCCGGAAATGCCTGCCTTCGTCGAGGGAGTGATAAACCTCCGCGGCAAGATCGTCTCTATTGTTGACCTCGGAAAGCGGCTCAAGATCGAAGCTGCCGAGAAAACACGGACGAACCGCATCCTGGTCATAGAAGTTGAGAAAAAGATCATCGGACTTCTCGTCGATGCCGTCACCGAGATCCTCCGCATCCCGCCGGATTCGGTGGAGCCGGCGCCTGATATCGTTACAAACGTCGGCGCCGAGTACATCATCGGCGTCGGCAAGCTTCCGGACAAACTTATTATTCTGCTGGACCTGAAGAACATCCTGAAGCCCGAGGAGATCAGAAAGTTGGCGGCCGATGATTGGAGCGAGCAGGGTGCAGCAGCCTGAGGGATGCTGCGCCGTCAGCAGCGAGAGGGTGCGAGTGTCTTCAATGATTCTCACGGACGACGAATTCAAGCTGTTCTCTCAGCTTATTTATAACGAGAGCGGTATCTCGATCAAGGAAGCGAAGAGAGAGTTCCTGCAGGTGCGCCTGCAGAAGCGCCTCCAGGCTCACCGGCTTGTCAGCTACTATCGCTATTACAAGCTCGTATCGGACAAGAATCAGGGGCAGCGCGAGCTGCTCGATCTGGTGGACAGCCTTACGATCAACGAAACCTCCTTTTTCCGGAACCGGCCCCAGATGGACGTGTTCGCCGATATGGTCATTCCTGAGCTGATACGGCGGAAGAGCGCTTTAAAGCGGCTCAGGATCTGGAGCGCCGGCTGCTCGCGGGGCCACGAGCCCTACTCTATCGCCATGACGATCCTGAAGAGGCTGGGCGACGCCGACTCCTGGGATGTGAAGGTCCTGGCGTCGGACATCAGCCTCCGGGTCCTTGAGCTGGCACAGCGGGGCAGCTACACGGAACTTGAGGTCGAGAACGTGCACCCCGGGTACCGGGATTCCTTTTTCAAAAAGGTGGACAACCAGTTCCAGGTGATACCGCGGCTCAGGAAACTGATCGTTTTCGACTATCACAATCTTAAACACGAGAACGGGCTGTCCGGGCTTGATGCGATCTTTTGCAGGAATGTCATGATCTACTTTGACCGCGAAGAGCAGCAGCGCCTGATTAACAAGTTTCATGCGAGCCTGGCAGAGGGCGGCTACCTGTTCCTGGGCCACACGGAAACGCTCCAGGGCCTCTCGGACAAGTTCAGGTTCATTTACCACAATAAAGGGGCAGTATATCAGAAGACGGGCTGACGGCTGAGCGGCCGTCATCACGCTGCAGCGAGGCGCATATGAGCGACTATACCTTTACCGAAAACGAACTGAGCGAGCTGAGGGAGGTCTTTTTCACCGAGGCCTACGAAATTCTCGAATCGCTCGACCAGGAGGTGCTGAACCTGGAGTCGGGCCAGGACCGTGATTCCTCGCTCAAGACCATTCAGCGTCATCTTCATACGCTCAAAGGGAACTCCCGCGCCCTCGGATTCACCTGTCTCAATACACTGACGCATAAATCAGAAGACCTGCTCAGGAGCATTCAGGATTCCGGCGCTGAGCTGGATCAGGGGCTGATCGATCTCCTTTTTGCGATCAACGACACGCTCCATGTCTATCTCGACGGTTATCGCAGCAGCGCTCAGGTGGATCTCGACGAACGGCTGATCGAGCGGATCGAAGGCCGGCTGTCGGCCAACGGGAACGGATCTCACCATGGAGAGGCCGCGGCGGACGGCGCTGCGGGCCTTGCCCCTGCCTGCAGATACCTGCTTACGGTCCTGTTCGATCCCCAGTGCGAATTGCGGCCCTCAGGCGCCCGGATCATTCTGGACCGGCTGTCCGTGATGGGAGAGGTACTGGCCGTCGAGCCTGCCCTGGAATCCGATGCTTTTGCCGGGGCGGAATCCTTCTCGATCCGTTTCGGTTCCGGCGATACGGCCGAGGCCATCCGCGAGACGGCCGATATCCCGGGGATCGTAAAGTCCATAGACATCAGCGTGCAGGGCGCCGGGGAGCAGCAGAAGCATGAGCAGCGGCCCGGAGCAGCGCGCGACGAGGCGGGCCACAGCCTGCGCGTGGACTCGCATCGCGTGGACAAGATGCTGAACCTGGTGGGCGAGCTGGTGATCGGGAGGTCCATGGTCGGCCAGGTGTTGACAGAACTGGAAGAGCGATTCAAGAAGGATGGCCTTATCAAGCGCCTCGGCGACGCGAACGCCTTCATGGAAAAAACGCTCTCCCAGCTCCAGAAGAACGTCATGAAGATCCGCATGCTGCCCATCTACAACATCTTCCGGAAGTTCCCGCGTGTGGTCAGGGACCTTTCGCTGGAGAAGGGGAAGCAGGTGGAGCTTGTCATGCAGGGCGAAAAGACGGAGCTCGACAAGAGCCTCCTCGATGTGATCGGCGAGCCCTTGATCCATCTGGTGCGGAACGCCGTTGATCACGGCATCGAGATGCCCGACGAGCGGGAGCGGAAAGGTAAATCACGCACGGGATCGGTCACCCTTAGGGCGGCTCATGAGGGCAACCAGATAGTGATCACCATCACGGACGACGGGGCCGGCCTCGATCCTCAGCGGCTCAGGCGGAAGGCCGTTGAGAAAGGCGTCAAGACCCAGGACGAGGCTGACCGGCTGGCCGATGATGATGTCATGGACCTTGTCTTTCTTTCCGGCTTCAGCACCGCCGACGTGGTCACCGACATATCGGGGCGCGGCTTCGGCATGGATATCGTGCGAACGACGGTGGAGGCGCTGAAAGGCAGGATCCAGCTCCGGTCCAAGCCCGACGAGGGCACGGTGGTCACGCTGCGCCTGCCGCTGACCCTCGCCATCATGCGCGCCATGCTGTTCTGGACAGGCGGCCGGCTCTTCGCGCTACCCATGACGACCATTGAGCGGATAGCGCGCATCCGGGAGGGCGACATACAGTCCATCAGCGGGCGCAATTCGCTCCGCTTCCGCGATCGTGTCATCAGCCTCATTTCGCTCGATGATGCCCTGCAGTTCCGCGCCGATGGCGGCGGGCAGAAGGGCAAGTTCGTGATCGTCGTCGGGATGGCGGAAAAGCTCTTCGGTTTTCTGGTGGACCGCCTGGTAGGCCAGCAGGAACTGGTGATCAAGGCGCTGGACAACCATTGGGGCACGGTGATCTGCACCTCCGGGGCCGCCATACTCGGCAACGGCAAGGTAGTGCTTATTCTGGACGCGCCGGCGCTGATCACGCGCGAAGTGCGGCGCGAGCAGGCGAAGGCGTAGGGCAGAGGGCAGAGAGCAGAGAGCAGAGAGCAGAGAGCAGAGAGCAGAGAGATTCACACTCCATGCGCCATGCACTATGCGCTATGCTTGTAGTATCAAAGCACCATGCATTATGCTCAGTGAAGTACACGAGGATGAATGAAGAAAATTCGCGTCATGGTCGTTGACGACTCCGCACTGATGCGGAAACTGATCAGCGACATTCTGTCCAAGGATCCTGCAATCGAGGTGGTGACCACGGCCATGGACGGGCTGTTCGCGCTCAAAAAGATCCCGCAGGTGAAACCCGACGTCATCACGCTGGATCTGGATATGCCGCGCATGGACGGCCTGACCGCGCTGCGCTACATTGTGCATGATCATCAGATACCCGTCATCCTCGTGAGTTCGCTTACCACGACGGGGGGCAACCTGGCCCTTGAAGGACTGGCCATCGGAGCTGTTGATTTCGTGACCAAGCCGGCAGACGCGATCTCGGCCCATATTCAGGAGATCGCCCGGGAGCTGATCCAGAAGGTGAAGGTCGCCAGCACCGTGACGGTGGGCAGGGTCCCGCACGCTGCATTGCCGCCGCCGGCGCCCGAGCAGGTCCTGGAAAAGCGCTCCCGTTCCGAGGTCCTGACAAAGATCGTGGCCATCGGCATTTCCACGGGCGGGCCGAACGCCATCAGCATGATCCTTCCGCAGCTGCCTGCGGACTTCGGCGCAGCCATCCTGATCGTGCAGCACATGCCCGAGGGATTCACCCACATGTTCGCGGGCCGGTTGAACCAGTCATGCAGGATCAGGGTGAAGGAAGCCGGCGAGGGCGACCGGATCGAACCGGGTCTTGCGCTCATTGCGCCCGGCAACAGGCATCTCAAGATCGCAAAGTTGAACAAGCGTGGCGTCGCCGTCCTGTCGGCAAGTCCGGCCGTGAACGGCCACCGTCCGTCGGCAGACGTGCTCTTTGATTCCGTGTCGAAGGAATTCGGCAGGGAGACCATCGGCCTGCTCATGACGGGCATGGGCGAGGACGGCGCCCGGGGCCTGGGCCGCATCAGGGCCGCCGGCGGCTACACGATGGCGCAGGACGAAGAAAGCAGCGTGGTCTTCGGCATGCCGAAAGTGGCCATAGAGATGGGCCATGCCGACGAGATCGTTTCTCTCGACAGAATACCCGAACGGCTCATATCGCTCGTGAAGGAGGTGAATGCCTGTGCAGGAAAAAGCGCTTGAGACCTTTAAATTTCTGGTGGTGGATGATTCGGAATTCGCCCGCAGGGCCCTGATCAAGGTCCTGTCGCATATCGGCGGGACGCTGGCAGGAGAGGCAGTTTCCGGACAGGACGCGGTCCAGAAATACAAGAACCTGCGGCCCGACCTCGTGTTTATGGACATTACCATGCCGGGCATGGAAGGCATCGACGCGCTCGATGCCATCATGCACGAGGACCGCGCCGCTCGGGTCGTCATGGTATCGTCCCTGGGACACAATGACCTGGTGAAGGACGCGCTGAAAAAGGGGGCAAAGCACTTCATCACCAAACCCGTCCAGAACGTGCCCATGGCCGAGATCGTGCGCTTCGTGCTGTCCCACTGAGAAAGGAAAATGCCAAAAATCAAAATCTCAAATTTCAAATAATGAAAAAAATTCAAAAGGCAAATGACCGAAACGTTTTGAATTTTTGTTTTTGATATTTGGAATTTATTTGGGATTTGGTGCTTGAGATTTGGTATTTGAGGTAACGT
>MHDZ01000004.1:31158-35073 GCA_001805055.1 Nitrospirae bacterium GWC2_57_13
TGGATTACCTGAACCCTATTGTTGAATCCGCCATCGCCGTGCTGACGGAATGCACCGGCACGCCTGTGGAACGGGGCGACATGAGCCTGAACCAGACCGCCTCGCCGACCAGGGACGTTGCCGCCATCATCGGCATGGCGGGAGAAGTGGAAGGGCGCGTGATCCTCGAGATGAGCCGTGATACGGCCCTGTCTGTGGCCTCCCAGATGAACCAGCAGAAGCTGGCGGAACTGAGCCCCCTGGCCCTCGACACGCTCATGGAGCTGGCCAACATGGTCGTTGCCCGGGGCGTCTCTGCGTTGAACGACAACGGCTTTACGTTCCGGCTCACGCCGCCCATGATCTTTACGGGCTCGAACCTCTGCTTCTTCAGCAACCTGAACATAGAGACCCTCGCCATTCCTCTCCAGCTCAGCGCCGGAGAGATCACCCTCAACGTTGCGCTCCGGATGAACCAGTTCTGAGGTCGTGCCGCTCCACAGTGAACTTGCAAAAATCACGCTGCTCTCGATCATGAAGCAGTGCGGACTCATCAGCGAGTATATTCACAAACTGCTTGTTTGAACCTAAAAATGGCAGTTGTAACCACTGATGAACACGGTTCGACCTAAAAAACAAAGATGCAGGGGGAAAAACAACTTCGCCCACAGGGTGATTACCGGATTTGGTTTAACTATTTGAATTATCCGTGTTAATCCGTGGCCAAATGCTTTTTTCAGGTTGAAGCGTTATAACTTTGGACCAAGGCGACCGCGTCGCCGTTATTCACGTCCCGATCAGATCGGGACTCGCTCCATACACGAACCACGAAACGGGCCTCGTAACCGTAACCGTTTAGCCTTGCTGATTACCGAAAGGCTGCAATCCCGCCTGGGCGGGATTGCCCTGCAAATGCACATTCAAATATTCGCGCGGACTTTTTCGTCGTCTGGTCAAGCCGCTGGTTGGAAATTAGCCTTTTTGCTCTGTCTTGTTGCCGCCGTGTCAAGTGCGCAGGTTTGAAACTGGTCTTTCCTATTTGGCAACAATTTTCGATAGAACAGGCTTGCGATGCTTGAAAGAAACCAGCTTTTTGCCAGATGCAGCTTGCCTCCGCAGAATGTCTTGAAATATCGCGTCAGCGTTGTGACCGAACTGATTGGCGTATTGTTCTCTCAGAGAGCGCGTCTCTTTGACAATAGGGTCTTGCCACATAGCCTAAACCTCCTTCGTTAGTTCTTGCGGTGTGCAGATGATGGGCGGCTCGTAACCAAGTGCCCGACAGGTGGCCTCAATTTTAGGCCGTGTATGAGCATTAGCAATGTGTGTGCAATTCCAGGTTAGCATATATTCGATGCCGTTCACGGTAGCAATAGCCACATGATAAGCGTCAATTTCGGAGTTTGCCGGCAAAGCGTTGTGACGGATGAGTTCTTGGCCCAGTACCCGAACCTCCTCTGTTGCTTGTAGCTCCATGATGTCAGCGATTGCCTCAAGACGTCGTTTTACTGCGTCAGGATGCCCAAGACTGGCTTCAGCAACGACAAACTCCGATATGAATAAATCGAAGTTGAGCCGCTGCGTCTCCCACCACTCGATGGTGACATTCTGGTTGGCCATTGCACGGATGTCGTTGTTGGGGCGTGCCGTGAGATAACTGATAACCGAAGTTTCGATATAAACCTTAGCTTTCAAAATATCTCCTGTTGTTTTCTCGCAGCTAACGGTTGAAACATATCAGGGTCTTTCTCGTTGCATTTCCGTCTTCCACAATGCAAACCGGGGAATATTTCAAGGAGAAAGACCCCTATAGTTACTAAAGAATCAAAAGCTTCTCAAAACGGGTAGAATATTTTCAATAAAATCATAACGTCTCTGTAAATAAAGGATGAAACGGCTGTTTTTGAACCGCCGTTTTCCGCAAATTTGCACTTTCCAATTTACAATTTCCAATTCCGCTTTATGCGGGTTAGGTTGCTTAAACCAGGATGTTTGTGTCAATAAAGACCTTATCGCTCATGGAGCTCTTCCCGCGAACGATAGTAAGGGCCGCCGCCGAGTTTCAATCCATTCTCCATGCGCGCCAGTTCCTGTTTCATGGCCGTCACGAATGTTTGGTCTTTGTCGACATTGTCGTGAAAAATGACATCTACTTCCACGCCATTCGTTGCTGCTACTGGTTCGAGAAGACGGACAGCGTTCTCTTTGTATATGCCTTTTACTTTGGTCATATTTGCACCTCGTCAGATTATACCTGAATAATTCTACCGAAACTGTCATTGAAAAACAATCTCTATTTTCTTCCCGTTTGCACTCTCCGCCCTAACTCCGAACTCCGCATTCCGAACTTGTCCCTCGTCCCTCTGCCCCATGCGTCCTGCCCTCCCGTCTTCCCATCCTCCCAACTTCCCAACTTCTGCCCCATGCTCTCTGCGCGCTTCCCAACCATATTGTGCACAATACAGTTGGTTGCAAAACTATAATATGAAGGACAAACTATATAAACTGGAATCCCGCGCCAATGTCGTGACACTATCGTAGTATTCTCCTTGACAGTAATACGAAATTATGATATTTGCATATTCATCCGCTATTGCTATTTTTTTTGTGAATCAAAAATTTACGAGATTCGAATGATATTATATTGTTCGAATTATCAATAAGATGCAGATGGTGGCAGGAATTCCGCGTTGCAAAGGCAAAAAAACGCAACCATCATGCGGCTGAAATTTCAAATATATCAATGGGGTGAAAAGCCTGTCGGGCGACCATGGTCGCCCCTACGAGAGATGTTGCCGGCAATCTTTGATGCGTAGGGGCGGGCATGTCCGCCCTTTTCGCTCTGTGATCGGCCTGTCCCGCACTGCGGGATGTGCTTTGTGGCAAGGACTTTTGACAATACGGCCTGGATCGAGTGGGGGAGTTAATGATGTTTTATGCTTTGAAGAATAAGAATTCCGAACAGGCCGGAAGGGGATCGCGCCTTGCCTCCGTTGCCATGCTGTTTTTTGCCCTGTTTGTATCAGCAGTCCTCTCGGCCTGCAGCGGAAGCAAGAGTTCCACACCGCCCTCCAATATCGGAGGTGGTTATACCCTGGTGGCCTCGGGCGGTACGCTGAACGACGGGTCAGGAACAAAGGGGCTGGTGGTGCTGGCAACGCTCAGGGACAGCCAGGGCTGGGGCCCGGCATTTCCCTGGACGATAACTATTACCGGCCCTGGCATTTCCTCGTCGTCGCCTCTTACGCTCCAGTATCAGGATTCCCGCGTCGGCAGTTATGTAAGCTGGGAATGGGCCTATTTCTCACCTCTTTCCGGTACCTACCGTGCGACAGCCACCAGCCCGGACAATGCCGTAAATATTTACTACGAATTCCAGGTCAGCAATACAAACGTACTCGTACGGCCCACGCCTTCTGTAAGTTCCTTGAGCGGCTACACGCTCTCCTGGCCGGCCATAGCCGGCGCAAAGTCATATTCCTATGAAGTATTTCCTCCCGGCGGCGGTGTGAGCCTTTACGGCACTATTTCGACTACCTCCATAAATCTGGTGGGCCTCGCGAACGGCGATTATCTTGCCATGGTCAGGGCCTACTCCACCGATAGATCAGCCCTTTCCGTCAGCAGCGCTTCATCTCCTGTGCTTGCGGCGCAGGAGAACGCATCAGAATATGCCTTTACCTTCCCTGTTAATGGGGACGTGACTTCACCGTACAGCTTTAGTGCCGTAGTGGGAGTCATGGATTACGGTCTTCGCGGGCCCGGCGCGACGCCAATTTACGGCTTTTCGATCTGGACGTCCATTCTGAATATTTCAACGCCCTCAAATCCGACCGCTCCTACCGGAAATTGGAATATCCGGATCACGGACCCTAATGGAACGATCTTGAACTATATCTATCCGGCAGGTAAACAACATTACGCCTACTGGTACTA
>MHDZ01000004.1:35085-41286 GCA_001805055.1 Nitrospirae bacterium GWC2_57_13
CAAAAAAGACCTCAAGCTTCTCTCTTGCTTCGCCGATCACAGCAAGTCTTGCGCCGCTCAACAGCATTCAGAACAATGAGATCAGTGCCACGATGGCAGGCTCAGATATCACCGTATCATGGAATGCTGTTTCCGGAGCCAAGTCCTATTACGTCAACCTCTGGGCCGAGGTATGGAACGTCACCACGAGCCAGTTTGATTATAAAGAGGTCTGGAGGAGCTGGGTGGCGACCACGAGCGTCACCATAGCGAAAATTGACAGCAATATTCCTGAAAATTTGACCTGTGACGTGTATGTGACAGCCCATGAACTGAACATGACAACAACATCTCCGCCTGCGCCGTTGCCGACCAGGGCAGATATGTCGGAGAATTATTATTCCTATATCTTGCCGTTCCTGACGCCATAACGAGCTTCCTCTCCATATATGGGGGAGAGGAATGAGGTGAGGGGGAGTTTTAGGATACGTTACCGTAACCGAAATACGAAACGGGCCTCGTAACCGTCGAACGAGTGACTATTTTGGACCAAGGCGACCCCTGTCCCGCGTCCGCTACCATTTAGAAACGGGGCGGGGCGCGTCGCCGTAAAGACCGCGTAGGGGCGGGCATGCCCGCCCATTGGGCTCCATGCTCTTTGCCCTATGCGGTACACACAAAGGAGGAAACATCCATGAAATTGACCTGGAAGAACTTTACCATCTTTGCTTTTTTCCTCTCGTTGCTCGCATCCTGCGGCGGCGGAAGTTCGACGCCCGATGGCGGCGGCGTTCCTGTCGCACAGGGCTCGGCTAGCAGTCCCGTATCCATTTCCCTCTCAACGCCCTATGCAGGCAGCGTCGATAAAACGATCAGTTACTACCGGATTCCTGTCACTGCCGGATCAATATACAAAATCACGGTAACAGCCATGACCGACGACGTCGATCTCGCCGTTTGGAGAACCAACTTATGGTCTTCAGACGCCCTGGGGTGTACATCCGGGAATCTGAATTTGATTGACGAACAGTGTGAAGCAACGGCAACGCAAACGGCATTGTATATTCAGGTTTTGGGCGGTTTTACCAATGCAGGCGCATTCTTTACTCTTACCGTAACGCCGGTTCTGCCTGCGGCGCCTGCGGGGGTTATTGCTATTGCCGGCAATAGTCAAGTAACGGTAAGCTGGTCGCCGGTATCCGATGCGACATCGTACAATCTGTATTTCTCCCAGACATCCGGCGCCGGTAAGGGTGGGACCAAAATAGCAGGCGTAACATCTCCCCATGTTCATACGGGCCGCACGAACGGCGTGACCTATTATTACGTCGTCACCTCGGTCAACGCGAATGGAGAGAGCGTTGCATCCGCTCAGGTGGCTGCCACGCCCGTAGCCGCTTTAACGCTGCCGCAATCCTTTAATTTTGACAACGGCACCCTGCAGGGCTGGTCCGCCACCGGCGCCTGGGGAGTGACGAGCGCAGCGGGGTATTTTACCAGTTCTCCCTACTCCGTGACCGATTCGCCGAATGTGAATTACAGCAACAATGCGAACACCTCGATCACTTCCCCGGTCTTTGATCTGACCGGGGCCGTATCGCCGACGCTTTCCTTCTATCATGAGTATTCAATTGAAACTTTCGATCGAGGGTACGTGGAAGTAAGCACCGATGGAGGCGTTACCTTTGTCGACGTTACGCCGATTGTCGACGGCTATGTGGGAGAAATTTTTTCTTTCGCCAATGTTGCTATAGATCTATCCTCGTTCAAAACGAGTTCCGTGGTGATTCGTTTCCGGTTGCAGACGGACTGGAATGGTGTTTTTGACGGCTGGTACATCGACGATATATCAATTACCAATTAGTGCAGTTTCGCGGAATCGTTTCCGTCCACCCCTATTTGTGGGCGGAGACGATATCCGCTTTCTGTGCTGAAATTCGGTCATCCGAGCTCGGCAGGCGTGACGCGTCAAACGGCCGCATGGTGGGACGAGCAATTTGCAGTAGTATTTCATGCAATCATAGCGCGGCCTACGGCCGCAACCAATGGTGTTATGTAGGGCAAGGCTTTAGCCTTGCAGTCATGCGGGCCGCGCCGAATCGCACGTAGGAAGCAACCCTAAAGGGTTACCCTACAAAGGCTTTTTAGAACGGACCTGAGTAGTTACGAATTATTTATCAATCTGATCGTCTTCGTCCAGTTCAGTCGTCACCGTTGGGGAGGGGTCTATGCATAGTCTTTTCAGGAATCGCGCCAAAAGAGCATTCGTTTCCTTGGGAGCCGCAGTTGCGCTGGCTTTGCTCGGCGCCATGGCCGTCTTCGGCGGCGCAACCGAGCTGCCCACGGTAAAGCTCAATCCGCTGGCTGTTGCCGTGGAAGCATCGGGCTCCTGGAAAGACGAGCCTGCTGCCTGGGCGCTCTTTGACCGCGATACTGCCACGGCATACGCTCCCGCAGCGACGACCCGTGTCCTCGTCACCCTCCCCGCGGACACGGATATCACGGCCGTCAAGGTCTATGGCAGCGCCACCTATACCCTCTCGGTCTATGACGACAGCACCGGCGCCTGGGCCAAAGTGCCCGGACTGGACAGCATCGATCTTACCAGGCGGGCCCTCGACTGGGGCCGGTTTCCAGCCACTACGCCGATAAAAGCGCGCCTGCTCATGCTCGAACTCACCCGGTCCGGCAACCTCCTCACGGGCATCAGGGAGATCGAGCTCTGGGGTACTGAGCCCGGCGACCCCGGTCTACGCCTCGGCGCCATCAGCAGCGCTACTGACCTGCGTTCCATCCTTGCCGCATCACCGCTTCCCGGCCATATCGTCCCGGTTTCCGCGCTTCCCGCAGTCCTGGACGTTCCCGCAGACGGCAACAACCGCGGCCTGACCCTCACCGTACCCGTGGACGCCCGGCTGATCAAGCGGGCCGTGCTGCTGTACGATTCGTACAATGCCGATCATCTCATCACGCCCGAAAAGCGCCTGAACAACGGCTCCTGGACAGGCGGGTACGCATTTTCCGACATCGAGTTCCCTGACTGGAAATCGCACATCGAAGAGATCAATCCGGCCGGGCTGGTCCGCGGCGAGAACCGCATCGAATTCAGGAACCGCCTGGTTGACCGTCAGCCGTCGTCCTATTTTGTCCGGGACGTGGTGCTCGTGCTGGAGCTGGCCAACGGCTGGAACAGCGTCTACGCCCTTTCCGGCACGGCCCTGAATCCCACGAACATCGCGGCTGCCGCATTCGACGGCGACCTCACGACCTATTACGAACTCAAGTCCACCCATACGCTCGAGATCAACCTGGAACGGACGGTCCAGCCCGAAGCAGTCATGCTCAACCTCTGGGCCGCCTCAGGCACGCCGTCAGGAACGATCACGCTTCAGTACAGCCAGTCCGGGCAGTGGAAAAGCTTCACCATCGGCGGTGTCATCGATATGGCGGGCCTTCGCTCCGGCTGGAACGAGATCACCATGCCCTCGGCAGTGACTGCTGACGCGCTCCGTCTCACCTTCGAGGTAACTGCTGACAAGAAGCGGCAGGGTGCAACTGTTGCCGGCGTGAGCGAACTCGAACTTGTTGCAAGCCCTGTGGGCTCCCGGCCCAGCCGCGGCATGGTCGTGACCTGTCCCAGGGCAGGCGAGTACTTCGGACGCACTGCCGTCATTCAGGGCTTTGTGGACCCTGTGCCGAATAGCCTCGCCATCGAAGGAAAGGCCGCTGCCAGTGCTGACGGGGCCTTCAGCCTGGGCCTGACCAAGGACGAGACCCGGTTCGCCTCTCAGAAGGATGACGAGGCATGGGAAGCAAAGATCACGGCTACTTATACCTCCAGCACCCTGTCCTCGACGGTGATGCTCACGAAGAACATCCTGACGGGAAATCCGAGCCGCACCGAGGATTCGAACAACAGCGCGGCAGGTCAGCGCGAGAAGTTCAGCGAGAAGATCGCGCCGGGCCAGGCAAAGAAGATCAAATACAAGGGCGTCACCCTCGACATCCCCGAGGGCGCCGTTGACGTGGAGACGGAGATCACCATCATCCCCCTCACCGAGGCGGACCTTGCGCGCCTGAACCCCGGCATGATCAATGTCACGTTCCCTGACGCGGGCTACCGCTTTCTGCCCCACGGCCTGAAGTTCAAGAAGCCCATCAAGATATCCTTCGGCTATTCCAAGCAGCTCTTTGCCGCCGGCCAGACCGACGAAGAAGTGAACATGTACTTCTACGATGAGTCGCTCCTGCGCTGGGTGGGGCTCAAGAAAATAAAGGTGGAGCCCACGGTTCCCGAGGTGATCTCCGAGACCGACCATTTCACGGACATCATCAACTCGACCCTTGTGGTGCCTGAGCACCCCCAGGCCTTGTCGTTCAACCCCAACTCCATCAAGGATATCAAGGCCGCTGATCCCAGCGCGAACATCAGCCTGATAGAACCGCCGCAGGCGAACAACAAAGGCGCGGCCAATCTGAACTACCCTATCGCGGTCCCGCCTGGACGGAACGGTCTCGCGCCGCAGCTTGCCGTTCAGTATAATTCCTCAGGCGGAAACGGCTGGACCGGAGTGGGCTGGGATGTAAGTATGCCGTCCATCAGCATTGACACCCGGTTCGGCGCTCCCGTATACGATGAGAGTAAACGAATCGAGACGTACCTGCTGAACGGTCAGCAGCTGGTGCTCGCGCCGAACGGCGAATACCGTTTGCGCGTTGAGGGCCAGTTCCAAAGGATCGTGCGCCATGGGACATCAGCGGGGGCCTATTGGTGGGTCGTAACGGACAAATCGGGCACGCGGTATGTGTATGGCGGAGACGCTTCGGCTCAGCTTCGGAGCCAGGATGGTGCGAGGATTTTCACCTGGTATCTGAGCCGCATCGTGGATTCGAACGGCAATACCGTTGATTATGCCTATGCTCCTAAAAATCAGGCGCAACACAACGGGAGCGGTTCGATCACCGGCGAGCCTGCCACCTATACCTATGTCAGCGAGATCCGGTATCCCGGCCATATCGGGAACGGAAAATCAGACGATCAGATCAGGTACATCCCTGCGACGACGACGGGCAGCTACTATCGGATCAGGTTCATCCAAGACGAAACCAAACGCCCTGATGCCGTCGTGGACGGCCGCCCCGGTTTTAAGACCGTCCTGGACGAGCGGTTGAAGAGCATCGTTGCGGAGGCGGTCCTGCAGACGGGTACGAGCAGGATACGCAAATACGAATTTAACTATGCAATCGGAGATTTTGACAAGACGCTGCTGCAGTCCGTTGCCCAGTACGGCGCAGACGACACGGAGTTCAACCGCCATAGTTTCGAATACTACGCCATGCCGGACAAGGACGGCGGGTATGATGCTTTTTCACCTGTGCAGTCCTGGTCCATCCCCGCGATAGACGGCGGCCTTTCGCTCACGAAGAACGACGATAAGTATGCAGGCGTGTATCTCGGTTTCATGATCTATACCAATCTGCTTCATATCGGCGCGGGCTGGGGCTGGGGCAGCGGCAAGAGCGACACGCAACTGCTGACCCTGGATTTGAACGGCGACGGCCTGTCTGATTTTCTCGAACGCGGGTTCTACTATAAGAACAACTGGGTCACCGATAACAACTCGGGGTCGGCCTTTAATTCGAATACGCTGGAAGGCTCTGCGCTCAATACGCTCGGCAAGGAGGAAAACAAGGTCAGGGCCTTTGACCTGGGCCTCCATATCGGCAGACACACCGGTCAAGGCAGCGCCTGGAAAAAGGCCAGCATTACGCGCGGAACAACGACAACGGAAATACAAGGCAATGCCATTATGGCGGACATCAACGGCGACGGCCTTGTCGATCAACTGGCCATCAGCGGAGGCACGCTCATGGTCAGGCTTAATAACGGCAGGGGTTTTGATGCGCTGCTCAACTGGGCAGGCGGTGTCAATATTGCGCCTGCTATTTCTTCAGCGGAGAAACAGGCGCTGCTGGATGAATACCCCCTTATGGACCCGGTCAGGGCATGGAAGGCGCCCTTTAAGGGAATCGTTTCCCTTTCAGGAACCGTTTCAAAGCCCGTTGCATCGGACGAAACAAAGGGCGAGGACGGCGTTAGAATAGATATTTATAAGGGACTGTCCTCAACAAACAAATGGGGAAAGGTCTTCAAAATAGCCGAATCCGTCGATCTTGCCTCTGTCGCCGAACTTCAGTCGCTTTCCGGGGATCGCGGGGAGT
>MHDZ01000005.1 GCA_001805055.1 Nitrospirae bacterium GWC2_57_13
ATATTCTGGGTATCATGGTAACGAAGTACGAACACCTTGACCACATTGCCGGAGTGGTGAAGGCTGCAAAGGCTGCGGGAAAAGGCGTGTCCGTCTTCATGACCGACGAAGGCGTACGCTTTACGACGGACAAGAAATTCCAGGAGCTGCTCTCGCTCACCGGCGTCGAGTTCTCCTGCTGTGATCACAGCTGCGAACGCGTCGGGGTCCACGAGAAGACCGAGGGAATATCCTACGGCAGCCAGTACAACAATGCGTCGATGCTGCATGACAGCACCCGCATACTGGTATTCTAAGCGATCAAGCTGCATGCACCTGGAGGGCTGTTGAACGCCAGTGCGTTCCACGCGGTCCTGCCAGGGTAAAGGAGGAGCACCATGAGCGACACGAAGAAGATAGCCGTGATCGTGCGCGACCGGCCGGGCGAGGCCCTTCGTGTGTCCGGCGGCCTGACGCTGGCTGATGATACGGTAGATGTCTTTATTCTCGACAGAAAACTGGACAAGGCAAATCCGGAGATCGCGGCGCCGCTTGAGCTGGTCAATGAGCTGGAACTGAAGACCTATTCGAACAATCCGGACAACGGAGCCACAACACTAACGCTCGATGAGATGGCGAAAAAACTGCTCGAGTACGACGTCGTCGTGCCCTATTGAACCTCACGGGAGGAACGGACATGAAGATACTGCACATTTTGAAGACAGCACCGGACGCAAGCACCAAGAAGATCATCGAAGCACAGTCACCGGGCAATACGGTCAAGACGATCGAGCTGTACAAGGGCGGGGTGTCCTATGACAAGCTCGTTCAGGATGTTTTTGCCCACGACCGGGTGATCTGCTGGTAGGGGCGCAGCGGGCGGTCCCGGGGGCGGGGCCGTTGCACAGGACAGCGATGGGCCGGCGCACGGGGGATGGGGCGCGGTCCCGTATTTTTGACTTGCCTTCAGGCTCTATTTGTGAAAAGATAGAGCATCACAGGAACAGACAAAAACCATGATTGTATGCGTGAGGTCCTGAAGGGGCGGGGAAGGAGCGTTTCCCGACCGATCCGGTTCAGGAGTTGATGCGTAGAATCGCACGATCTGCCGCGGAGTTCTCAGAAACCGCCGGAGACCTATGGATCTTTCTGCCGGATTTGCCGGGATCATGCTGGGCGCTGTACTGGGATTCACGTTCCGGCGCGGGCGGTTCTGTCTGAACACTGCCTTCAGAAACATTCTTTATATACAGAATTACACTCTTTTTCGCTCCTACCTTCTGTCGCTGGTCATTGCAATGGCGGGCTCGAATCTGCTCGAGCAGTCCGGCATTCTGAGCCTTGACCAGGGTCGTCAGGAGTTTGCCTGGCTGGCGAACGTGATCGGGGGGTACCTTTTCGGCGTCGGCATGGTTCTGGCCGGCGGCTGCGCCAGCGGGACCTGGTTCCGCACCGGAGAGGGGCTGATCGGTTCATGGATGGCGGCCCTTGGCTTCATGCTGGGCGCCGCAAGCATCAAGACCGGCGCTCTGGCCGGGGTCTATGCGTTCCTTCGCGGGTTCGTTATCGCGCCTGATACGGCGCTCACGATCGACGGGGTCTTCGGCATCAACCGATGGGTCATCATCGCCGTAGTGAGCGCCGGCGCGCTGGCCGTGGTGTCGTCTGAGCGAACCTCGTTGGCCCGCACCCGGGGAGAACTGACGTGGCGCTCTGCAGGGCTGCTGATCGGCGCTCTTGTCGTCCTTGCGTGGTATGTTTCATTTGCGGCAACGGGAGAAGCGGTGGGATTGTCATTCACCGGTCCGTCGGAAAAGGCTTTGCGGGCCTTTACCGCCGCGGGAGCCTGGGACTGGGAAACAGCGGTCCTCGCGGGATTCCCCATCGGAGCCTTTATCAGCGCCCGGATGATGCGCGAGTTCGCCTGGCGGGCGCCGCGGGCCGACGTTATCGCCCAGCAGTTCGGCGGCGGTCTCATTATGGGCATGGGAGGCATGCTGGCCGGCGGATGTCCCATAGGTCATGGGATCACGGGGATCGCAGCGCTGTCAGTGCCCAGCCTTGTATCCATGGTCTTCATCGTGCTGGGCAGCTGGACCATGGTCTATGTGCTGTTCATGCGCAGCTCTTCCGACGAGTAGCGTTTCACGCGCGCTGCATCAACAGCGCCTGTTTCATAAAACCAGTAGAACGAAAGGAGGTGAAAGAATCATGAAGAAGCTTACGATTGCGGTTGTTCTGGTGCTCGGCGTGTCCCTGTTGTTTGCCGGCTTCGCTGTAGCTATGGGTCATGTCGTGGCAGGCGAAGTGACGGCTATCGACGCCAAGGCCGGCACGGTCACTGTCAAGACCGACAAGGGTGACGTGACGGTGGCAGTCTCAGCGGCGGACCTCGGCTCCCTCAAGACGGGGGACAAGGTCTCCATGGAGACAGAGGACAAGGGCGGCAAAAAGACGGCGACCAAGGTGGAGGCCAAGAAGGCCAAGAAGCCTGTTGTCGGCTGCTAGTTCGGAAAGAAACATGCATGAGGCGTCCCGGCCCGTCCGGGTCGGGACGCGGTTTTTCCGGGGGAGCGTCTGTTGTCCGAGCGTGACATCGCTGTTCTCGGTCACGCAGGAGACGGCAGAAGTGCCGATGCCGCGAGCAGTTAGGCGCTTATGAGTTAAATTCTGCCGAATTTTTTTGGGGATTTTCTGAAAGCCTCATAAATAGAGGTCAATATGATGATTTTTGAAGTGTCGTTTTTCATAAATCTGCACTTTCTACTTTCCAATTTTCAATTTCCAATTCCGGCTCGTTCGGGTTAGGAGGGGGATATGGCAGTACTGAAAGTATTCGCCGACGTGCTTCAGGATTTTCATGAGAAAAAGAAGAACGGAGCTCTCTACGTATCCGTTGCCGTCGCGAGCGAGAACCTCATCCGGTTCTATTTCCGCGACGGCGAGATCTATCATCTCAGCTACGGAGCTACTGCCGACAGGGAATGCCTCGATATCCTTGATTGCTACGATCTCGACAAGGCGGTCTATTTCGACGGCATGAAATCTGCCGTAGCATCTTCCACCCTGCCCCGGACCAGGGATCTGATCTCCGCGATCCGGCGCACAGGGAAGAACGTTTTTATCGACTAGTTCACGCTCGCTGCTCAGCGGACTTTCCGGCCATCAGACTGTGTTTTTTCCTGCGGCTTCTGTATCAAATGCCACAGCATGCTACTGCTTTGTCAACCCCTTCTGCGCATATTCCATTGATTTCCCGACCTTTTCCCTTTTGGCAAGTCTATTGCTATATGCTTCCTGAAAAACAGCACGGCCCGGGGCTGGTGCTGCAGGAGGTTTGGTCATGCAATGTCAGGAATGTTCACAACCGAAGGATGACGATGCGGCATTCTGCGCGTCCTGCGGCGATCCCGTTGCCACGATGCCGGCTGGAGCGCCGGTGCGGAGGTGGAAAGCCTATCTCTCCGTGCTTTTTCTTGTGGCCGTGCTGCTCGCTCTGCTCGGAGTGGGGTATTATAAGTTCATCCTCCCTGACGGGATCATTGCCGTGGTGAACGGCGAGGAACTGCGGCATTCGGAGCTTGAGACGGCCGTTAAGCGCCTTCGGAAGTCCTATGAGTCGAATTACGGACCCGCCTTTTTCGAGGGGCCTACGGGCGCCCAGAAACTGGGGCGGCTGCGCTCCAGCGCATTGAACGATCTGATCAGAGAACGGATAGCGCTCCAGGAAGCGCAGCGCCTGGGCGTCGTCGTTTCCGACGAGGAAGCGACAGCCGCAGGCGAGCAGATGCAAAAGGCAGCGGGTATGGATGCAGTCGCATTTGCGAAGCATGTCCGTTCGCGCTACGGCCAGGAAGAAGCGTTTCTGGACGAGGTGAGGAAAAGGATCATTATTGAACGTCTGGTGGCGGGAAGCGTGACCAGGGGTATAATCGACCCTCAGGCTGCCCAGGCCGCTGTGAGCCGCTGGTTCAAGGAATTGTCCGCCAGGGCGTCGGTGCGCATCGCTCTTCCGGAACAGCTTTCAGCAGCAGAGTGCGGCTGCTGCTCGCCCAGGGGCGAAGCCGCACGGACCGCGGGGGCCGGCGGAGGCTGCAGAAGCGGGTGCGGCGGTTCCGGCAAGGCTTCTCCGACCGGAGAAAAGGCAAACACAGCAGCAGAGCAGGAAGCGGTTAAGGCGGGCTTGGCATACTGGAAGAAGAACCACGGGGTTAAAGAAGAAGTAACGGCGAAGGTTAAGGACTTCGGATGCCACATGCAGGTGGATATTCTGAAGTCCGGCGCGTTGATGGCGTCCCTGCGTTATCAGAACGGCGTGGTCACTGTAGAGCGGTAGCGGATTCTGAACGGTAATGTATCAGGCGTACTCACGAGGACGGGAGACGCGGAAAGGCAAGGGGCGGCAGAAGAGAATCGTTGTCTTCCCTGCCTTTCCGCGGTATCCTGGCAACTCGACGGACACTAAGCTCGATAGTGCAACTGCCGCAGACCTCCGGTGCTGACGGAGGCGGGCCAGGCAGGAGCCAGGAGGTTGGAACATGAGGGTATGTACGAAGTGCGGCCAGGAGATAGACGCGGAAGCTTCATTCTGCAAGGCCTGCGGAAAGGGCATGAAAAAGGGTGCTCCCGGGGCGCTGGAGGGAAAGCGGGCCCGTGTGAAGGCTGGCGAAAAGAAGTGGATGCGGAGCGGGATCATTGCCGTGGCCGTTCTTTTTGCCGCGTTTGCAGCGTGGGTGATCTACGACACCGTGGGAAAAGAGCACGAACTGTTAAGCACCAAAACAGCAACAGCCGGCCCCTGGAGCGGCCCCACCTATGTGCCGGTCAAGGCGGAGGACGGGCTTGTGCGAATACCGGTTGCTGATATTGCGGGAGGGGCTGTGCGGTATTATGTATATTCCGCGGAAGGCAAGGCCGTCAAATTTTTCCTCTTGCGCGCCCAGGACGGGTCCCTCCGGTCAGCTCTCGACGCCTGCCAGGCCTGCTATCGGGCGAAGCTGGGATACAAGCAGGAGGGCGACAAATTCATCTGCAAAAATTGTAATATGGCCTTTCCGAAGGACGGCATCGGCATCCGGTCAGGCGGATGCAACCCCATTCCCCTTCCAACGAAGACCGACGCAAACATGATCGTGATCAAGGCAAAGGACCTGGAGGCAGGAGCGAAGTATTTTTAGGTGCGCATAGAGCATAGAGCATAGAGCATGGAGCATAGTGCAAGGGCAATGGATGTGATCCCTCTATGCGCCATGCGCTCTGCCCCATGCCGGAATTGATTCCGGAGTGAGGTTTCATGAAACTCATCGATATCGCCATTCAGAACATCCGCCGGAAGAAAGGGCGGACCCTCTTTCTTGTGTCCGGACTCGCCATCGGCATCGGCGCGGCCGTGGCGCTCACCTCTGTTGGTGACGCCATGAACCGCGAGGTCATGCACGTTATGGATGAGTTCGGTGCGAACGTTGTCGTGCTGCCTGCCTCGGAGGACCTGCCGCTCTCTTACGGAGGGCTGACGGTCTCTGCCGTGAACACCGGAGGCACGTCCCTCACCATCGATGATATTCGGAAGATCCGCACCATAGAGAATTCTGCGAACATCAGCACCGTGGCCCCCAAGCTTCTGGTGGCCTCTGAGATAAGGGGCAACAAGGTGCTGGTGGCGGGCATTGACGTTACGTCGGAGTTCAAGCTCAAGAAGTGGTGGCGTCTCTCAGCGGGCATGAAGCCCCAGGAAGAGACGGAAGCGCTCATCGGCAGGGATGCTGCCGCCCGGCTCGGCCTGTCGCCGGGCGATAAGATCAAGGTGGGCACCGGACACCTGGTCATCGCGGGTGTGCTGGACGTCACAGGCTCCCAGGATGATGGGCTGCTCTTCGCCACTATCGGGTGGGTGCAGCGGCAGTTCAAAAAGGGCCATGCGGTGAGCCTGATCGAGGTATCGGCGCTCTGCAGCGGCTGTCCCATCACGGAGATCACGGAGCAGATCGCGGCGGCCCTGCCGGGGTCCAAGGTCGTTGCGGTGAAAGAGACGGTGGAGCTCAAGATGCAGGCCATGCATTATTTTCACAAGTTCTCGATCGGCATTTCTCTGCTGCTCCTGATCGTTGCGGGCATGATCATCTTTTTCGCCATGACCGCCGCAGTGAAGGAGCGGGTGAACGAGATCGGCCTGTTCCGTGCCATCGGCTTTCGCACCGGCCATATCATTCTCGTCCTGCTGAGTGAAGCCTTTGCGGTGAGCCTGCTGGCCGGAGCCGTGGGGTATGCCCTGGGCTTCATAAGCCCGCGGTTCATCGCACCCTACCTGATGAACGCCTATAACCTGCAATTTGTTTTTGATCCGCTACTGGCTTTCGGCGCGTTGATCGCGTCGGTGGTCGTGGGGCTGGCAGCAAGCATCTATCCTGCGCTGCGTGCGAGCCGGCTCGATCCGGTGGAGGCGCTCAGAACGCTGTAGCGCAGAGCGCAGAGAGCAGAAGAAGTGAAGGTAAGAAGGTGGGAATTTAGGAAGTACAAGGGCAGAGGGTTGAACCATATGCGCCATGCTTTCTTCCCGCACCATGCCCTATGCTCTATGCGAAATTTCAGGAGATACCATGTCATTCATTGAACTCAAGAACGTTACCAAGACATTCCACGCCGGTGATGAGGATTATGCGGCGATCAGGAATGTTTCACTCGGCATAGCCTCAGGTGAATTTGTTGCCGTGATGGGCCCCTCAGGATCGGGCAAGAGCACGCTTCTGGCCCTGCTCGGTGGTCTGAGCACGGCATCGTCCGGGACCGTGGCAGTAGATGGCATTGACCTGGGAAGTCTCAGTCCGAACCGGCTAGCCGACTTCCGGCGGGAATATCTGGGATTCGTGTTCCAGTCCTTTTACCTCGTGCCCTACCTTACGGCCATCGAGAACGTCATGCTCCCGCTCACCGTGCAGCCCGGACTGAACGGCACGGCAAAGGCTGTCGCCCTGGAGGCGCTGCGCACCGTGGGGCTGGACAGGAAAGCCGGGCGTCTTCCGTCGCAGCTATCAGGCGGCGAGCAGGAGCGCGTTGCCATTGCCCGGGCCGTGGTGAACAAACCGCCGGTGATCCTGGCCGACGAGCCAACGGGCAATCTCGATACGAAGACCGGCGACCAGGTTCTTGATCTGCTGCAGGGGCTGAACGCGGCAGGCAATACCATCGTGATGGTGACGCACAGCAAGGAGAATGCGCTGCGCGCCGGAAGGACGATCGAGATCAGGGACGGGGAGATCGGGTAAGGAAAGGTGTTGCGAGAAGGGGGGAAGGTAAGAAGATGGGAAGATGAGACAAGCGTGTGCCTTTTCGCATTATATCTGATTCAAGAAGGTCTTCTTCGTGTCTTTGTACCTTCGTGGTGAAAAAGGTCTTAAAACTCAAACAGCAGTCCTGCGAGGAAACTCGTCCCGCCAAGGTTGACCGATTCTCCCGCAGTCGTGTTGATCAGTGCCCGTGAGACCTGGGCTTCGAAGAATAGATAGGTGTGGTGTACCCCGTAATCGAGAAAGAGGCCGTTCGCCGCGCTTTCATCCAGGCCGTCCAGTAAAAGCTGAATGCCTGCCCTGCCATGATACCCGTCCGCTGAGCCTTTTATGGTATCCTGCATCTCCGCTTTCGAACGATAGTATATCCGGGTCCATCCGCCGCCGACATAAGGAACGATCCACTGCCCCTCGTTGAAAATGCCGCGGACCAGCACAAAAGCTTGAAGAGGGAAGAACTCGTAGGTAACGCTTCCCGCGGCAACAGTCGTTCCTGCAGCCTGTGAATGCAACAATGCTTTTCCCGCCCCTTCGTCATGGATATATCCGCCTTCAAAGCCTACCTCGATCTGCCTCAGTACCTTGTAAGCGATGGTGCCCGCATACTGTGGCAAACGGTTCTTTCCGAGGAACTGTGACCACTGATCGAGATCGGGATAGTACATGCCGCCTTTCAGCTCCAGGGACCAATGGGGTCGTAGGTTCTCCTTTTCCGCTGCAATGACAGTGGCAGGAAGAAGCAGGATGATGAGGCTGAGCACGATACGCTTTATCATGGCAAATGGCCTTTTCTGTTTTTGAAGTACGCTCAGGGAGACTTGTATGCAG
>MHDZ01000006.1 GCA_001805055.1 Nitrospirae bacterium GWC2_57_13
ATGACGAGGTCGGGCTTCGTGATCTTGGGCTCCAGCAGCCGGTAGATCTGGTCGTAGAGCGCCAGTTCGTGATCGCTCAGGTTCAGGGAGGCGAATATCCGGTCCTTGTCGAAGAGATAATCACTCAGCGTGACGGTCGTGAAGAGATCGGGCTGGGTAAGCTCCTGCTGTTGGCCGAACCTGTTCAGCAGAAAAAAAACCTGGATCTGGAACCGGTAACGGGCAGGATCGCGATAGAAATCGGAAAGAAAGGGATTGTCTTCGGCTTGCTCGAGGATCAGGCGGGCGCCCAGCTTCTCGGCCAGAAGGGACGTGAGGCTCGGCTTGCCCACGCCGATCGGGCCTTCCACGACGATGTATCTGGCGCCGCGCGCTGCGCCGGTCTTTACGCTCATAGAGATCCAGCCTAACCCACATAAAGCGGAATTGAAAATTGGAAAGTGTAAATTGGAAAGTGCAAATTTATGAAAAACAACATTTCAAAAATCATGATATTGACCTCTATTTATGAGTCTTTTATGACTCCTTGCAATATTTTCTATCCATTTTGAACAGAATGTAACTCGCAAGTTACTACGTGTCGTCCCGGATGAAACGGGTTCAGAACTGTTTAACCACTGGCAGCTGCGCTGCACACGGATAAACCTGAAAGGAGCATTTGGACGCGGATAAACACTTGAAGAAGAATAGAGCAAAGCGCACGGCGTTTATAGCCCTCTGCTCCATGCGCCATGCCCTCTGCGGGTCCACATTATATCCGTGTTCATCCGTGCGTTCCGCCTGTCCCGCTTGCGGGGACAAAGTCGAAGCCCGTGGTTTCAACCGGCGCTTTTCGGTTCATCTCCGGCATCGCACTTCTTCACCGCATGCGTGTCCTTCAACTCATGCAGCAGGTGCTTCATGGTCTTGTGCAGCACGGGGTGCACGACCTGGGGCGCGAGCTCCACAAGAGGAACGAGCGCGAATCCCCGCGTAGCCAGCCGGAGATGGGGGATCACCAGGTCGGCCTCGTGCATGGTGCTGTCGCCGTAGAGCAGAATGTCGAGATCGATCGTCCGGGGACCCCAGCGGATGTCCCGCATACGGCCAAGCTGCGCTTCGATCCCGTGACAGAACGTGAGCAGCTCGCGCGGCGCCAGCTCCGTCTCGATCTCCGCAACGGCGTTGATGAATGTTTCCTGGTCACGGTAGCCTACGGGTTCAGTGCAGTAAAAGGTGGAGACGTTCGTCACGCGCCCAAGGCCGGACAGCAGCTCGATTGCCCTGCGGCAATTCCGCTTCTTGTCGCCAAGATTCGACCCCAGTCCGATGTAAGCGATGGTCGTCATAAGTGCGATACGCCTGGGCGGCTGAGCTCCCGCTCCTGACAGAGCTTTTCTTCGTGCCTTCCCCGGCCCGCGTCCAATAATATTTTGAACCGGGGCGGGCGCGACTTCGTGGCAAGGTTTCCGGTTCTCAGAACTCGAACTGCAACCTTCAGTGCCTATCGATCAATGGTACGAGAGCCCCGGATAGAGCATATTCAAAGCGAACAGGCGGATGGGCCGATAGACCACGCCAAAGACCTGCCAGGCCACTATAAGGCCGAAGATCGCAAAGCCCGGATGCCGCAGCCGTTCCATGAACAGCCCGGACGTTCCCTCACCAAGGATCAGAGGAAGTGCGCCGCTGCCATCAAGGGGCGGCAGGGGGAGCATGTTGAAGACGAAGAGCACGACGTTGAGCGTGAACATGACGCTCAGGAAAACGGCGGCGGAAGCGAGCATGCCTCCGTTCGGAGCTACCGTTACGTGCAGGGCATTGACCGTGTCAGGGGCTTCAAAAGCGCTATAGGCCATGCCGATCCTGATCGCCACTGCGGCGAGCAGCACCAGGCTGAGATTGGCGGCGGGACCGGCCAGAGACATTAAGGCAGAACGCTTCGGATAGCGCCGCGCCCAATGGGCGTCATAGGGTGTGCTCGCCCAACCGATCATCCATCCTCCTGAGAAGAATGACAGGACAGGCATCACCACCATCCCCACGGGTTCACGCCGGATATGCGGCAGGGGATCGAGGCTCACCTGGCCGCCCAGGTACGCGGTCCGGTCACCAAGCTTCATGGCCGTGAATGCATGCGCCGCCTCATGCATCGTCGTCGACATGATGAACGCGAAATACCAGATCATGCCTTCAGTGATCGTATCCATGGCCGTCCCACCTGTCCTGTTTCAGAACTCGAACTGCAATTCGCTCATGCGCTTCCGGAACTCGGCGAGCACCCGCTTCTCATCCGCCTTGCCGGCGGCCTCGAAGGTGGCGGAGAACCGGATGTAGGCGCCGGCATCATCCCAGGGTACGGAGCTGATCAGCTTTTCAGTGATCAGGAACTCGGAGAATTCCTCTGCAGTGGCGAAGCGCCTGCCGCCCTTGACGCCCTTCGGCATCCTGACGTACAGATAGAACGTGCCGGCCGGCATCTTCGCGGAAAAGCCCAGCGCCCGCAGGGTCTCGACGAGGGAACGGAGCCGCCGCTCGTATTTCACTGTGATCTTGTCCGTGATCTCGGGATGGTCCAGGGCGTATATGCCGGCCTTCTGCATCGCCTTGAACTGGCCGGAGTCGTAATTGTCCTTCACATTGCCGTAGGCCGCCACGACCCGCTCGTTCCCAACAACAAAGGCGAGGCGCCACCCGGTCATATTGTACGCCTTGGAGAGGGAATGGATCTCCACGCCCACGTCCTTGGCGCCCGGGATCGACAGAAACGAGAGCGGCTTCGATCCGTACATGATGGCGCTGTAGGCGGCGTCATGCACGACAACCACATTGTTCTCTTTTGCGAACCGCACGACCTTCTCGAAGAACGTCCGCGTTGCGCCGGCACCCGTAGGATTGTTGGGATAATTGAGATAGAGCAGCTTTGCCTTGGCCTTGACCTCGGCCGGGATAGCGTCGAGATCCGGCAGAAATCCGTTGGCCTCAAGGAGCGGCAGAATATGGACCGCTCCCCCGTACCAGCGCGTGTGCGTGGCAATCACAGGATAGCCCGGCGCGGTCATGAGCGTTACGTCCCCGGGATTGATGAATGCCGCCGGTATCATGGCGAGCACGGGCTTGCTGCCGATGCCGTGCAGCACTTCGGTCTGGGCATCGAGCCCCTTCACGCCGTAAACCCTGGCCAGGTACCGCACCGCCGCGTCCTTGAACTCCTGGATGCCGTTGTCCGCGTAGCCCCGGTTCTCGGGCTTTTCCGACTCCTTCTGGAGCTTCTTCACCACGCCGGGGAAGGCCATCTCGTCGGGCTCGCCCACGCCCAGGTCGATCAGTTCAACACCCGGGTGCGCTGCCAGGGCCGCCCGCTTGGCCCGCTTGATCTTTTCGAACTTATAAATCTTCGTATCCTTGCCGAACATGGCCCCGCCGATGCGCTCGGCAAAAAGGTCCTGAATGTAGGTTTCTCCGCCTGTCTGCACTGACTGCTGTACCTCCTCCGGGGATTACTGATGCCGCTTCACGGACGGTCAAGACCGTGCCGCAGCAAAATGGTGGTGAATTGCGTTGACTCGAGCGCCCGCATCATCCGTTCCCGCGCCGTGTACTGCACGAAGTTCCAGTCGCCCGTGATCCGCACCGCGTAGAGGGTCCCAACGTTATTCCCGGGCAGCGGTTGCGGATCAGCCACCGTGCCGCCCAGCGGCACGATATCGAAGCGGTCAGGGAAGGTCCGCACCGCATACAGGGCAAGATGATAGAACAGAAGGCCTGCGTCTGCATGGCCGACCGCGATGGACCACGGCACTTCGCGGTGGTGGATTCGCTGACCGCTCAGCCACTTGCCCCGCACGGTCGCATTGTTGAAGATCCTGTTGAACAGCTCGTCCGCGTACGCCTGGTCGCGTGCATTCAGAGCGATGTTGTAAATACTGTTTTTGTAATTTCCGAAGCTTCCTGATTCAAGTTCCTGGTGAGGGAACACGACCCGCACGTCATCCCTGCCCAGGTCCCAGATCGACAGGATGTTCTTGGGATTGCCCTTCTTCACCAGGATCACGTTCCCCCGGTTCTTGATGATCGGAACCGGTGGTCCCTCGGCAGATTGTTGCAACGCCAGACCGTCCATGAGCGACTGCGGGCCCACGGCGACCTGGGGCCGGCATGAGGAGCGCAGATTTCCGACGCCGATATGCTGGTTCGCGATCTGGTCTACAGCCACAGGAGGGCTCGTGGTATAGAACCAGTTTTTCATCCCCAGGTCCGCTACATGAGGAAGATACACGCCATACCACAGGTCGCGCAGCGCCATGTGGTAATTTCCCGCCGTCGAAAGGACCATGTCGCACCCGCCCACGCTCCCGTGCAGGTCCGACAGCGTGTTCGCCGTAGGTTCCGTGAGATCAGGCTGGAGGGCCGGCTGGTCATCGGGCCAGTTAAGCAGCGCAGGCCTGTCGATGAGCGGCGCTCCGGTGATGGCCGGAGGTCCCGCATTCGCAGGAATCGCATACAAGAGAAGAACGAGCCAGGCAAAGACACCTGCAGAACGCACACATCCCATGGGCATCCTCCTGAAGAATAAACGGCATGACAACTAATACGATACGGGTGAAAAAACAACTCGTAGTTGGCAGCTCATGGCTGATTTATTTCTGCGAGCTGCGACCTATAGGCCAAAAGCTTATTCATTCCGCACTCCGCATTCCGCACTCCGCACTGACGTTATTCTTCAAGCTGCCGATCCCTTCGATCCGCACCTCCACCTCATCGCCGGGCCGCATGGGCCCGATGCCGGACGGCGTTCCTGTCAGGATCACGTCTCCGGGAAAGAGCGTCATGATCGAGGAGATGAAGCTCACGAGGTAGGGAACCGGGAAAAGCAGCCGGGAGGTCCGCGACGACTGGCGGCGCTCGCCGTTCAGATACGATTCCACCAGGAGATCGGCCGGATCAAGGTCCGTCTCGATCCACGGCCCGAGGGGGCAGAAGGTGTCGAAGGACTTGGCACGGGTCCACTGGCCGTCCTTTTTCTGGAGGTCCCGTGCCGTCACGTCGTTGGCGCAGGTATAGCCGAGAATATGGCCGCCGGCCTCGTCGGGAGAAACGGACCTGATGCGGTCCTTGACGATAACAGCCAACTCGGCCTCGTAGTCCACCTGGCTGCTCGCCGGCGGCAGCGCGATGGCCTCGCCGGGACCGATGACCGTTGTCGGCGGCTTCAAAAAAATGATCGGCTCATCAGGAACCTCCATTTTCAGCTCCGCAGCGTGGTCGCGGTAGTTCAGCCCTACGGCCACGACTTTGGAAGGAACGCAGGGTGCGAGAAGCCGGACCGCAGAGAGCCGATGGCAGGCCTTCAGGACCTTGAAGGATGAAAAGGGATCGCCGTCGAGCTCCGCCACTTCGTCGTTGTTCACGATCCCGAAGGCGACCCGTTCTCCGTCAAGAAACCGTGCGAGCTTCATGACCGTCCCACCGCTACTTCTTGTCGATCCAGTCCGAGAGCCGGTCAGCGGGGACCAGCCCGACCTGCACCTCGCCGTCAGAGCGGACCAGCACCGGAGTACCGGTGAAACCGAACTCCTTGGCCAGGGCCTTGTTCTGCTCGATCTGGTCGGTCTTGCATTTCGGATCAGGCACCGGCTTGCCGGCAAAGGCATCATCGATGAGCGCCTGATCCTTCTCGCACAGCAGGGTCCGCGACTTGCGGTCCGCGTCCTTGTGGAATTCCAGCGGGAACAGGACGACATAGAACGCCACGTCCTTCCGCTTGCTCAGCACTGTCTTCATTTCAGCATGCAGCTTCTGGCAATAGGGGCAATCAGGATCGGTGAACACGGCGATCTTCTTCTTGGCGCTCTTCGGCCCCATCACGAGGGCGGCATCCAGGGGGATCTTTTTGAAATCCACCTTCTGGGGCTCGGGTTTCTTGCCGATGGTGGCGATGGGGACGATCTGCTGCACCACCAGCAGGTACTGTTTCGAAAAATCGATGAACACCGAGCCCTTCTGGCTGTCAACCTCGAAGTCCACCTGCCAGAGCGACTTGACGGGAGACAGCTTCACATCGGTGATCTTCGCCGTGGGGATGCCTTTTTTCACGATCCCTTCGGCCTCTTTCTTGTCCATTTTGTGGCACTGCATGCAGTCTCCGCCGCAGCCCTGGGTCGTAAAAGCGTCGGCAGCAACAGGCGCCAGCAGCATCAGAGAGAAGATCAGGATCAGGGACTTTTTCATTATAGACTCCCTTCCGTAGCAACGTTTCGGAATATGTGTTCTTATGATCATATCATTGCAGTCAGCGTGGAACTTCTACCCTGCTGACCTCATGTGCGTCATGGATCGGCCTGTTACTTCAACCCCAGCACGTCCTGCATGTCGTACATGCCCGGTTTCCTGCCGGCGATCCAGAGGGCCGCCCTCACCGCACCTGCAGCGAAGGTGTCCCGGGAGTGGGCGCGGTGCGTTAGTTCGATGCGCTCACCCTTTCCGGCAAAATAAACGGTATGTTCGCCCACGATATCACCGGCGCGGATGGTCTGGATGCCGATCTCTTTTTTCGACCGCTCGCCGATCAGGCCCTTGCGCGCGTACACGCCCACCTCGTCGAGGTCGCGGTGAAGCGCCTGGGCCAGCACCTGGGCCATCTTCATGGCCGTGCCTGACGGCGCGTCCTTCTTCATGCGGTGATGAGACTCGACGATCTCGACGTCATAGTCGTCGCCCAGGGTCCGGGCGATCTCCTGCAGTACCTTGAAGGACAGATTCACGCCGATGCTCATGTTCGGTGAAAGCACCACCGGGATATTGTCGGCGTATGTAGCGACCTGCGCCACCTCGTCCTTTGACAGCCCTGTCGTGCCAATCACGATGGGGCGATGATGGTCCGCACAGGCGCGGATATGGTCCAGACTGGACTCCGGCGTCGTGAAGTCGATCAGCACCTCACCGGCCGCGAGCGCCGCGTCCAGGTCATCGGTGATGTTCACGCCCGTGGGTGGCAGACCCGCAGGACCGCCTGAGTCCTGGCCCACCAGCGGATTGCCTTTCTTCTCGACAGCTGCGGCAAGCTTGATGCCATCCATCGTGCTGAGCACGTTGATGATCCGCGAGCCCATTCTGCCTGCGGCTCCAGTAACGACAACTTTAATCATGGCTGACTCCTTAGAGGGCATGGCGCATTGGGCCGCGGGTTTGCGCTATGCTCTTTGCTCCATGCCGTTTTCCTGTTCATCCGCGTCCAACTGAATTTCGTCCTTTTCAGATCAATCCGTAGTCCTTCAGGGCCTTCTTCAGCTTGTCCTTGTTCGCTTCGCTCATGGGGCAGAGGGGCAGACGGAACTCTTCCGCGATCTTGCCCATCAGCGCCAGCGACGTCTTTGCCGGGATCGGGTTCGTCTCGATGAACATGGCGCTGTGCAACGGCTCCATCTTGTAGTGGAACTTCAGCGCCTCCTCCATCTTGCCGGCAAAGAAGGCGTCCATCATGCCTGCCGCGTCGGCGGGGACCACATTGGCAGTCACGGAGATGCCGCCGGCGCCGCCCAGGCACAGGAGCGGCAGCGTGGTGAAGTCATCACCCGAGATCACGTCGAAGTCCCGGCCACAAAGCCGGATGACCTCGCTCACCTGCTTCATGTCTCCCGTGGCTTCCTTGATACCCACGATGCTTTTCATCTCCCGCAGGCGCGCCACCGTTGGCGGCAGCATGTTCACGCCGGTCCTTCCCGGCACGTTATACAGGATGATGGGAATGTCAACAGCGCCGGCCACCTTCTTGAAATGCTGGTACAGGCCTTCCTGCGTTGGTTTGTTGTAGTAGGGCGTGATCAGCAGCACGCCGTCGGCATTGGCCTTCTTCGCGAACTTGGTCAGCTCCAGCGTCTCCTCGGTGCTGTTCGATCCGGAGCCGGCGACGACGGGAACGCGCTTGTTCACCGTCTTGATGGTGAACTCGACAACACGATGGTGCTCCTCGTGCGACAGTGTGGCCGACTCGCCCGTGGTCCCGCAGGGAACGATCACGTCCGTGCCGCTCTTGATATGGAACTCGATCAGATCGCCCAGCGCCTTTTCATCGATCTTCCCGTTCCGGAAGGGTGT
>MHDZ01000007.1 GCA_001805055.1 Nitrospirae bacterium GWC2_57_13
GGCATAGGTTAGTCCTCCTTGCCCTGTAGTATAATCTGTTACCCATGTGCGCAGGTTAATTTGTTACCTATGTTAGCATGTTGTACCAGAGGGAGTACTCCCCCTTCAAGGGGGAGATTGAGAGGGGGATGGGCATGCTGAAAGGACGGCTGCTAGTTGGAACTATTGCAATGGTAGAAACAAATAGCTTACAACTTGACCGGATTGTTTTCATCGGCCGGACCTATTTCGAATACCTGCGGATGTTCGATCTGAACGAATCCGATCTGAAGCTCGGGCGCGTTCTTGACGGCGCTGCCGGGCCGTCTTCGTTCACCGCCGAGGCAACGGCTAAGGGATTCGATGCGACCGCCTGCGACATGCTCTACTGCCATCCGGTCGAGACTCTGGCGGACAAGGGCCGGATGGACATCGAGCATACGTTCCGGAAAGTTGACGATGTACCGCACCTGTATGTCTGGAAATATTATAAGGACAGGCAGGAAATAATCGGGCTGCGGCATAAGGCATTAGGCGCGTTTGCCCGCGATTATGAGGAGGAAATCAGAGAGGGGCGGCACATAAAGGCTGAACTGCCGCGATTGCCGTTTCCCGATCGTACGTTCACACTTGTGCTGTCGAGTCACTTTCTGTTTCTGTATGGCGACCGGCTGAGTCTGGATTTTCATGTTGAGTCATTGATGGAGATGATGAGGGTGTGCTCGGGTGAGGTCAGGGTGTATCCGCTCCAGGGGCTTGATGCGAAACCGTACCCGCACATGGAGGAATTGCTCTTGCGTCTGCGTTCGGAAGGGTTACAAGGCGAGCTCGTGCCGACATCGTTCGAGTTCCAGCGCGGGGCGAACACAATGCTGACACTTAAACGCTGATTTAACTGTATGAAGGAGGCTTGTGATGCGAAAAGATACACAATGCGTCCACAGTGGCGCGATCAAAGACACTATGAGCGGCGGGGTGATATCCCCCATATTCACCACAACGGCATTCGATTATCTTGATCGTGAACACCTATCATACCCCCGTTATTTCAATACCCCGAACCAGAATGCCGTTGTCGCGAAAGTCTGCGCACTTGAGGTGGCAGAGGACGGTGTTCTCTTCAGCTCCGGCATGGCGGCCATGAGCACGGCCATCCTGGCCTTTGTCAAATCCGGAGATCACGTGGTAATGATGGACGAGCTCTATGGCGGTACGCACGCCCTCGCTACGGACGAATTTCCCCGGCTCGGGATCGAATGCACCTTTACAGCCACAGACGCCGACGCCGTGTGCAAAGCAGTCAAGGATAACACCAGGATCATCGTTATCGAGTCGCCGACCAATCCGCTCCTGAGCGTGATCGACATCAAGAAGGTGGCGGAATTCGCGAGGAAGCGGAACATCGTGACTATTATCGACAACACCTTTGCTACGCCTTTGCATCAAAATCCCCATGGGCTCGGCATTGACATAGTGGTCCACAGCGGAACGAAATACATGGGAGGGCACAGCGACATCTGCTGCGGCATCGCGGTCACCACGAGGGAAAAGACGGAGCGCATTCGCGCCGTTGCACGGAACCTTGGCGGCAGCCTGAACGCCGCGACATGCGCACTGCTTGAGCGCAGCATGATGACACTCTCCATCCGCGTGGGGCGGCAGACGGAGAACGCGGGCCGCATAGCGCAGCATCTGGAACAACACGCCAAGGTACGGCGAGTGAACTATCCCGGCCTGGCAAGCTCCGCATTCCACAGGCTTGCTAGATCTCAAATGGACGGGTTCGGCGCAATGCTTTCATTCGAGCTGGACCAGGAGAAAGTCGACCCAAACCGTTTTGTTCGCAGTCTGAGGATCATCAAGCCGGCCGTAAGCCTCGGAGGCATTGAGTCTACTATCTGCGCTCCCGCGGTCACCTCCCATGCCAAGATATCTGCGGAGGAGCGCAGGAGGATCGGCATTTCCGACTCACTGCTGCGGCTGTCCGTGGGGATCGAGCAGGTAGACGACCTGATTGAGGATATCGAAGGGGCGCTGAAATAATGAGGTCCAGGGGTTCTCGCGAAAGGCGGTTCCTCTTTGACCGATGAGCCATACATAACAGTACAGGAGACACGGCCATGAGACAATGGTACGAGAAATTATTCGAAAATTATGCCGAGGGCTATGACGGGGAGTCATTCACCCAGGGCACTGTACAGGAAGTGGACTTTATTGAAAAGGAGATCGGGCGCAACCGCTCTCTCCGTATCCTTGACGTCGGATGCGGTACGGGCAGGCATTCTGTTGAGTTGGCAAAACGGGGATATGCGGTCACCGGCATTGACCTGTCTGAAGCGCTTCTGAACAAGGCTCGACAAAAGGCTGCTGCGGCAGGCGTGACAGCATCATTCATCCGTAACGACGCGAGAGATCTGTCATTCGAATCGGACTTCGACGTTGCGCTCATGATCTGCGAAGGGGCGTTCCCTCTCATGGAGACCGACGAAATGAACTTCGCGATCCTTGCGGGCATTCGCAAAGCGCTGAAGTCGCCGGGGAAGCTGATACTCACGACCCTGAGTGCGATCTACCCTTTGAAGCATTCGGTTGATGCGCTGATCAATGCTGGTTCGACGGAAGAACGGAGCTCCGGCAGCAATTTCGACCTTATGACCTTTCGGATGGACTCTCAGTTCGAATTTACCGATGATAGTGGAAAGCAGAGAAAGCTTGAGTGCAATGAGCGGTACTACGCGCCTTCGGAAATATCCTGGCTCCTCAAAAGACTAGGGTTCGGGCAAATTGATATATATGGATGCGCTCCAGGCCACTTCGACCGTACAAAAAAACTGATGCCGGACGATTTTGAAATGCTGGTGGTCGCATCATGCTGAAAAGAAATTTACGGCAACTTATGGGGGGGATAACTTTATGGCTGATCAGCAAATGAAATCACTATTGAAACAAATGTTCGACACGGTGTCCGGCGGATACGACAATAAGGCGCTTCGCTTCTTTCCAAAGAGCGCAGAACATATGGCGGATCTTCTCAACCTGCGGGGAAATGAGCATATACTCGACGTTGCCTGCGGGACGGGACATGCGTCACTGGCGATTGCGCCCAAGCTGCCGAAAGGCCGTATAACAGCCGTGGATTTGTCGCCGGGAATGCTCGATCAGGCCAGGCGCAAGACTGCTTCAGAGGATATCCGCAATGTGGAATTCCTGGAGCGGGACATGCAGGACCTCGGCTTTGACAACGGAGCATTTGATGCTGCCGTCTGCGCCTTCGGTATCTTCTTTGTAGAGGACATGGATGCGCAGCTCTCGCACATTGCATCAGCGGTCAGACCGGGCGGAAGGATCATGATCACTAGTTTTCAGAACGACTACTTTCAGCCGTTGAGAGATATGCTCTTTGATCGACTTGCCGCCTATGGTGTGCAGAACCCTCCCCATGCATGGAAGCGCGTATCGAACGAAGCCGGCTGCAGGCAGCTCTTCAAGAAGGCGGGGCTGACAAATGTTCGCGTGGAAGCGAAAAACGTCGGTTATTACCTGGATAATGCTAACGAATGGTGGGACATCGTCTGGAACGCTGGGTATCGCAGGATGGTGGGCCAGCTCCCGGCGAATGATCAGGAACGGTTCAAACAGGAGCATTTGGCGGAGATCGAGGCGCTCAGGAACGGTGACGGCATCTGGCTGGATGTCGAGGTGTTGTTCACTGTAGGGACGAAGGTAAAGATTGATTAGAAGGTGCATGGATGAATCAGTTTCCCGCTTTTATGAAAAATCCGGCCAATGCCATTGTCGCGCATCAACAAAGCGAAGGTGTAACAGGGTACCTGTTCGACGGCGCTGAGGGCAGTCAGGTGGTGATCTTTCAGTGCGCTACAAACGGAATATCGAACGAGCACATTCATGACTTCGACGAATACGTCGTCGTTATCCAGGGCGAGTACACCCTGGGCATTGAAGGCAAGACCATCAAGCTCACAGCAGGTCAGGAATATTATATTACGAAAGGGATTCCCCATGATGGCGTCTTTATTGCGGGCACACGGACGATCAATGCCTTCGGGGGAAAGAGGGCGGAGAGAAAATCAGGAGGAGCCTCTTAGTGAATCTCGGTGCAATACGACAGCAAATCGATAGAACTGACAGCGACATCATTACCCTTCTCTCAAAGCGAGCTGAGTTGGTCTCTGCAGCGGGAAAGCTTAAAAAGGACGACCAGGGAGTGCGGGACCCCAGGCGGGTCGAGCAGGTGATTGAGAAGGTGAAGGCGAAGGCCTCAGCAGCAGGGCTTGATCCCGAGATCGCCGAGGAGATATACCGGACGATCATCGGATGCTTTGTTCGCCGGGAGATGAAGGAGTTCGGCGAGCGAGTGAAAAAAATCCCGGTGACTGACGACGGGATCACAATCAGAAAAGCAATTGACCGGGATCGCGACGGGATCGCGGCAATTTTCAACCATTACGTGGAACACAGCTTTGCCGCCTATCCTGATCAGCCGGTGGATGAGACTTTTTTTGATAATATGAGTAAGATCGTTTACGACGATGCCTTCTTTGTCATTGAGACGGCGGAGAAGAAGTTGGCCGGGTTTGCGTTCTTGAAGAGATACCATCCCGCCTCCACGTTCAACCGCGTTGCAGAGGCGGGATACTTTATTCTGCCGGAATACACCCGAAGAGGTATAGGAACGAGAATTCTGGATCATCTGGAAAAGACAGCCCGCTCGCTGGGGATAGATGCGCTTCTTGCTCACATATCGTCTCGGAACCAGCCGAGCGTCGCCTTCCATAAAAAGCAGGGATTCAGTGAATGCGGTCGATTAAACAAGATAAGCAGAAAGTTCGGAAAGGACGTGGACATCGTCTGGATGCGGAAGTTTATTTAAATACTGCGATTATTATGCTTGTGGCATCGGTAGTACATCGTTTTTTGGCGGATTCGGCCGAGGAGAAGAGGCACCATGGATCGGATTGAAGCGGAATTCCAAAAGATATACGACGACCATTATCCCAGGATCGTCCGGTACCTTCGCAGGCTTGTCGGAGACTCAAAGGCCAAAGACGTTGCTCAAGACGTCTTCGTGAAGGTTTAAGCACAACACAAAGGAGGGTCATCATGAAGCCAGCGTTATCCTGCTGCGGAATCACCTTCAATGCACCGGCGAAAATGCCGGACGCGCGGGTCCGGCAAAGCGAGATCAGCGCGTTATACGACAAACTGTCCGGGATCTATGATATCTGGGGGAAGCTGACTGAATCGCGCGCGAGAAACCGGGCCATAGAGCTTGCGAAAATCCGGGACGGGCAAAATGTCCTCGAAGTCGCGGTCGGCACCGGTCTGGCCTTTTATGAAATCGTGAAACGCAATCCCCATGGCAGTAATGTCGGCATCGACCTCTCTCCGGGAATGCTGGAGAAGGCGAAGACACGGTTAAAGAAATTATCCGGGGCGAACTACACCCTCAACATCGGCACCGCGTTTGATCTTCCCGTGAAGAACGGATCGGTTGACGTCGTGATGAACAATTACCTGTTCGACCTTATTCCCTATGAGGACATGGACAAGGTGCTGAGTGAGTTCAAGCGAGTTTTAAAAAAAGGCGCCAGGCTGATACTCGTCAATATGACCAAAGGCGAACGATTCGGCAGTAATCTGTATGATTTTGTCTACCGCATTTCCCCCAGGACGATGGGCGGGTGCAGGGGCGTCAAATTGTCCGAAAAGCTGGAACAGCATGGTTTCAAAGTTGAAGCGAGGGAGTATCACCAGCAACTGCTGTTCCCTTCCGAAGTCATCGTGGCATATAAAGAATGAACTCGCTGCTGATTTCATCGATGGGTTCAGGAAAGGTAAAGCCGGATGCCGGGGAATATACCCAATGTGATTGAAAAATTCGCCGGCCATGTCGATTCAAATGCCACAGGAGGAAAAGCATGAAGAAAACAGTGTACCTGCTCGGTTTGCTGATTTTTGCTGTTCTGATCGTCATCGGCTCCGGAATCCGGTTTGACGTCCCCGTTGAAAAGCTGAAGGCAAAATATACGAACGCACATTCGAAGTTCGTCACCATCGGCGGGCTGTCAGTCCATTATCGCGATGAGGGAAAGGGTTTTCCTCTGGTACTCCTACACGGTTCGCCCTCGTCTCTCCATACCTTCGACGGATTAACAGCAGAACTTTCGAAACAGTATCGTGTCATCCGGCTCGACCTTCCCGGATACGGCTTGACCGGGCCGGACGCGGCGGGCGATTATTCTCTTGAGTGGTACGTCCGGTTCCTAGATTCCTTTTTGATTGCGCTCAAAGTCGATTCATGCTATCTGGCCGGCCACTCTTTCGGAGGCCGGCTCGCGAATGAGTTCGCATATAAAAAGAAAAACCGCGTTAAAAAGCTTATTTTGATAGCCGCGTCAGGGTATCCGCTTAAGGATAACGATATCCCGGCTGTGAAGATGGCACGGAACCGGCTGCTTCGGCCGATCGTGAGATATGTCACCCCGAGATACTTTATCGCAATGAACGTAAAAGAGGTTTATGGTCCCAACGAAAAGGTCCCCGAGGAGACCATCGACCGGTATTACGACCTTCTCCTGCGAGCGGGAAACCGGGACACCTTCATCGCCATGTGCAACCGGGAGGCCGAGGATATCTCCAGCCGCATCAAGGCCCTTCGGATGCCGGCATTGGTCCTGTGGGGAAGCCGCGACACTGCCGTGCCTGTCCAACATGCGGAATTCTTCCAACGCGACATCCCCGGATCGCGTCTGATCGTGTACGACGACGTCGGCCATATTCCGCAGGAAGTCATCCCGGACAGGGTCGCGGCGGACATGCGAGCGTTTCTTTAAGCAAGGCATCTTAATGAAGATAGTTCTTCTTCGACACGGCAGGACAAGTTTGGCTCCCTGGCCATGGATCACGGCCCGTGAGCTCGGGCGCTGGATCGATGCCTATAATTCGGCTGGGATCCGGAAAATGCCGCCGTCTGTCGCAGCTATGGCCGTAGCGGCGCAGTGTACGGTCCTTGTCACGAGCGATCTGTTGCGGTCTGTCGAGTCAGGCAGTGCCCTCGGTTTAGGAAGACCGATGATATCTGACGTTTTGTTCAGGGAGGCAGGCTTGCCCTACGGCCCGGTGACTTTCCTCAAGATGCCGCCCTCTGTTTGGGCAGTGCTGTTCCGTTTTTTATGGGCGCTTGGTTTTAAAACCAACGGCGAGTCCATTCATGCATTTCGAAAGAGGGCGCAGAGTGCGGCGATGTTTTTGATTTCTCTGGCAAGCGAGCACGACTCTGTCCTTTTGGTCGGACATGGGCTTATCAATAGCTATATTGCCCGCGAATTATTGTCCGCCGGCTGGTATGGCCCCGGGAAGACGAGGATACGTCATTGGGGCTTTACGGAGTACACGCATGAAACCTGATAACCGGCCTGAGAGCTCCTTGAACATCCTTGAGCAGATTCCCCTCATCAATAGCATTATGGCAAGCCATCGCGAGAGCCTGGGAGTGGACTTCACGGCCTACAGAAATCACTGTTACCGCGTCGCCAACTTTTGTCTCGCGCTTTCGGATGGGTATGATGCGGAGCAGGACAAGGTCGCTATTGCGGCGGCTTTTCATGATCTCGGCATCTGGACGCACAGGACCTTCGATTACCTCGGTCCTTCCCGCCTGCTGGTGCGGGAATATCTTGTGAAGATCAGTCGCGTCGCATGGACCGATGAGGTTGAAGCAATGGTCGCTTTTCACCATAAACTTACGCCGTACAGAGGCAATCCGGCGTGGCTCGTAGAACCGTTCCTAAAAGCGGACTGGATCGACATCTTAAAGGGAGGACTTAAATTCGGCCTTCCGCGCGGCTTTGTCGCTCAAGTGCTGTCAGTGTTTCCGAACGCCGGATTTCATAGGCGGCTTGTTGAGCTGACCATGCAGCGGATGAAAAGTCATCCCTTCAGCCCGCTGCCGATGATGAAATGGTAGATATTGAACAGGCAAAGCCATCGGTTCGTTATAGGAGAGGAACAGAATGAAAAAGGTTGTTTTTATATCAGCTATGCTTTTGATCGTGATGGGCGCCGGCTGCTCGAACATCTATGAAGGGCTTCGCATGCAGCAGGAGATGGAATGCCAAAAACTCCCTGGAGCCGAGCGGGACGAGTGCGCCGGGCGGTCCGGCATGAGCTACGACGAATATCAACGGCAGCTCAAAGAGCGGCAAAAGGACAAATGAATACCGGCTCAGACCCGAACTGTTCAAACATGCGACCCAGCAGTCATTCCAGCAGGCGCGGATAATACCGCGCTCCGCACATTTCAGCGGTGTGACGACATTGAGAGGATATAAATACAATGACATACTTTAAGCGCCTATTAATAATCGGAATAATTCTGATCTCATGCGTCGGATGCGATCAAGCAACCAAAGCCGTTGCCAAAAATCATTTATCGCAAGCGCAGCCGATTTCCTATTTGGCCGACACGTTTCGTCTGCACTACATGGAAAACAAGGGCGCGTTCATGAGCCTCGGCTCCACGATGCCTGTTGAAATCCGTTTTTGGCTGCTGATCGTCTTGACGGGAATCGCAGTCGTCGGGATGCTCGTTGTCGTTCTCATGCATCGTGGTCTACGCCAGCCGATTGTTATAGGGTTGTCATTCATCATCGGTGGAGGAGTCGGAAATCTCATCGATCGAGTCTTACACAATGGAGCAGTAATAGATTTCATGAATATCGGCATCGGCAGTTTGCGCACCGGAATTTTCAACATCGCGGACGTGGCGATTACGGCTGGCGCATTGCTGCTCATTTTTTTCGGCTCCCGTTCCAGACACTCGCGTATATCATATGGAGGAGGAAGCCTATGAAATACGATGACATCCTTGAGACCCTCGCTCCTTGCGGCCTGAACTGCGGCACGTGCCAGGCGTATAGTAAAGGTGACATCCGGAAGCATGCTTCCGAACTGAAGCGGCTCCTCGGGTCATTCGACACCTATGCCGAAAGATTTTCCAAATTTTTACCGATATTCAAGAATTATCCGGGATTCAAGGAACTGCTGAATCAATTCAGCGAAGCAAACTGTAAAGGATGCCGGCAAGGCGATTGCAAATACCCCAACTGCGGGGTCGCGGCGTGTTATAAGCAAAAAGGCGTGGACTTCTGTTTTCAGTGCGATGAGTTCCCCTGCCAGAAGTCGAATTTTGACCAAAACCTGAAGCAGCGCTGGGTCGCCATGAACCGGCGCATGAATGAGATCGGCGTCGAGGAGTACTTTGAAGAGATCAGGAATGTTCCTCGATATAGTTAGACGCAATACCAATGAGAATTTTGCTAACTACGCTGCTTTACGGATAACGACTACGGCAGGCACGGGAGAGATGAAAACATGAAGATATTGCTCATCAACGGTCATCCATGCAAGGAAAGCTTCTGTTATGCTCTGGCGCAGGCGTACAAGCAGGGCGCCCAGAGCGCTGGCGCGAAGATACGGGAAGTACACGTGGACGACCAGGAGTTCAACCCGAACCTGACACATGGAATCGTTCCGATAAACAGCGAAATGGCAAAAATCCGCTTGACAGCGGCATAGTCTTGAAGCATATTTATTATACATACCATGCTGTATATGGTATATGTCATATCCAGGAGGATGCACCCATGGGGACAACATTAGACATCGAGGACGAGTTGCTTGACAAGGCCGCGAAGCTGACGGGCATTAAGGAAAAAACGTCCCTTGTTAAACGCGGACTCGAATCGCTGATCGCGATAGAGAGCGCAAAACGGCTTGCCCGTTTGGGCGGGACCGAAAAAAGGTTGCAGGTGGCACCTCGACGGCGAGCGGCGGGTAAGCGAGATGCTGCTCGTTGACACCTCGGTTTGGATCGAGCACTTGAGAAGCGGAACCGTCGGCCTTGATGCACCGCTCAAAGAGGGTCAGGTCGTCTGCCATCCGTTTATAATCGGCGAGCTCGCCTGTGGCACGCTGAAACAAAGGTCTCACATTCTGTTACTGCTCGACACCCTCCCAAAAGCCCAGCTTGCCGACCATGGAGAAGTGATGCACTTTATCGAGACAAATCGCCTGATGGAAAAAGGATTGGGATATATAGATATATCCACCTTCTCACGTCAGCCGCATTGACAAACATTCCCCTCTGGACCCTCGACAAGAAGCTTAGTAAAGTCGCCTCACTGCTGAGTCTGAGTCATTAAAACAAGTGTCAAGGAGACCTCATGCTGATCTCAATCACATCATTTCTCGCTGTTTTCACCATTGTAGTCCTGGTCCATGAACTTGGCCACTTCCTCGCGGCCCGGCGCGCCGGGGTGAAGGTGTATGAATTTTCCATGGGGTTCCCGTTCAGCCCGAGGATCATCACCATCTTCCGGCATCGGGAGACGGAATTCACCCTGCGACTGCTTCCCCTGGGCGGGTTCGTGAGCTTTTCAAAGGACGGCGATGAAGAGGCTGCGGACCTGTTCGGGGCTTCATCGTGCAACCGGGCGCTGATCATGTCAGCCGGCTCATTGTGTAATATCATTTTTGCATTCTTGCTATTCGTCTTGATATTTGCGATAGGGAAGCATCATCCCGTACCTGAAGCGATTGCCGCCAGCGCTAAAACCGTCTGGTCGGTCATCACTGGAACCATCGGCTTCATCATCACTGCGATCTCGGGGCACGGCTCCTGGGACGCTCTGTCCGGACCGGTGAGCATCGCGGCCATTGCGGGCAAAGCAGCCTCCGCGGGCATCCTGAATCTCCTGTACTTTACCGGAATGCTGAGCATGAGTCTGGGGATCCTGAACCTGCTGCCGCTGCCGGCTCTTGACGGCGGGCAACTGCTGCTGCTTGGTATCGAGGCCATCAAAGGAAAACCGCTCAGCCTCAGGACCTATCAGGCCATGAATACTATCGGCTTTGCCCTGTTCATCGGGATGACGATATATATTACGTATCGGGATATCATAAAACTGACAGCCTGATAAATCCCTTTTTGCAATCCCTCACAACGTGTGTTAAAGTGGCACCTATCAAGTGAGGAATATGCGCATCACCCTGCAGAAACTGAGAAAGTTTGCCCTGGAAAACCTCCGCTGGCTTCCAAACTTCAAGCCGGGGGAGCACACGGCGCTCATCATCCAGGCCTTCATTATCGGCATTCTCGCCGGCCTCCTGAACATCGCCTTTCGCTCCACCATGGAATTCGTGAACAACGTTATCTTCAAGGGCGGCTCCACCCTGCTCGGCGTCGACCAGGGAGGTCTGCACCTGCTGCTGGTCCCCCTTCTTCCCATGGCCGGCGCCCTGCTGCTGATCCCCCTCTCAAAAGGCTTTCCCGGCCAGGTGAACGGCTACGGGTTCCCCCAGTTCCTGGAAACGGTGAACATCAAGGGCGGCGTGATCAAGCTTAGGAACATCCTGCTCAAGACCCTCGCACCGGCGCTCACGATCGGCTCCGGCGGCTCCGCCGGAGTGGAAGGCCCCATTGCCATCATCGGCGGCACCGTGGGCTCCGGCGTGGGCCAGCTCTTCAAGGTCTCGGGAAACCGCATGCGTCTCTTGATCGCCGCAGGCTGCGCCGGCGGCATCGCCGCCACCTTCAATGCGCCCATCGCCGGCGTCATGTTCGCCATGGAGATCGTGCTGCTGGGCAACTACGAACTTGCATCTTTTTCGGCAATCGTGATCGCCTCCGGCATCGCCACGGTCATCTCGCGGGGACATTACGGGGCGTTCCCCGCCTTCCCCGTGCCGCAGTACGACCTGGTGAGTATGTACGAGATACCTTTATACATGATCCTCGGTCTTATCGTCGGCACTCTTGCCGTCCTGTACATCCGGATATTCTACGGGGTGCGAAAAAAATTCGATAACCTGAAGCTCCATCCGCAGCTCAAACCGGTCTTCGGCGCCTTTATCGTTGGCTGCATCGGCATCTTCCTTCCTCAGATCATGGGCAACGGCTACGAATTCATTGAAGACGCGCTGTCAGGCAAAATTATCCTGCCCGTCATCTTCCTGCTTATCTTCTTTAAGATGGGCGCCACAGCCGTGACGCTCGGGTCGGGCGGAGCCGGCGGCGTCTTCGCCCCGGCGCTCTTTATCGGCGCCATGACGGGCGGCACTTTCGGCCTGATCGTCCATGCCCTTTTTCCGGTCCAGACGGCCTCTGCCGGCGCCTACGCAACGGTCGGCATCGGGTCATTCCTCTCGGCGGCCACCCACGCGCCGCTCACCGGCATCTTCCTGCTCTTCGAGATGACGGGGAACTACAAGATCATCATCCCGCTCATGTTCGCATCGATCATCGGCACATTGGTTGCCAAGCGGCTGAAGGCAGACTCCATTGACACCGAGGAGCTGACCCAGAAGGGCATCCGCATCCACGCGGGCCGCGAAGTGGCCATCATGAGCAGCGTGAAAGTAAAGGACGTGCTGCACGGCGACATTCCGACGGTGCATGAGCACACGACGCTCTATGAACTGATCGAGCTGATGATCGAGAAGGAGCGGTACCACATCCCCGTGATCAACGAGAAGGACGAAATGGTCGGGATCGTTTCCATCCAGGATGTGCGTCCCGTGATGTTCGACGAGGATATCAAGAGGATCGTGCGGGCTGTTGACATTGCCACGGAGAAGGTGATCACCCTCGGGCCTTATGACAACCTGAACACGGCCATGGAAAAGTTCTCACTGAAAGATATCGACGAGATTCCCGTGGTTGATGTGCTGTATCCCCGGAAAGTGATCGGTATGGTGAGCAGGAGGGATGTTATCTCGGCTTACAACAAGGAAGTGCTTAAAAAGCAGGTGCACTGACGGTCCGCCCCCGCGCCGGGATACCGGCTGCGGGGACGGCCGAAAAAGCTTATCTCCCTTTTCTTTGCATGATGCCGAACACGAACAGAGCTATGCCGACGAGGAGAGGGATGCCGTAGCCTTCCATCTGGTATCTGATGATAAGAGTCTTTACGCCCCTTCTCGCCACAGTCGTGCTGAAGTAAAGGGAGTTCATATAGATCAGGATAGAGCTCACGAGGATCGTTACCACACCTGCGAGCGCCATGTACCTCCCCGTCTTCGATGCCTGACTGATCTTCCTCCCCAAGGGTCCGAGGATCCGGATCAAGTAGCGTTCCACGATGCCGCCCACGGCCTCGACCCCTTTTGCTACTTCCCGCATCTGCACTTTTGTCTCATCACCCATGGAAAACCCTCCTCAATAGAATAATTGGCCCCTTATGAGTTACATTCTACGCAAAATGGGTAGAAACTTTTGCCGAAAGTCATAAAAGCCACATACGCAGAGGTACATACTAAGATGGCCATTAGTAGAGCCTCATAGAAAATATTCCGTCATTCCGGGCTTGACCCGGAATCCAGAGTTTTGGCACTGTTTCTGGATTCCCGCTTTCGCGTGAATGACGAACTATGTGGCATTACTACCGCATGTCTTAGTATACTGATTTGCAACTGTTCTTTTTTGTTAATTTGCACTTTTCAATTTACAATTTCCAATTCCGCTTTATGCGGCTGGGGTATATCACGTCGGCCGCACCAGGCCGGAAAACGTCAGGAAGATCTCTGCCGAAGCAGTATGCCCGCTGCGATCAACGCTGCGGCGGCAAAGAACGCAATGCCGTATCCCTTCATTTCGTATTCGATGACCGCCTTCTTGTTCCCCTGCCGTGCAACCATGTCCTGGGCCACCCAGCCAACCGTGCCCCTGGTGCGGACCTTGTACCATCCGCCTTCATAGCCGAGCGGGGTCATGCGCTGACCCTCCCGCACGGTCACTACCGATGCGCTCTTTGCCGATGGCCTACTGCGCACAAGGACCTTTTCCTTGACGGCCAGCAGCGCGCCTCGCGAGTCCTCGACCCGGATGCTGACGCTGTCGGCCAGGATCATGATGACGCAGGCTGCAGCCGCAAGGAGTCCGATGATTGCCATGATCCTGCCCGCCGGCGTTGCGCGCCTGATGGCAGCTCCTAGCGCTCCGAGATGAGGAAATACCGAGCGCTCCAGGAACCCGCCGAGGACCTCGATACCCCTTGCAGCATGCCCCCCCTGCCCCCGCCTGTCGTTACCCATGCGCACCTCCGCAAACAAAAAAAGGGACATACTGAATGATTCCGAAGGCCATGGCTGAAGGGCGAGAAGATATTGTACACTATAGCAGAAAACCTGCTGTTATGCACGTTTCAAAAAGCGGGGTACCTGGGTGCGCGCGGTGGCAAGACGGAGCAGGAAACCCGCCTCCGGATCGTCAGGAGGATGCCCCTGGTCGGCTGCCGGAGGCGTATCAGGACTGTAGACGAGCATATGGAAAGCAACAGAGGTGACCGGGGCATCAGGCAGGTCCAGTTGCTCAATCTCGGACACAAAATCGATCCACTGATCGGCCATTTCAATGAATCTGCCCGTCTCCTGGTCCGCAAGATACTCGGTTACGGTCCGGGAAGGCGAGCTTACGAGGCCGTCGCATCGGTTATTCCCGGGAAGGACGATATGGGAGCGTGACTGGTGATAGACCCGGCCGAGCGGGAAGAGCCTGCAGGCCAGCGGCCTGGCGTTGTAGATGCGGCAACCCTGGGCGGTCAGAAAAAAACAAGCCGGCGTTCGCGGCAGCATCACGACCGGGAAGCCCTTTGCGCGGCCCGTCTCAAAGACATCAAGCAGGTCCTCATAGGGCATGCCGCTCTCGGCCCTGATCCGGGCGATCTCATAGGGGTTCAGTACGATGGGAGGGCCGGCAGCGCAGCAGTTTGCGCTGCATCCCTCGGTCCCGCAGGCAAGTTCCACGGCGTCAGAGGGAGCAAGGGGCTCCGTTTGCTCGCCTGCAACCGTAACGACCCTCGTAATCGTGCTGTCAGGCATGATGAAATACTCCATTACACTCCGGACCCGCAGAGCGGGCACTGCTCGCTATTATCGCTTGCTGATGAGCTTTCCGCCCTTCCGCGCCTGCCAGACCACGAGGATGGGGCTGGCAACAAAGACCGAAGAGTACGTTCCGACGACAACTCCGATCAGCAGGGCCAGAGCAAAATCATGCAGCACCTCGCCGCCGACCAGCACCAGCGGCAGCAGCACGAGAATGACCGTGACCGACGTGATGACCGACCGCGACAGCACTTCGTTCACACTTGCATTCACGAGGGCCGCAAGGGGCTCGCGCCTGCGCTTCAGGTTCTCCCGAATGCGGTCAAAGATCACCACGGTGTCGGTGAGGGAGTATCCTGCCAGGGTCAGCACTGCAGTGACGATGAGCAGATTGAATTCGCGGTTCAGGAGATAGAATATGCCGAGCACGGCAAGCACATCATGCATCGTGGCAATGGCGGCGGACACGCCGAACTTGAATTCGAACCGAAGGGCGATATAAATAATGATCGCGATGATCGAGAGCGTGATCGCGATCAGCGCGTCACGCTGAATGGCCTTGCCGATCACCGGTCCGATCTCCATGGTGCTGTCCACCTCAAAGGGATTCGCGGTAAACTCCTTTTTGAACAGTTCCACAACGCGCTCCGCAACGCCCTCGGACTCGCGGAATTTCATGATGATCTTGTTTCCTTCGGTAAACTCCTGGATCGAGCTGCCCAGGAACCCGTTCTTCTCGAGGGTGGAGCGGGCCGCCTCGATAGACACCGGGTTCGTGAAGCTGAGCTGGACCGTCGTGCCGCCGGCAAAATCGATGCCCAGGTTCGCCTTTCCGCGCCCGATCTGGATCAGGGCAACCAGCCCCAGAAGGATCAGCACCGCAGAGACGGCAAAGGAAATATTCTTTTTCCCCATGAAATCAATATTGGTTTTAGGCAGAATCTCGAACATTGTCACCTCCGGACGGACTCAGCGAATGCCGAATTCGATTGAAAATTTCATATTGAAAATTGAAAGATTTAAACTGATCCTTGCCAATGTTGCACTTTCCAATTTTCAATTCTGCTCAGCCTGCTGAACACTTATATGCTCAGTTTCTCCAGCTTCCAGCGCGTATTGATAATGTCGAAGATCACCTTGGTCCCGACAAGAGCCGAATAGAGATTGATGATAATACCCAGGCTGAGCGTCACGGCAAAACCCCGTATGGGACCGGTGCCGAACATGAAAAGCATGCCCGCCGTGATCAGGATCGTCACGTGCGAGTCAAGGATCGTCAGGAACGCCTTGTCGTACCCCGCGTCAACGGCCGCACGCGGCGCCTTGCCTGCCCGGATCTCCTCGCGGATGCGCTCGAACATCAGCACGTTCGAGTCGACGCCCATACCGATCGTCAGAATGATACCTGCGATGCCCGGCAGGGTGAGCGTCGCATTCATCAGCGCCATGGCGCCCAGAAGCAGCACCAGGTTCAGCACGATGGCATAGTCGGCGATCAGGCCCGAGAACCGGTAATAGATGGCCATGAAAATGACCACGAAAATCCCGCCGATCAGCGTCGCCCGGATCCCCATATCAATGGAGTCCTGACCGAGCGACGGGCCGACGGTCAGGTTCTGCACGATCTTGATCGGCGCAGGCAGGGATTCCCGCAGCACGATGGCCAGCTTGCCGGCCTCGTCGTGGGTAAAGTTGCCGCTGATCTGGGCGCTGCCGCCGGCGATCCGCTCCTTGATGTTCGGCGCCGAATGCACCACACCGTCAAGGATGATGGCAAGCTGCTTGCCCACGCTCTCAGACGTTATTCGCTCGAAGATCCGGGCGCCCTCGCTATCGAAGGTAATGGAGACCGCAGGTTTGCCGAACTCGTCCATGCTCACCTTCGCTTCCTTCAGGCGATCTCCGGTCAGGAGCGTTTGCTTGAAGACCAGGTAGGGCCGGTTCACGATCTTGCCGGTCTCATCGACGTCCTCGCCGTACAGAATCTCCCCGTCAGGGGGGACCTTTCCCTCAAGCGCCTTGAGCATCACTTCCGAGCGGCTGTCCACGAGCTTGAACTCGAGCCGTCCCGTGGTCTTGACAAAGGCTATTGCCTCCTGGGGGTTCTTGACGCCGGGAAGCTGCAGCGCGATCTGGTCGCGCTCCTGGCGGTAGATGGTGGGTTCGGCAACGCCGTATTTGTCCACCCTGCGACGGATGCGCTCGAGGGCCTGCGTTACGGCCCATTCCTTCAACCGCGCGACCTCGGCATCGAGCAGTGTATACCGGAGCTCGCCCTTTTCCGACGAGACATGCTGCAAAACGGCGTACCGCTTCTTGACGAACTCCAGGACCTTCTGGGCGTCGCCGGACTGCGCGATGATCTGCTGGCCGTCCCGGGTGAAGGTCACACCGAGATTGGCTGATTTGGCCTGGGTCTGCAAATCGGCGATAATATTGTCCACCGAGGACTCCACGGCTTTGCCGGCCTGCACCTCCATCACCACGTGGCTGCCGCCTCGCAGGTCGAGGCCCATGGAAATCTTCGGCACGCTCCGCGACCACAACTCGGGAAGCTTCTTCGCGAGGGGTGTGGACGGGAGAAAGACAAAGAGGGCTATCACCACCGAGGCGAATATGAGCGCCACCCTCCAGCGGATGTTCTTTTTCATTGCACCGCCTCCTGATTGTTCCGAAAGTTGAATTTGTCTCGGGGCAGAAGCACGCTACTCCTTTTCTTCCCCTTCTTTCACTACAGCGCCGACCGAGCTTCGGGTGACCTTCACCTTCGTTCCCTCGGCGATCTTGACTGTCAGCGTATTAGGCGAAACGTTCTCAATGGTGCCGTAGATACCTCCGGCAGTAACGATGCGGTCGCCCTTTTTTATGTCCTCGACCATCTTCTTGTGTTCCTTCATCCGCTTCTGCTGCGGCCTGATGAGCAAAAAGTAAAAAATGGCGAAAATGGCCAGCATCATCACAAGCCCGGCGCCGCCTCCCGCGCCCTGGGCTCCTGCGTCTCCAGGCGCCCCCATAGCGTATGCTGTTTCGATGAACATGATTCGCACCTCCTTCAATATGTTTTTGAATTGAAAACCTTGCCACCGAGGCGCGGCGACTCTAGAGCTAAAGAAAAACTACGTGTTTACCTCCGTGCTCTCCGTGCCCCTGTGGTCAATCTATTAATGTTTCGCGCTTTGCCAAAAAAGCTTTCTTGAACTCCCCAAAAGTACCCAGCTCGATATTCCGCCTGACCTCCCGCATGAGGTTCAGGTAAAAGTACAGATTATGGACCGTGCCGAGCCGCAGTGCCAGCACCTCGCCGGCGTTAAAGAGGTGCCGAAGATAGGCCCGCGAAAAATTCCTGCACGTGGAGCAGCCGCATTCCGGGTCTATGGGGCCGGGGTCCCGCTCGTAGCGTGCGTTCCTGATCACCACCCTGCCGAAGGACGTGAAGAACGTGCCGTTCCGGGCGTTCCGCGTCGGCATGACGCAGTCAAACATGTCGATGCCGCGGTCCACACACTCCACGAGGTCCTCAGGCGTGCCCACACCCATCAGATAGCGCGGCTGGTCTTCGGGCAGCGAGGGTACCGTTGCCTCCACCATCTCGTACATCAATGGCTTGGTCTCGCCCACTGACAGGCCTCCGATGGCATAGCCGTCGAACCCCGTCGCCACCAGCGCCTCGGCCGACCGCTTCCTCAGCTCCGGATACATGCCGCCCTGCACGATGCCGAAGAGCGCCTGACCCCTGTCCTGTTTTGCCGCCCGGCAGCGTTCAGCCCATTGCAGTGTGCGGTCGAGCGCTTCCTGCGCGTAGTCCCGCGTCGCCGGATAGGGAATGCACTCGTCAAAGGCCATGATGATGTCGGCGCCCAGGGCTTCCTGGATGCCAATGGCCGCCTCGGGCGTGATAACGTGCTTCGCCCCGCCGTCGAGGTGCGACTGGAAGGTCACGCCCTCGTCGGTGATCTTCCTGAGATCCGCGAGGCTGAACACCTGGAAGCCGCCGCTGTCCGTCAGGATCGGCCGCTGCCAGTTCATGAACCCGTGCAGCCCGCCGAATTCGCGTATCAGCTCGTGCCCCGGCCTGAGAAACAAGTGGTACGTGTTCGACAGGATGATCTCGGCGCCGAGCTCCGTCAGGTCCTGCGGCGACATGGTCTTGACCGTGGCCTGGGTGCCCACGGGCATGAAGACCGGGGTGCTGATCTCGCCGTGGGAAGTTAGTATCTTCCCAAGCCTGCCGGCTGTCGATGGATCGTTCTTTATCAGCGAGAATGAAAACACAGTGTCAGTATGGAGTGCAGAGATTGGAGTGTGGAGAATATTGATCTCCTCTTGCTGTACATTCCGCACTCAGCATTCGTCACTCCGCATTCGTTACATCTTCTCCGGCGCGTTCACCCCCAGGATGCCCAGGGCGCCTCTGATCACCGTCTTCACCTGTTTCATGAGGAACAGCCGCGCCATCGTACGGGCGCGGTCATCGGCGATGATCCGGTGCTTGAAATAATAGTTATGCAGCAGTCCCGCCAGGTCCTGGAGATAGAACGTGATCCGGTGAGGCTCATAGGCCAGCGCCGCCTCTTCGATCATCTCAGGATACCTGGCCAGCGACTTGATGATGTTCTGTTCCTCTTCAGTGTCGAGCAGCGCCAGGTCCACTTCAGCGGACGCGGGAACGGCAATGCCCCTTGTCTCGGCCTCGCGGAAGATGCTGGAAAGCCTTGCGTGTGCGTACTGCACATAGTAGACCGGATTCTCACGGGACTGCTCCTTGGCAACGTCGAGGTCGAAATCAAGGTGACTGTCCGAGCGCCGCGTCAGGAATATGTATCGTGCTGCGTCGCGCCCCACATCGTCCATGACGTCCCGAAGCGTTACGAAGTCGCCCGCCCGCTTCGACATTGGCACGGGCTGGCCGTGGCGCATGAGCGTCACGAGCTGGACCAGCAGCACATGGAGCGAATCTTTCGGGTGACCGAAGGCCTGGATCACCGCCTGCACGCGCGGGATATATCCATGATGATCTGCGCCCCAGATGTTCACGAGCGTAGCAAAACCGCGGCCCAGCTTGTTGCGGTGATAGGCGATGTCCGTGGCGAGGTAGGTGTAGGTCCCGTCCTGCTTCACCACGACCCGGTCCTTGTCGTCGCCGAAGGCCGTGGACTTGAGCCACAGGGCGCCGTCGTGCTCGTAGGCAAAGCCGCGCTGCTTCAGCTCATCGATGGACTGCTGCACCGCGCCGCCGTCAAGCAGCGATGCCTCGCTGAACCAGTGGTCGAACCGGACTCCGAAGGCCTCAAGGTCAGCGCGGATCTCGGCAAGCATGGCCTCGCGGCCGAAGGCGGCGAACCGCGCCTCGCACTGCTCAAACGGAACACGAACATAGTGTTCGCCATCGGCCCTGATCAGGCCGCGGGCGATCTCTTCGATATAGGCGCCGTGATAGCCGTCCTCGGGAAAGGGTGCTTCGTTCCCGAGTGCCTGCTGGTACCGGGCATGGATGGAACGGGCAAGAAGTTTGATCTGCCTCCCGGCGTCGTTGATATAGAACTCCCGAACAACATCGTAACCAACGGCGGCAAGCAGGTTCGCCAGTGCGTCGCCGACTGCCGCGCCCCTGCCATGGCCCACATGCAGCGGCCCCGTAGGGTTTGCGCTCACGTATTCGAGCAGGACCCGCTCCCCCTTGCCGAGGTTCAGGAGGCCGTACTGGAAGCCTTCTGCGTCGATCTCAAAGAGCGTCTGTTTCCAGCGGTCCTGTGTCAGGAAGAAATTGATGAATCCCGGCCCCGCGATCTCGGTCTTTTCAATCACGCTGCCCCGGTCCTGGATATTGGCGACGATGATCTCGGCAATCCTGCGCGGTGCCTGTGCCTCGGGTTTTGCCAGGGTCAGGGCGAGCGTCGTGGCCAGGTCGCCGTGGCCCTTGGTCTTCGGCGTCTCGAGCGTGACTGCAGGCTGCTGTGCAAGCTTCAGCTCCCCTTTCTCTTTTGCACGCGAAAGGGCATCGAGCAGGATTTCCGTAAGGGTCTGTTTCATAGAGAGGAGTTCTGCATCGCCCCCGAACACGAAGCACAATAGCCGCCACGGTCCAGGGAGCATACAAGCCGACGGCCGTCTTCCCGACGGCGTAACGGAAGGGCGTGGATGGTTCAATCACTGGGTCCGCGCGTTCAGTGCGCCTGCTGAGCTGCCGGCGCCTCTTGAGAGAGCCGGAAGTAACAAGTGAGAAAGTATAACGAATCTCTTCAAAATGTCAACAAAATAATCCCTTTACTTGACCCATATCCTGTGGTATCTTGAAAAAAGGATGGGAGGTGGGTATGTGGATACAGATGAACGTGAACACCATCCTCTTCGACAGCAGGAACAGCAGCTACATCGTGGTCCTGCGCGATGAGAGCGGCAAGAAGATCCTGCCCATCTGGATCGGCGCAGCCGAGGGCAACTCGATCGCCATGGCGATGAGCAACATGAAGGCGGCGCGACCCCTCACCCATGATCTGATCACGGCCATTTTCGACCGCATGGATATCGAAGTGGCGCGGGTCGTGATCAGCGACCTCATCGAGAACACCTTCTACGCATCACTCTATCTGCTGCACAATAACAAGGAATTCCACATCGACTCCCGGCCCAGCGACGCTATCGCCGTCGCCCTGCGGACCGGCTCTGCCATCTTCGTGGAAGAGGATGTTCTCGCCAAGCAGGATGCGTCCACCATCGACACCTGGATGAAGAACCTGGGCGAGGGCGGAGGCGGTACCGAGTACAATGCTTGAGGGGCCAGGGGTAAGGTGGTGAAGAGTTCGGAGTTCATAGTTCGTAGTAAATGCAGTAAGCTGCGAGCTACACGCCAATCACTCACCCCATGCGCCATGCCCTTTGCCTTATGCGACGAACTGATCCGCCTTGGCGAGAAACCCTCTTACTTTTGATTTGGCTCCTGATCTATCCGCGTCCCAATACGAAACAAGAATCGCCTCTCGCAGCACTCACGTAGTAAATCTTTCGGCTGACTCCGCAGGTCCTACGATCCCCACCGGGGAGACAGGCTGTTCTCGAGACCGAGCGCATCAAGCACCCGTCCCGCGATGAAATCCACCATGTCCTGCGTGCTTTTCGGATGATGATAGAAGGCCGGCATGGCAGGTATCACGTGGGCGCCGGCCTCGGCGAGGGTAAGCATGTTCCTGAGATGGATCGCTGACAGGGGTGTCTCCCGCGGGACGATGATGAGCTTCCGCCGCTCCTTCAGCGTTACGTCGGCGGCACGCTCGATAAGGTTCGATGCGAAGCCGTGCGCCATTGCCGAAAGCGCCTTCATGGAACAGGGTACCACGACCATGGCATCTATGGGAGCGGAGCCGCTCGATATTGTCGCATAGAGATCGTCCTCATCGAAATACCTGAGCCGGTCCTTCCCGGCCTTCAATGCCTCTTCCAGTGCCTTCTGGATATCCGCTGCCGGCCCCTTCAGCAACAGCCCTGTTTCGTCATGCAGGATGGAGCGCCCTTCGCGGGTGATGCTCACATAGACGCGGTGGCCGCCCCGGATCAGTTCCTGCAGCACCCGAAGTGCATACGGCGCGCCCGAGGCGCCGGTGATCGCTACGGTATAGGTCCCCATCTTCGATTCTCCCGCCCCTGCGGCGCTATTCCCTGAAAAATCCCTGCTTCTTCATCTCCTCAAGCACCCATTCATCCTCGACCAGTTCATCGCCGCCGACGCCGTCCAGCGATCTGGCGCACTCCTTCAGAAAGCAATAGGCAAGCTGCTTTTTCACGCTGTTGAAGATCCTGTCCGTATCGGCGATGTTGTCGCGCAGGGTCCATCTGATCTTTATAGCTTTGATGACATCGTTCAGCAGCCCCTCGTTCGCCTCGGCCTGCACAACGAGCACACGGCCGTTCGCCGGCTCATGTACGATCTTCATCACCTGGTGCGGTTCGCCGAGCTGCACCCTCTTCTGATCCGCCCAGGAGGCGAAGTCGTCGACAAAGAGTATGTTCGGCACGTCATAGGATGCCGTCAGTTTCCTGAGTAATTCAGAATGGTCTTTCCTGATCAGAAGCATGATCTCACCTCCCTTTGCGGTGGCGGCAAGTATCGGCGGGTGGGGAAGCGTTTGCTCCCCTGCTATTCAGAATACACCATCGGAGTGCGCTTGTCCAATGCGTGGAAGCCCCGGGGCTCACTTTCCGTCCAGCATCTTCCGTATCTTCCTGAGCAGCGCATCACGCGTAAGGGGCTTCTCGATAAAATCCGTGCCTGCTTCCAGAATACCGTGCGAGGCGATAATGGAGTCCGAGTAGCCTGACATGAACAATACTTTCCCGCCGGGCTTTTTGGCTGCGAACTCGCGGGCCAGCTCGCGACCGTTCATGCCAGGGAGGATCACGTCGGTCAGAAGCAGATCGATCTGACCGACTGCCGTCTGGATGGTCTGGAGCGCTTCCTTGCCGCAGGAAGCATCAAGGGTGCGGTAGCCCAATGGCTCCAGAATGTCTTTTACCAGCATCCGGATCGACGGTTCGTCGTCCACCACCAGGATCGTTTCCACCCCCCGGAAAACAACAGCAGGCATTTCTACCAATGGCCTTCCCGCTTCGCCCTGCGCGGTCGGGAGATATATTTTGAAGGTCGTTCCCTTGTCCGGCTCGCTGTAGAACCAGACATGACCGTTGTGCTGCTTTATGATACCGTAGACCGTGGCCAATCCGAGGCCGGTGCCCTTCCCAATCTCCTTTGTCGTGAAAAAGGGTTCGAATATTTTCTCCTGCACGTCCTTTGCCATCCCTTCGCCGGTGTCCGTAACCGACAGGAGGACATAGGAGCCGGGCGTGACGCCCTCGTGCCGCCTGGCGTAGTCGGCATCGAGGTCCACGTCGGCCGTCTCAATGATAATGCGCCCGCCGCAGGGCATGGCGTCCCGTGCATTAACGGCAAGGTTCATCAGCACCTGCTCGATCTGGCCGGGGTCTGCCATCACGTTCCGGACGGGCGTGGATGTTTTCAGTTCAAGCGCCACGTCTTCGCCGATCATGACGGTCAGCATCTTGGCGAGATTCTGGACAATGTCATTCAGGTTCACGAGGGATATCCTGAGAATCTGCTTCCGGCTGAAGGCCAGAAGCTGACGGATCAGCGTTGCCCCCTTCTTGCCCGCCTCTTCGATCGTTTTGACATGGCGCCATACGAGGTTGTCTGCGGGAAGCTCTTTCAGGGCCATCCCGCTGTACCCGAGGATCGCGGAAAGGAGGTTATTGAAGTCGTGAGCCACACCGCCGGCAAGCCGCCCTACGGACTCAAGCTTCTGGGACTGCAGAAGCTGAAGCTCGAGCTTTTCCTTCTGCTCTTCTGCCTGCCTCCGCCCCGCATGCTCCTTCTGGAGCTCCTTGGTAAGCGGCCGGATCAGCAGCACAATGCCGTAGCTGCCCAGCAGGATGAGTGCAAGAATGATCACGATGATCAGGACGGTCTGCCGGTTCACGGGAGAGTACAGTTCCCGCGCGTCCATCTTGACGCCGATACCCCAGTCGGAGCCATAAATAGGGCCGTAGGCAATGATCACGTTCTTGCCCGAAGGATCGGCAACGGTCGCGACCCCGGAGTTCTTGTTCGCCGCGCGGGTGATGGCTACGCCGGCAGGAGAGTCCCCCGGCACATTGTCGACAGCGTAATCTTTTTTCGTGCGCGTGGGCGAGAATATATGCACATGGTCCCCATCCATCAGCCCGAGCATGGTCTCGCCGGTCTTACCGAGGCCGGTATAGTCCTCTACGATCCGGCGCAGCCGGTCGATCTTGAACAATACAATGTCGGTCCCGACCACTACGGCTCCATCGCTGAAAATATGAGCGCCTACGAGAAAATAATACTTTCCGTTGATCAGGCAAGGGCCGTGGATCTGCACCTCTCTGCTGTCGCGGGGAGGGATGGGCCAGGGATAGCGCGTGGAGAGGGGCAGGCCGATATGGACCAGCGGCTTCCCCTTCGTACTGAGCCGGGTGATGCCGACCACCTCGTCAGACAGTTTCATCGCGTCGACCAGTTTATCGCCGGAAAAATCCCTGAGTTCAGCAAGGGAGATCGAGCCCTGGTTGAAGTTTTCAAGCTTTTTCCTGATCTGGGTTCGGCTCGTGATCTGGAGGGTGATGTCCCTGGCCCGGGAGAGGTATTCCTCCACCGCCATGGTCCGGACCGTCACAGCATGGATGAGACTGTTTTCCTGGGAGCTTCTAAGGCGTGAATAGAGCGGAAGAATGCTGACGAGCGCAACGATCACTCCGATGATCAGTATGCCGAGTGCCGACGAGCGCACGATGCTTCGCCGGACCCGGTCCTGCATGACTTCTTCAGATGATTTCAATACCTCATACCGCCAATCCGATTTCTACTCGTCGAGTGGGAGAAACGCATTGCGGCCGTCGCCGTTTCCCGCGAGAGTGATTAATACATTAGTATACTTCGACCTAAAAAACAAGTGAGAAATAGCCTTTTTAAAACGAAGAATTCGGACGCAGAAAAAACCGGACAAAGACAGATAGCGGCAGAAAAAAACACCTTGTTGAACTACGAAGGGCTTGAAGTTCCTTGCAGCAAACTGCGGGGAATGCGCTCACTCCAGAATCCATCAGCAGGATGAACCGTCTTTCACGGAGAATGTTTTGGATTTATCCGCGCTTATCAGCGTTCATCTGCGTCCAAAAGGCTCTTTCCAGGATGAACCGCCTGTCAGAATAACCGGCCAAGCAGGGCAGGAACGGCGGATTCAACGGTAAGTATCCGGCGGCCCATCGCCACGGAGCGAAATCCGCACGACAGAAGTCTGTCCAGTTCGTATTCCACGAAGCCCCCTTCCGGGCCTATGGCAAGCGTCACAGGCCGGTCAACACCGAGGGGACAGGGATCGACAGCATGGGGATGAGCAACGAGCGGGAGCGTCTCCGCAATGAGGTGCGGCAGTTCGTCCTCCACAAAGGGTTTAAAGCGCTGCCTCAGCAAGACCTCGGGAAGGACCGTGTCCCGCGCCTGTTCAAGACCGAGCATCAGCTGATGCATGATGTTCGCCGGAGCAAGGAACGGCGTCTGCCAGTAGCTCTTTTCCACGCGAAGAGCGTTCAGCAGAATAATGCGCTTCACGCCCATGGTGCTCAAGGTGAACAGTACGCGCCGCAGCACTTTGGGACGGGGAAGCGCAAGAAGCACCGTTGCCGGAAGCGGAGGGGGGGGATCACTGTCAAGCCGCACGTGCAGATCGAGAGAATCGTTGTCCCTGCTGATGACCCGGCCAATGCCGATCCTGCCGTTCAGCAGCCCCACGGCCAGTTCCCTGCCCTCTTCAGCGCGCAGGACCTCCGTCACATGCAGGCAGCGCCTGTCGCTTAAACGCGCGCGGTCCTCGGACACAAAATCGTACTGGGTAAGAAGAATGAGGTTCATCGGGCCGGACTGCTTTCTTCACAGTTACTCAATACAAACCGGCCGGCGGTGAAAGACCTTCCGGAAATGATAGCCGTAGATAGAAAGCGTGATTGCCAGGGGCAGCAGCCGCGGCCTGCGGAAGAGCGACCAGAAAAGCAGCTTCCAGTACTGGAACCGCTCCCTGCCGAAGATGCCCAGACGATACACTGACTTGAGCGCCGCCTTAAGGTGGCTGCACTTAAGACGTGCGACCCGCACCTGAACGGGACGGTAGTTCTTCAGGAACTCCCTGACCCGCGCATAATACTGCCGGGGCGCGTAAATGGTCTCGACAATGCGCCGATATCCGCTCAGCAGCGCCTCGCGACTCATCTTCGGGATGAAATTGATCGAGAAATCCGTATTGTCTCCCGTGGGTTCGCACAGCAACCGGTTCTCCGCGCGAAGACGGTGGTAGAGCTTTGTCCCCGCAGGAGCGTTCAGCAGACCCACCATGGCCGTCACAATGCCGGTTTCCTGGATGAATGCCACCAGCCGGTCGAAGATAGTTGCCGGATCGTTGTCGAAGCCGACGATGAACCCGGCCTGGACCTCCATGCCGAACTGCTGGATCTTTCTGACGCAGGCGGCCAGATCGCGGTTATTGTTCTGGAATTTGCTGCATTCCACCAGGCTTTCCTCATGAGGCGATTCGATCCCCACAAACACGGAATCGAATCCGGCCCTTGCCATCATGCGCATCAGTTCCTCGTCGTCCGAGACGTTGATGGACACCTCGGTTAATATCGAAAAGGGATGCCTTCGCTCGTCCATCCATTGCGTGAGGGCCGGCAGGATATCCTTCTTCAGTTTCCCCTTGTTCCCGATAAAGTTGTCGTCCACAAGGAATACGCCGCCTTTCCATCCGCGGGCATACAGACCGTCCAGCTCGGCAAGCAGCTGCTCCCGGTCCTTGGTGCGCGGCTTACGGCCGTAGAGCACGGTGATATTGCAGAAGTCGCAGTCAAAAGGGCATCCCCGCGAGTACTGCACGTTCATGGTGGCGTAGTTCTTCATGTCTATCAGGTCCCAGGCAGGCGCAGGCGTTGCGGTAATATCAGCCCACTGGTCCGACGAGTATATCCGCTGCGGCGTGCCTGCCTGCAGATCCTTCAGGAACAGGGGCAGCGTGATCTCCGCCTCGTTCAGAACGAGATGGTCCACATCAGGGAACTCCCCGGGGCTGGACGTGAACAGCGGGCCGCCGGCTATGACCCTGACCCCGAACTCTTTGCACCGCGCGATGGTATCCTCGCAGGATACCTTCTGGATCGACATGGCGCTGATCAGCACATAGTCGGCCCAGAGCAGGTCTTTGTCCTTCAGCTTTTTTACGTTCATGTCCACGAGCCGCTTCTCCCACTCCCCGGGCAGCATGGCGGCAACGGTCAGCAGGCCAAGGGGCGGCAGGCATGCCTTCTTGGAAATGAACTTCAGTGCGTATTTAAAGCTCCAGAAGGTGTCGGGATATGTGGGATAGACGAGCAGGATCCTCATGGCAACGCTCCCCCTTTATGTCCGGTAAAAGCAGCGTGTAGAACAGCAACGGTCGGAATGGGTACGATACAAAAAAGTATATCACATGATCCGGGCAACGGCTGCCGTAACCACTGATGAACACGGTTCGGACCAAAAGGGAACTGCCGGAAAAAAACATTCCCTGGTCAGGTGACTCGAGGATTTGATTGAACTATTTGAAATATCGGTGTTAATCCGTGGCTATATGCTTTTACATGATCTGGCTCCAGCCGATGAAAGGACAGGCACATGTGAAGAACGGTTCGGATACTAAGTTCTTACTCGCTGCTGCCATCGGGGCCGTACCAGACACGAAGGATCGTGAATACCGTCTCACCCTTTGGCCGCCGCACAACCACATCGTCGCCCTCGGCCTTCGTCATGAGTGAACGCGCCATGGGAGAATCCATGCTGATAAAGCCTCTTGTCTGGTCTGTTTCGTCAGGCCCCACGATGCGGTATTGACACTTGTTGCCTTCCTCGTCCTCAAGCCGCACCCAGGCGCCGAAAAAGACGTGGGATCCGTCAGCGGGGATCTGGTCCACGACCTGGATATTCTCAAGCCGCTCCTTAAGAAAATGAATGCGGCTGTCGATCTCCCTGAGCTGCTTCTTCCGGTAGATATACTCGGCGTTCTCGGAGCGGTCCCCTTCAGCAGCCGCGGCAGCCAGCGCCTTCGTAACATCCGGCCGCAGGACCCGCCAGAGATGCTTGAACTCGTCAATGAGCCGCTGATTGCCTTCGGGGGTTATATATTTTGATCCGTCTTTCTTGCGGTGCATGTTGTTCGCTCCTGATAGATATGCATGGGGATCAAAAAGCCGGCTGATGATGAGCAGCTGTTCCCTGACCCGGGCATGCGGGAACTAAAAAATTGAACCGCCAAGGCGAAAAGGTCGCGAAGGGAACCCTTACGTCAAGGTTTAAACCCAGAAATCCCACTTTTCTTCGTGATCTTCGTGTTCTTCGTGGCGAGAAGCAGGGAACATCAAAACCGTATATCTCGCCGAGCACATGCGGTTTTACTGCCTTCAATTCAAAAGCTAAAGACTTCCATTGCGTCCTTTCTTCGCGGTGATGATCTTCTTCCCGGCTTGAAAAGTATTTGATCCGTTCGTAACTATACTACCCATAGACCCGATGATTTCAAACCTTTTTTACGATCACCTTCGTCTCCTTCACCACCTTCAGCCGCTTTCCTTCATCGAGAACGCCATCGAAGCCGACGAAAGCCCCGCGTTGCAGCCCACCGAAATCCTGATTCAGGTCCGACCAATCCTTGTCCAGCCGGACAACAAGGCGTCGTCCCTCTGATCCGCAGAGATAGAACTCGGCTTTTCCTTTGGAGATCAGGGGCTCGCTCACGACCCGCCAGGCGTCCAGGCCCAGCACATCGGTGATGGAAGATGCGTCCTTTCTGAGGACGACATAAGAGAACTTTAGCGCATCCTTGCGCAGACCAATGCGCTGGTCAACCTCGCGCACGATCTCCGGCGGGTCCCAGGGGACCTCTTCATGCTGCCAGTCCCGGGCGTTCTCCAGCGTGGCGCAGAGGCCGGAAGCGGGACAGGGAGCATAGAACTGCGCGGTCTGAGCCGGAAGGCCGCAGACCACTTCGAGCATCTCCCGCGACGTCTCGCGCAGCGCAGGTTCGATGATAATGCAGCTTCCCTGTTGGTCCATGAGCTGATTTAACAGGCCAAGCAGGAAGTTTCGACGCACCTCGGTCCTTTCATCGTTGCCGTGGAACAGCTCGTTCAGCACGTTCGAGAGAATAAGGACGTCGAACCGTTCCCCTGCAAGACGGGCTGCGGCCCGATCAACACCGGAACGCAGGGTGCGCAATGACGCATCCATACCGGTGTTTTCGCGCCATTCCGTAAAAAGCCGCTCTGCGTCCTTCAGATTTTCGCCCACCTGGTCCAGGGCCGTGCAGTCGAGGACGGGTTTGTGGTCATGGTGTGAAAAAAACTCCATCATGCCCAGGAGTGCCGTGCCCGGGCCTGAACCCAGATCGAGCACTTTGAGCCGGTCCTTGCGCAGAAGGCCCTTCGGGTGCAGGGAAAGCTCCCGGAGCGGCAGATGGATCTTGCTAATGTTGGCAGGGACGAAATAACGGAGATAGGCTTGCCGCAGGTCAGGGTCCTTGAGGTATGCTGCCGGAAGGGCCTCCCGGTCCCGCGTTAAAAGCCCGGACAAACGCGATACATTCCTGGACAATACAGTAAGGTCTATTGGAGACGTGCTCTTATCAAATGTATCCATGGGGTTTCCATTGCTGCGCAGCTGCACGGGATTACTCCCTCATAAAAACCTGCCTCGTAAAAAGAAGATGCTCGAAAAAGAGACGTAACGTTGTCCGCTCCATCAGCCTCAGCGTGACCACGCTACGGTGCGTTACTGCGGATCAAACCTTTCCTGAGCATCCGGTAAAAAGCGAAGGCGCGCATTTCGGCAAGAACCTCCACATCTTCACCCACCTACCGAACATGCTCGGCCGAGATCTCCTGCCCCGTAGCCTTGACAAAGGCCTTCTTCAGCGCCTTTACCTGTTTCCCTTTTGCGTCAAAATACACCCTCTTCTCTACAACGTAGGGGCCTTCGATCTCGTCGTGATCCGGCACATAACACTGGAATGTTGCGAGATCATCAAAAACAAAGGCCGTCCGGCCATTATCATAAAAATAGTAATCACGCACGAGCATCCAGTCGCCGCTGGGTGTTTCGAGAGCCATTCGGACCTTTATGATCCTGCCATCGTGCAGGTACACATAGTTCCTCTCGAACGCGTCCATCTCATCAATATCCTTAAACTCCTTCTGCTCGGGATCCTTCGCTTCTTTCCAGCCCTTATCGGACGTGTAGAAGAGAATGACCTGTGCCTTCTTTTCCTCGATCGTCTTGTTCACCGCTGCATAGATATCCCGTATCTCCTGGAGGGGGTCTCCGGAAAAAGAGGGGGCCGCGGTCAGAATGAGCATTGCTCCAAGTGTGACGGTGACGATAGCAGGGATCAGACGCTTTGATCGGTTGATCATCATAAATATCTCCTTTCCGGACAGCTCCCCGATTACCCCGTCCTTACGGCGACAACTCTACGGCAGCTCCGACGCTTTCGTTACCACGCTATAATCCACGCCGAGAGCGTCTTTGAAGTGCCGCCCACCGCAGTGGATCTTCCACAGTTCGTCCTGACGCAGGTCGGATTTCCAGTCCGCATCCTTCGTTTCCCGCACCAGATACAGCAACTCCTCGCCGGTGTTGTCCCCGTGTGAGTCGCGCGGCTCCATAACGATGGCCCAGTCCGGATTGTATTCTCCTACCGGCGTTGGAACCGTAAACCATCTCGGCAGTTTGAGATACAGTTTCACATCATCCCGTTTCTCAAGACCCATGACAAACTCGCGTTCCACTTCGGAGTCGTAAAGAACATGGTCATACACCGAATGCGCGGCGGGAACCAGATATTCCGCCCAGCTCGGAATGTCCTCGAACTGGGTCATCTCATACCATGAATTAACCTTTTCATACTGAATGCCGTTCACGAGTTGGTCAAGAATCTTCTCCTTAATGATCCGCACGGCAACACTGGCGAACTCGTGAGGGTTGTCCACGGCCGCTTTCTTGTTCTGCGACCGCTTGTAGATTTCCAGGAGCGTCGTGCGCGTCAAGCGGAGCGGCGGGGTCGTATGCTCCATGAGGTTCGCCATGATCTCCACAAGGTTCGGCAAGGGATACCGCTGGTCGAGGTAGAGCACCGGCCTGTCCGCGCTCACCTGGATCGCGTCAAAGGTGTCTTCGGTGTTGACCGACAACTGCGCCTTGGTGACCGTTACGCGCGGGGGTCTGATCTCCGTCTTCTCGATCTCCGGGACGACCTCGTTCAAAAGCCTCTCGGTATTGATCTTCACGTTATAGCGCGTCTTGTGCTTGATTAGCTCCCAAAGCTCCTTGAACTCCGGCTTAAGGGTATATTCCTTCCGGAGTTTGACCGTCACCCGCTTCCGGGCATCGGCAGGCTTGGGCGGCAAGCCTTCCTTGCCGTACTCTTCCTCAATTTCAGTCTGGAGCCGCTCAACGTACTTCTCATAGCTCTCGTTGGCCACGACCGTAAGCACGTTGATCTTCTCATCACGCACCCGGTCGCCAGCCTGGTCCACGGCCAGCCGCACACCGCGCCCAATTTCCTGGCGCTTTTTCATCTCTGATGTTGTCTGGTTCAGGGTGCAGATTTGGAAAACATTCGGGTTGTCCCATCCCTCGCGCAGGGCGGAGTGAGAGAAGATAAAGGACACCGGCTCGTCGAGGGACAGCAGCCGTTCCTTGTCCTTCATGATGAGGTCATAGGTCGCCTCGTCCTCTTTGGTTTTACCGGAAACAGTGTCGAGTATTTCAATAGCGCCGCCCTTGCGTTTCTTCTGGGCAAAGTACGAGGCCTGAACGGTCAAGGGGTCAATGTGCTTCCAGTCGGGATGCCTGGCCTTTATCTCATTGAACGCCTTCACAAATAACTGCCGGATAATGCCCTCTTCCTGAGCGTAATTATCAACTTTGTCGATGAAGAACAGGGACAGGACCTTCAGCCCGGCATCCCTGAGCTTGGCCTGTTTTCGGAAATGCTCCTCGATGGTGTAGCGTATCTGGGCCTCAAAGATGGCCTCTTTGTCCGCTCCGCGCGATTCCCCGACCTTCAGTTCCACGTTGTTCGCAAAGCGCACAAACCCGCCGCCGGGGTTGATTTCGTCTATCTCAAACCCGGCATATTCAGGCCGCTCGGCCATCTTTTCGAGCGAATCGCCGGGCCGGATCGTGACGATCTGTTCTTTGACCGTTCCGCCTTTCATCAGCTTGTGGAGGGCAAGCCGGGCCGTAATCGTCTTTTTCTCGGTCTTGATGCCGTCAAGCCGAAGAAACACCTGATTCTCGTCGTTCTCTTTTACGACCGAGGCTACCTCGATGCGTTTCACGAGCCCCTGGCGGTATGCTTCGAACGGCGTAAGCCGGTAGATGACGTTATAGGGATTCCGGTGCGTGGCGCTGTAGCGCAGGGCAAAAAGCGGGTCGAGGGCGGATAGGGCCTTGATGCGGAGCTCGCTCTCCATGTTCTACGGCTCGTCGAGGATCAGGATCGGGCGCGCCGCCTGGACAAGATGGATCGGCGTTTCCCCCTGCAGGCGGTCCGTGGTCTGGTGTATGACGTTCGACGCCTTGTTAAAGGAATCGATGGTCATGACCATCATTTCCACGCCGTCGGAATTGGCAAAGTTCCGGATCTGGGAGAGGTTATCCGAGTCGTAGACGTAATAGCGGTACGGAGCATTACCGTACAACTCACGTAAATGCGTCTGCGTGACCTGCAGGGTCTTGAGCACGCCCTCGCGGATCGCGACGGACGGGACCACGATGATGAACTTTCGAAGTCCATATCGACGGTAAAGCTCCAATGCCGTTCGCAAATACACATAGGTCTTCCCCGTCCCGGTCTCCATCTCAACCGAGAAGTTGAGAAATCTCACCCGCTTCTCCCCTGCCGCAGTCTCGATGGTTTCTTCAATGTACGCAAAGCCGCTGTCCGGCTCAATACCGTTTGCCTGCTGAACCTTGCCGAGGTTCGTTAATAGATCGTCATGAGTCAAGGTAAGGACGTTCGCAACCGTTCCGGGAAATAGCTCGGTAAATTGAAACTGGCTGCGATGTTCGGGAGGGAGGAGAGCGGTTTGGGTATCGCCGAAGCCCAGATAAGCCGGAGCGCCGGTGATCTTCTGCTGGCCTTCAAGCAGATTCACCGCCGCCTCGACTGCCTTAACTTGGTATTCCTGATTAGCGTCGAATTTGAACTGCATCAGCTATTCGGTCTCCGGCTTGGGAGGCGTGGGAATAAGGGACTCCAGCAGCTTTATTAGCTCGGGGATGCGCTGCGTCGCCACAGCCCATATCCGTCCATGTTTGATTTCACCGTATTCGTGAATCAACACATTGCGCTGTCCGACAAGTCCCTTCCAGTAAATCTCGGGATGAGCCTGCCGAAAAGCATCGGATACATGGTTGGCGGCTTCGCCGATGATCTCGATATTTCGTTCAACAGCGCCGCGAAGCATCCGGTCATTTTCATAGTCATTGTACTTCCGGGAAGAAACAAACTCATTTACAGCTCTCGCGGCATCCAGCATATCCCATAATAACGCCGCATCGCGCTCATCAGGCTGCATAGAGTACCTCTTTAGTCTTCATGATCGAATGGCGACGGAACGGATTGCGTATTGTCCCCTTTTCTACAAGATCCACATCACGGCCGAATATTACTTTTAATTCCTCTATCATGTCCACCCAATCGCTAAGGTCCCATCCCGCGCGCTCTTCAAAACTAACCATTACGTCCACATCGCTGTCCGGCCTGAAATCGTCGCGCAGTACCGAACCGAATAGAGAGAATTCCTTTATTTTCCACTTCTGGCAAAACGCGATTATTTTATCCATCGGAATACCTATTTTCGTCTGTATCATATCCGCTCCTATATCGTTTTCAACCTGCACTGAAGCGCAAGGTTCGCCACAAGTTCATCGGTCATCGCTTTGTCCCGGCAAATGAACAGATCGTTCTTGCCCAAAGCCAGCGCCCTGAGCGCAACGGGCTTGAGAACTTCATCCAGGCAGATACGGAAGCTCTGCCCCTTGTCAGGATCGGTTACGTGATAAACCGAATTCTCTTTGATCCCGGTCATGTGAATGATCTCGGAATTCAGCCCGTAGCCTTCCTTGATCGTGACTTCCCAAATCACATTCTCAGGCTTCCAGCTCGGTACGAAAGGATCGGTAAACGCCGCCATTTGTTCAGCATAGGCATCCGAATCCTTCTTTTCAGGGCCAGTCCACGGCTTATAATTGGATTCAGCAAGCTTGAACACCTTGAATCCCAAATCCTCGGCCTTATCGCCGTTTTTGAGGTCAAGTTTGCCGTCCTTATCCTTCTTCAGTTTGGCAATAACCCGGCGAACGCGCTCCTTGCCGATGTCAGCGATAGTTTTATAGCCTGCTTTACGAGCTGGGGAATCTTCAGGGGTAGACTCTGGCAGTTGGACCATGATAAATCTACACGAACCAGGATTCTCTCGGCTCAATTCATATACTGCTTGTGCCGTCGGGCATGATCCCGCAAAAAAATCCAGCACAATCGCATCTTGCTCCTGCCAAATGCAGCTAATGAGCTGTTTAATCAGTTTGGTCGGTTTTGGGAAAGGAAAAATCTTTCCATCTCCAAAATATTCTGCAATCTCTGCTGTTCCTTCTTGAGTCCATGGACCGTTGAAAACTGAATATAACTTGGCACTTCTTTCTGTCCCATCTTCATCATGTAAGTATTGTTTGTAACGAACAGACCATTTGCCGTTGTCATTCTTGAATACCAACTCATCGTTTGCTAAAGCCTTTTCCACGCGCTCTTTCGACCATTGCCATTGCTTTTCTGGCCATATCTCATTCCCTTTCCACATGATAGGAAATCGGAGATTTTGCCGAAAATCCATGCTGGTTGTTGCCAACGGTTGGGTGAAATATAGGCCACGGGTAGGGTGTTTATCGTCCTTTTCAGTATATCTTTTTCTGGCTTCAGGATCAGGTGGCAGCTCTAAGACTCCGACTGCTTCGCGGTTTCTTGCAAACAAAAGAACATACTCACTCTGATTAACCACATGCTTTGATTTGGAGCCGCCACCATATACATTCTTCCATGTAATTTGTGCTAAGAAATTTTCTTCACCGAAAATTTCATTCATCAGCATTCTCAGATTGTGAAGTTCAATATCGTCGATACTAACAAAGATTAGTCCATCTTCTCTCAATAGCTGTCTCGCTATAAACAACCTTGGATACATCATCGAGAGCCACGCAGAGTGATAACGCCCGGAAGTCTCGGGGTTGCTCGTGAGCAGGTTGCCTTCAGCGGTCTTCTGGCCGGTAAGCTTTAGATACGTATCGAGCGGATCGGCGAAGTTGTCGGGATAGACGAAATCGTTGCCGGTGTTATACGGCGGGTCGATGTAGATCATCTTCACCCTGCCGAAATAGGACTTATACAGCAGCTTCAGGACTTCGAGGTTGTCGCCTTCGATGAAAATGTTGTTCGTCTCATCGAAGTTGATTGACTCCTTTTTTGCCGGCACGAGCGTGGCCCTGCTTGGTGTCTGAAGCAACCGGATCGCATCACGCTTTCCAGCCCAGGAGAAGGAATACCGCTCGGGCCGCGAGTCCACCTCATCGCCCAGCGCTTCGCGGAGCTTGTCGAAATCAATCTTCCCTTCTGTGACGATCTGAGGGAAAAGCTCCTTCAAGCGCTCCGTCTGTTCCGCACTGATAGCGGCCGCTTCTTTATTTACTGGCTGTTTATTGGTCATAGCCGTTCAAAAAACTCATCTGTTTGAAAAAATTACTCTAAATTGAGAGAAAAGGCAAGGGAGAAAGTTATATATTTATTTAAGCAGGATCAACATCTGTCGTAAATTTCTTTTTCTCCTGCTTGCAGATGATCTGGATCACGTTCCGTCCGGACCGGGCAACGGCCGGGATGCCGCCGCCCGGTTCAACCCACTGACCAGCCATGTAGAAATGATCAAGACCGGGAAGCGTCTTCCGCATGACCTTGCCGAAGCTCCACGTCTTGGGTGTGACCTGCCAGCCTTCAAAGCTGCCCTTCCAGTTGCCCGTGTAGCGCACGAACGTCGTGGGTGTTGCCACGTCGCGCATTTCTACCTGCGCCGCCAGGCCGGGAAACCGGGTGTCGAGGAGCGCGATCACGGCATCGGCAATCTTCTCTTTCTCGGCCTTGTACTGCCCTTCGTTCTCCTGCAGCGCTTTCCAGTAATCATAGTCCGTCCTGAACATCACGGTAAGGAGCGTTTTGCCCACAGGCGCGAGCGTGGGGTCGAAGTTGTAGATCCTCACGCTGAGGAAGTCCTGCTTCACCCCGCCGACCAAGACGGGTTCCTTGAGTCTGATGGCGATCCCCCCGGCAGTCTGCGGCTCTTCCTTGAACGTGCGGTTCACACCCAACGCCACGTGCACCAGCGACGGGAATGGGATGAGATTTTCGTAGTAGCCGCGGATGGTATCATCAACATACCTGCCTTCAAGCAGGTCGAATATCGTTGCATGGCCGTCTGCTGCGGAGATAACATAGTCCACGCGGTGCTCGGTCCCATCTTCGAGCCTGACGCCGATTGCACGTCCCCGTTCAGTAAGTATCTTGGCAACGGGGGCCTTGTAGTGCATCTCACCGCCGAGCGAGAGAAAGCGCTTCTCGATGGCTCGGGAAAACTCGAGCGAGCCTCCAAGAGGATAGCCCGCAGCCTTGTTGTGCATCCAGGCAAAGGACATGAGCATGAAGGACACGGGAAAGTCGGGCATGAACAACAGGGGAAATGTTTCGCGCATCAATGGGTCCTTGAACCGGCTGCCGTACTCCGTGAGCGAGATCTTGTTCCATTTCATAAGCATGCGCAGAAGGGAAAAATGCTTTACGATCATCTTTACCATATCAAAAAGGCCGGACAACTCGGGCGCCTTTTCCCACGGAATGCTGAACCTGGTACAGCGGCGGACAGCAGTGATGAACTCGTCGATGACCTCGGTGTCCTCCGGCGCGATCTCCTTCATGTGGCGCTCAAGGCGGTCAACATCCGTGAACACCGTAAAGCGGCGGCCATCAGCACCCTCGACCACGCCGTAGACCTCGGGGTCGATGAACGTCCTGCCCTGCACTGCACCAAGTTCCTCCCACATACGGTGGAAGCCCGCGGCCGGGCCGGAGCCAATGAGCCAGTGGATGCAGCCATTCACGATGTAGCCCTGCCGTTTCCAGGACGTGCACAGACCTCCCGGCTTCTTGTGCAGCTCAAAGATCCTGGTGCTGAACCCGTTCATCTGACCGTAGCAGCCAGCAGAAAGGCCGGCGATGCCCCCGCCGATAATGGCGATCGATCTCTTATTCATGAACCGCCCCCTTCTTTACATTGCATGCTATTTCTTTTTCAAATTTGGCATACCTGCCCCTCGTCTCTCGTCTCTTACTTTTCACCTCTGACCGCCGTTTCAATGCTTGCGAGCTTTGCGAGAGGCAAAGTCTTGATGACTCCTTCTTTCTCACCACGAAGTGCACGAAGAACACGAAGGAAAACGGGATCTCCGGGTTAAACACTGAACTCAAGTGTTTCCTTTGCGAACTTTGCGTCTTTGCGAGAGACGCCCTTGCTCCTGATCCAGGTACCTGCATTAAAAACCTCTGCGGCTCTGCGAGAGACATCCTTTTGGTTCCGCCTTGTCCGGGTTGGGGAGGCTATCCTGCCTGCAAAAAAGAACCCGCATCCAGCCCTAAGGCCGGACGCGGGATAGTTCTTTGCCATGAAACGGAAGACCGGCAAGGGATCACCGGTTGCGATCAGATCTCCTTGAAGCTCTTGATCACCTGCTGAAGCACATCCTTGCCCTTCTCATATTTCGACTTGAGCGTCCAGGCCAGGACGTAGTGGAAGTGCCCTTTTCCCTCAACCGTCGTATGCAGGTACACGACCTTAAGATTGTCGATAGAGCCCTGAATTTTGTACTGCAGCGCCTGCCGGCCGGCGATCGTCATAGTGCCGACCTTCTCTTCCTTCGCCGAAGAGAGCGCCTCAAGGATCGACGCACGGGTCAGCTCCGAATATTTATTCACCGTCATCTTATCGAAGTCTTCCTTCGATTCCGTGATGACGATCACATACAGCTCCTGCCGTGCCAAGGCCGCCTGAATCGATGCTTCCGCGTTCAGGTTCTTCATTTCCTTCCAGTCCTTCGGGACCGTTATCTGGGTCAGCCCGTCCGCGCTCTTGATCACCTTCCCGTCAGCCCCCTGGACCGCGCCCTGCACTGCGAAGACGAGTGCCAGGCAGATGACAACTGCCGCATACCGATAGATCGATCTCATACAGTTCCTCCTTGCTGGGTTATTGTTTCTCAATCATAATCTACCTGCAATTACTTGTCAAGGCATCAGCGCGGCAGGTTCATCACAACGCCAAGCACCATTGCTCAATAGCTTCGCGCATCTCTTTTGGCCGCTCGGTGGGGATCCAGTGGTGCGCATCAAGCAAAAGGACCTCAAGGTCCGGCAGCGCGTACAGGACCCGCCTGGTCCGCTCCGGATCGTTCAGGAACGTTCCCGATGAAAGGAGCGCCAGGACCGGCACGGT
>MHDZ01000008.1:0-25527 GCA_001805055.1 Nitrospirae bacterium GWC2_57_13
CTCCTTGCCCTGTAGTATAATCTGTTACCCATGTGCGCAGGTTAATTTGTTACCTATGTTAGCATGTTGTACCGAATTTGTACCCCCCTGTGGCAAAGGGGGGCTGGGGGGATTTACAGATGAAAACATCAAAGACTTTTGTCTCGCAGAGCCGCAGAGTGCTCAGAGAGTGAAGTAGCGGTCAAGAATCAGGCGTCAGGGTTAAGGGTAAGGCGCCGAGAACTGATAGCTGAGAGCGAAGTTCCGTCGCATCCGCTCTACAATACAACTCGGGAGGTGCATTATGATCCTGGTGACCGGTGGTACCGGATTCGTGGGCGGCCATCTTATCCGCCGTCTGCGTGAGAAAAACATTCCTGTTCGTGCCGTGGTGCGTGCGCCCGAGAAGGCCGGCCCGCTCAGGGATTTGGGCGTCGAGGTGGTGAAGGGAGATGTGTCGGACCGGGAATCGCTCGACGCGGCCGCTGCGGGCGTTGAACGCGTGGTCCACCTGGTGGGCATCATCCAGGAAGCGCCGGGCCAGACCTTCAAGGCCATTCACGTGGAAGGGACGCGCACTGTGGTGGCAGCGGCAAAGAAGGCGGGTGTGCATCACTTCTTCCACCAGAGCGCGCTGGGCTCGCGGCCCAAAGCAGCAAGCGAGTACCACCGGACCAAGTGGGAGGCCGAGGATCTGGTGCGTGAGAGCGGCATTCCCTACTCCATCCTGCGGCCTTCGCTCATCTACGGCCCCGGCGACAAGTTCACCATGCGCCTCTCCGACATGCTCAAGTTCTCGCCGGTCCTGCCCGTAGTCGGCTCGGGCAAAGCGAAGGTGCAGCCCATCTATATAGATGACGTGGTCACCTGTATCGAGAAGGCCGTCACAGGCGACGCGCATTTGAACGAGATCTACGAGATCGGCGGTCCTGAGCAGCTAACCTACGAAGAGGTGACGAAGGCGATAGCGCGGGCCATGGGCATCTGGCGGCCGAAGGTAAATGTACCGATGCTGTTCATGAAGCCCATGGCGCGGGTGCTCGAAGCGGTGCTCCCGAACCCGCCCGTTACCACGGACCAGCTCATCATGCTGGAGGAAGACAATGTCTGCAGCCTCCAGGACATCCGCGACGCTTTCGGCATCGAGCCGGTGTTGTTCCGGGAAGGACTGCAGCGCTTCATCAAGGACGCAACAGCCTGACCCCGCGGCCGTCCCGAAATATCGGGACTCCGGGATGTCGCGTTGTTGTAGTCCCGACCTGTCCCCGCAAGCGGGACAGGCGGGATGCTGAAGGGGCTCCACAGGACGGAAAGGGCCATTATCGTGCAGAATGGGGACACCAGCAGGAACGAGGCAGGCGAGGACCTGAACGCAGCCACCTATCTGAAGACCGAGGGACGGGTCGCGAATTTTCGCTGGTTCGTCATTCTATTTCTCGGCCTGTACCTCAACATCCTCCGGCCCGTGGGATGGCCCATCGCGTTCTTCAACGGCATCCTGGCCTTCAGCGCTGTGTATAATTTTTCGACCAGCGTGTATATCAGGAAGACGCAGTCCTTCTCGGTCAGGCAGACGATGCTGCTCATGTTCTGTGACACCTTCGCAGTCGGGGCCGGACTCTTCTTCACCAGCGGCGCGTCGAGCCCGCTGCTCGTTCTCTGGTATTTGAGCCTCTTCACCGCCGGCCTGCGCTTCGGTTATGTGCGCTCCCTCTTCCTTCAGGCGCCTGTCGCCGCTTTCTATGTATATCTTCTGTACCGTGAAACAGGTATGGAGGGCCGTGAGCTCGCTGCCCGGCTCGTGCTCGGGCTGTTCTCCCTCGTTGCCGTGACGCTCTACGGCACGATCTTTTCGCGCCAGGAAAAGCGCGCCACCCAGCTCATTGCGGACTTTCATCGGGAGGCGATCACGGACCGGCTGACAGGCCTGCATAATTACGCCTACTTCGTCGACGAGCTGAAGCGGGAGAGCGCCCGTGCGAAGCGGGACGGGTCCCATTTCTCCCTGCTGATCTTCGACCTCGATCATTTCAAGCAGGTGAACGACACCTACGGGCACGAAAAGGGGAACATCCTGCTGCGCGGCGTGGCCGACATCCTGAATGCAAATGCGCGGGCCATGGACACCGTGGCGCGCTACGGCGGCGAGGAGTTCGTCATCCTGATGCCGAACAGCAACGGTTCCGAGATGGAGCTGGCAGAGCGTATCCGGAAGAAGATCGAAGGGTCCGATTTCTGCGGCATCGCCGAAGGGCCGCTCAAGATGACGATAAGCGCGGGCGTCTGCACCTATCCCAAAGATGCGGCTTCGGTCTTCGAACTGCTCGACAAGGCGGACAGGGGATTGTACCAGGCCAAGAACACGGGCAGGAACAGGACGTGCCACGGGAGCTAGGAGCGTCAGGGCTGGCCTGAAGTTTCCGCCAGGTGCGGTTGGACAGTATATGCAGGAAGCACGCGGGTAGGACGCGCAGCGATGCGCGCGATGTTTGCCGGCTATCTTGTTCCCATGAAGTAAGCACTGGCTCATGGGGTTTACAGGCAGTGGAGAGCGAGGCTGTTTTATTGATCAAATAGAAAAGTAAAGCACTCATGCCGTTAACAGGAGGCCCACAATGGAAAAATGTGCTCACTGCAGCAGCCGCATCGTATTAGGCGTTCATAGGGAAGACGGAAAACAATTTTGCTCAAAGAGTTGTGCGCGCTACTTCAAGGGCTTGCACGACGGCTTTTGTGAAACCTGCATCGCGGAAACAACCGATGAGTCGCCGGGGAATATGCGACTCATAAACGGCTTCGGGACAGGATGGGGTTTTACCGCGAAGAACAAATGCCAAAAATGCGGGTCAGTAGAGCAAACAAAATGGACTTACTTCTTACTGCCCATAATTCCAAAGGAGCGCTATCGAGTTCTCTATACAAATATAAAGATGAAATTGGGAGGGTCTGAGGAACAATACATCGCCCGTAAGCTCAAAGTGCAGAATAAGACTTCTTCGTCATAAGACTGCGGGGTAAAAGAAGGCAGCTCGGGTCGGCAACGCGAAGCCCTGCCGCTCGATTGCGGTAATTGTCACGAACTCCCCGGCGTTCTCCGGATCTCTGAGGCAGGAACGTTGTGACGATGCGTCTCGCGCATGGGAGAGCGGCGTGCGAATGAAAAAAGAAACAACCCTTGTCTTGACCACAAAGAACGGACAGCTGCTAAACAGCAGCGGTCGGGTAAATGTTGCTGCTCATGGCGATGAGGGAATATCACATTACCTTGAAGAATGAAATGCATATAGCCTTGAATTCAAATAACAATCGGTTGATAGCATCCGTCATCGGCATCGTCTTGCTGCTCATAGCAGGTTCTTTGATCTATGTATTCACGGGTAAGGGGGTCGTCATGGCCGAGCATGCCGTGATCGTGAGCTTCACTTATGGCACGACAGATCTCAGTCCTTTGTTTGAGCTGGAGGAAAAGCTTGAGGCTGCCATTGCCGCGGCACAGGCCGGCGAATTCGACGGCAATGAGGTGTCCGCGGACGGCAGTGAAGGCAGTTTGTACATGTATGGGCCCGATGCTGACCGTTTGTTCGATGTCATCAAGCCCGTGCTCGTGCAAAGTCCGTTCATGGTTGGGGCCAGCGTGACGAAACGCTATGGGCCGCCGGAGGATGGTGTGCGCGAGGTCACCCTCCATCTGGAAGTTCCGGCTGACATGCGGGTCGAAGAAGGACTTGATGCAGACACCTGCTATAATAAAGGCCTGGATGCGTACCGTGACCAGAGATACCGGGATTCGCTGGCCTATTTCAATAACGCTCTTGAACTCAAGCCGAATGACAGCGAAGCGTTCTATAGCCGCGCCATGGTCAAAAGCATTTTGAAGGACACGGCCGGAGCGTTGCGCGACTATGACAAGGCCATTGCATTGGACCCGAAGTACAGGCAGGCTTACGGGAACAGGGGCGCGGAAAAAGACGAGCAGGGAGATTATGATGGCGCAATAAAGGACTATAATAAAGCCATCGAGCTGGCACCTGACAGCCCCGTTGCCTATTTTAACAGGGGGAACACCAAGTACAGGAAGGGCGACAAAAAAGGGGCCTGCGCGGATTGGAATAAAGCAAAAGAACTGGGTGATGAAACAGCGCAAGAGCGGCTCGACCGGTACTGCCGGTAAAAGCAATTCGCGGCAATATATCCATTGCGCCGGAGCGAATAGAGACGGCCAGAGCTCGGTGAATAAATATTGATCTTCCACGGGCGAACACATGTGCCCGGGCATGACAATGCATTAAAGTCTGCCTGTATTGCGGTTTATCTGCGCACATCCGCGTTAATCTGCGGCCAAGGAGTTCCCCCCCCCGCAGTGTTCACTGATCGCCGTCTTTTCAGTATGGACGAGTTTTACCATGATGAAAGGAAATAACCATGAAGATCGAGATCTCATCAAAAGAATACCGCGACCTTCTTGACATACTGCACATGGCCGATGCGGTCATGTCGGGCCACCGGAAGGAAGCGGACAAGCGCACCGCACCGCATCGGGCGCTGATCCAGAAACTCTATGGCCTCGCAAAGGGCGAAGGCCTTGACCGGCTGATCAGCCGTGACGCGGTCCTGAACAAATATATCCCGACCCCTGACTTTGAACATGACTCGCCGGCCCATCCGGCGCTCCATGAGTTCGGAAACCACCTCTTCTGGGATGAGCTGGTCAACCGATTGACAATACGGGACGCGGCGCAGATGGCGGGCGGGAAGGAACGTCTCAACACCCTGAGCGCCCGTGAGCGGCAGCAGATGGACGGCCCCATCCGGCAGCGATATGTCCAGGAATTCGCAACGAACGGCGTGTCCCGGCTGGAGATCTTCGAGCGGTTCAGCGGCGATGATGGAGTGCCGGCGATGACATCGGATTGACAGCGGCCATGAAGGCCAGGCCGAAAAGCTGAACATGGCGGGAAGCTGCATGAATGGAAGGGGGTGCTGTCGTGAGAGCAATGACATTTCGGGCTGGAGTGATGCTGGGCATCGTTGCAGGGCTGGTTGCTCTTAGCGCTGGGAGCCAAATGGCGCCGGCAGCGGAGAAAGTTCAGCGGCCGGATACGCAGGCGCCATTTGCGATCCAGGACGTGCCGCCCGACTATGACCCGCATTTCAATGGACTGGGGGTCCGATGGGTGCGGCTGTCGGGCGCAGCCGGAGCGGTCTGGGATGCTGACGAGCCAACGCCCGGGACTTTTGAGTGGCAGCGGCTCGACAGCATCATCGGCGGGTATTCACGGCGAGGCATGAACATGCTGGTCACGGTCCTGAGCTTCAACCGGTGGGACCGGGGACTGCCACCGGGAGCGAATGCCGCCGTACCCCTGCCCGTGGACCTTCCGCATAATATGGATGCTTACAAAAGTTATCTTCGCGCCCTCGTTCTTCGCTATCCCGCGGTACGTTACTGGCAGATCGAGAATGAACCGGACGGAAACGGCTGGAAGGACACGCCCGAGCGCTTTGCCATCCTGGTCAAAGAGTCGTATCTCACCATCAAGCAGGCGAATCCTGAGGCCCGTGTCGTGCTGGCAGGAGCAGCATTGCCGGAGGGCTTCTATCGTTTTTATCTACCCATGCTGGCCGCGTTGTCCGGCATGAAAGACGCACCGGACTCGCGGTACTTCGATGTCGCTGACATTCACTGGTCGGGCCAATTCGGCGGAAATTACCGGATGCATACACCGACGGCGGGCCGTCTCGCGGAGTTTCTTCCCGACCTTGCAGTGAAATTGAGCGCTTCCGGTTATGACAACATGCCAGTCTGGATCACCGAGATGTCGAACTACGACGGCCTGCCGGCGCCGGAGCCCCTGGGAAACGGCGATACGTACGTCTTCCTCCGCCACTCGGAACTGAAGCATGCCGCAGAGGTGATCAAGAGCAACATCTTTCCCCCGGCTCACGGTGTTTCAAAAGTTTTCTGGGTCAGGCTGGATGAATGGCCCAATTACTGCGGCCCCGGCGGGAACTGCTACTGGGACAATACGGGCCTGATCAACAACCCGCAGAATGACGGGCAACGCCATAAGAAGCTCGCCTACTATGCCTATAAACTCATGGTTGAGAAGCTGGCCGAAGCCGACTGGCGCTCGATCGAAACGGTCTGGGAATCAGATGACTGTTTTGTCTATAAACTGAACCGCAACAACAGGCCGGTCTGGGCAGCCTGGAACGACAATGTCCAGGAAAAGCAGATTACCATCACCGGTATACCGTCGCACCAGGTGACGATCACCGAGGCCATACCGGGCGTTGATTCGGGGAAGGACGTGGTCAGCTATCATGCAGCCTTCTCGAAAAGGAACATACCTGTGAAAGGGGGCGCGGTATCGTTCGTCCTGAAGGAGAGGCCAGTGTATGTGGAGGTGAAGAACTGATCATGACGCGCAGCTGGGAAGGCCGGGTTGCGATCGTCATCCCGCGGTCGCAACAGGCCCCCGACTCCCGTCGGGGGAATTTCAGCGGCCGTCGCATTCGTGACTCCGCATACGTGCATGGAAGCCCGTTGCTGCGGGATGTCGTAGTGTTGTACTCCCGACCTGTCCCCGCAAGCGGGACAGACGGGTTGCTGGAGGGGCTCCACCGGCTTGGACCGGGGGCTCGGATTCGAGGTCTGCCGCCAGTTCGGCGAGCGGGGCTATCGCGTCGTTCTCACCGGTCCGGACAGGAAGCGAGGAGAAGCTTCAGCGGCGAAACTCAGGAGTTCGGGCTCCGACGTCGTGTATCATCAGCTCGACGTGGTTGATGAGAAGAGCGTTCAGGCGCTGCGGAAGTTCGTGATCAAAAAGTTCAACCGCATTGACGTGCTGGTGAACAACGCAGGCGTTCTGCTCGATGAAGGAAGAAGCGGACTCGAAGGCATCCTTGCCCGGCGGCTCAGGAAGCGGCCCAAACGGGTCGGTTTTGGTGAAGGCCCGGGCGTGCTCGACGTGAATATCGGGATCGTCCGGGCAGCACTAGAAATAAATACTCTCGGCGCCCTCAGGATGTGCCAGGCCTTTATGCCCTTGATGATCAAGAACGGCTACGGCAGGGTGGTGAATGTTTCTTCGAGCCGGGGACAGATGAGCGGCATGACCGACGAAGGGGCGCCGGAATACCAGATGTCCAAGGCGGCACTGAATGCGGTCACGCACATGGCGGCAATGTGCAGGTGAACTCGGTCTGCCCCGGCTGGACGCGGACGAACCTGGGCGGGCCCGAGGCGCCTCAGTCCGTGGAGGAAGGCGCCGAGACCATCGTCTGGCTCGCCACGCGGCCCGACAGCGGCCCCACAGTCGGATTTTTTCAGCACAAGACGCGGATCGAGTGGTAAAAGAAGCCTGTTGAAGGTCTGACCCGCAAATTGCTTTTCCATGGGACGATGCTTTGACGTGGCCGCAGGCCGGGAGGGGTGGAGCCTTGAACCCGCATTTTGCGGAGCTGCATACTTTCGGGCATGTTGAGCAGCAGGGAATAATAACCCTTGACATTCCTACACGAAACGGCGATAATGATCGCCAGAAGTTCCGGATGTTCTTGTAGGGAAACCGCAAAGACATAAAGACTTTGCGGCATTTTTTTGTCGTCCTTGTCCGTCGCTTCAATTCACAAGAAGGAGGTAGCTCATCATGGAGACAGGTACTGTAAAGTGGTTCAATGACGCCAAAGGCTTTGGCTTCATTACCCGTGAACAGGGCGGCGATGTATTCGTTCATTTCGGCGACATACAGGACAGCGGCTTCAAGTCGCTGGCTGAAGGCGCGTCAGTGCAGTTCGACGTTGTCGATTCCCCAAAAGGGCCCAAGGCGGCCAACGTTGTAAAGCTTTAAGCGATCGCTAACGCTTTCATCTTTACAGGCCCTGATCAATAAGTCAGGGCCTGTTTTTTTTCATTACTCTTTCTCAACGCGGAAGGAGAACCATGCAGATGAGAATGACCTATAAGGAAAAACAGGGACTGGAAAGGGCCGCCCTGGCCGCCACGGGTCTGGTTTCAGAGCGACACGCCGGGATCTCGGGCATAGAATTTCAGATGACCTATTACCGGCGCGGACCCGATGCGGTCCTGATGAAGCGCACGCTCTCGTTCACACCTGGTGATTACGCCGGATTTCATTTGAAATGCATGGAGGATGGGTGCACGGGCGGCGGCTTTGATCTGGCTCCTGTTGTCGCGGGTCTGGTAAACTCCCGCAAGAAGTCGATCAAGGGAAAGCTCTTTTGCCACGGCGATAACCACTCGGTGGGACACGCCAGCATCGAATACGAAGTCAATATTCAGTACGCCAAGCAGACCAAAGAGAAGCTTCCTTCGAAGGCGGCCTCAAAGAACCTCTAGCTTCCTCGTTGTCACGCCGGGCGCGTTCGTTCAGGACCCGCTTTCTTGTGTCTCCTCAGGCGCTTCATCCACGTTTAACTCTCCGCCTTCGGTCGGCTGGTCCAGACCGTCTGCGGGACTATCCGCTTTTTTCTCAAGTTTTCGCTGTTTTTTTTCCTCGAGCTTCTTTTTCTTTGCGATCTCTTTTTGGCGTTTTTGAAAACTGAAGTTCGGTTTTCCCATGTATGAGCTCCTTGAGAAGATAGTAATGAACCGAGGTCCGCAACGGGCGGGGTGATGTTCTGCTGCGGCCCTACAGGATACCAGTATACTGCGATAGTCGCGGAATGTATACAAATTTATTTCCGACCCTCGCGGGGTCGTCCGGGGAAAGGGCCGCAAGGAGAGAATGCGATTCTCCTGTTGCAAGGCCCAGGGTCCGGGGATGCAATGCGCGTCATGGCGTGATGTTTTCTGTTTCTCACCACGAAGAGCACGAAGGACACGAAGCTTTTCTCGCCAAGGCGCAGAGGTCGCTAAGAAATGCCTGGTGCTTTGGTTTTAAACCCTGGACGTAAGGGTTTCCTTTGCGTACTTTCTCCGTCTCCGTCCCGCATCCAGTAAATATTAGTCACGGAGCGGGGCCCGCATCATATGCTGATAGATACGGAGCGGGGGCGGCTTTGCGAAAGGCGCATTTGATGCCGGCCGGCCCCGGCTATTACAGGAGCGATCAACAATGTACAAGGGAGAGCGGTTCAACAGCATCAGCCATCTGGCGGGCGCGGTGATTGCCGTGGCAGGCGCGGTGACGCTGGTGGTGCTGGCGGTGCTGACAGGCGACCCCTGGAAGATCACGAGCTTCAGCATCTACGGGGGGACCCTCGTAAGTCTCTATGTCTTTTCCACGCTCTATCACAGCCTTCAGGGCGAGGTCAAGAACCTGTTCCAGAAGCTGGACCACAGCGCCATCTATCTCCTGATCGCCGGCACCTACACACCCTTTACGCTCGTGACGCTGCGCGGCGCCTGGGGGTGGTCGCTTTTCGGCGTTGTCTGGGGGCTCGCAGTCGTGGGCATCATCGTGGATATGCTGCACGGGAAGAGGATGCGCATCATTCCCGTGGTCATCTATATTTTGATGGGTTGGATCGTGGTGGTGGCCATCAAGCCGATGCTCGCGGCGTTGCCGGGCGCGGGCTTCGCGTGGCTGCTGGCAGGCGGGGTGTGCTATACGGGCGGCATCGTGTTCTACGTCCTCGACAAGAGGCTTGCCCACAGCCATGGCATCTGGCATCTCTTTGTGCTGGCAGGCAGCATCTGCCACTTCATCTCAATCGCTTTTTACGTGTTATAAGAAATTTTTTACCCTATTCGCAGTCGTCCTTGATCAGCATCGCTTCCCTGACCTTCTCGGCCCGTTCCTTGCCCGCCAGTTTCCGCACCAGCGCCAGGCCGAAGCAGAGCGCAGTGCCGGGCCCTCTGCTGGTCAAGATGTTCCCGTCCTCGACAACGTTCTTCTCTTCGTAGACCGCAGCGCCCATCCGGTCACGGTAGGACGGGTAGGACGTGGCGCGTTTTCCCTCCAGCACTCCTGCGCTCGCGAGCACTATTGGCGCGGCGCAGATGGCGCCGGTCAACTTGCCTTTGTCTGAAAAGCTTCTGACAAGCGTGTTCACCCGTTGGTCGGCATTCAGGTTGTCCGACCCCGGCTGGCCGCCGGGCAGCACGATCATGTCGAAATCATCGGCCTTGATCGTATCGATGATCGTGTCGGGCAGTACCTGTACCTTCCGGGCGCTGACCAGGGGTCCGGCATGGAGGCCGGCTATCGTCACCTCGATCTGGGCCCGTCTGAGCACATCAACGATCGCCATGGCCTCGACCTCTTCGAATCCGTCGGCAAGCAGTACAACGACTTTCGGCATAAGGACCTCCATGCTGGCGGGAATTGGAAGTGGTAAATTTCAAAGTGCAAATTTGCCAAAAAGGGTATTTCAAAAGATGCATCTACTATTCACCGTGTCCATTATAAAGCATCAGCAGGGCCGCTGCAATCCTCGATAGTCGACTATCTTGCATTTTTTCTCTTCCCGTACTATCCTTTGTACATGCCGCGCCGGGGTACGCAAGAAAGGTAACAAGAGTATGCCGCAAATAACAGGATATTTACCCACTTGGCATCGAGAAGACCCATAGTATATATAGAATGATCGCAGGAGGCGGACCATGAAAGCTGTTATGCTGCACAACTACGGCGGGAATGAGCAGATAAGTATCGAGAACACGGCCGAGCCAGGCCTGCAGCGCGGTGAAGTGCTGATCCGGGTGCATGCGGCAAGCGTCAATCCCGTTGATTGGAAGGTGCGGAACGGCATGGCGCGGATCTTCACGGGCAGCCGGTTCCCCAAGGTGCTGGGCGTTGAATGCAGCGGCGAGATCGTTGATGTAGGCAGCGGCGCAGCAAAGTTCACAAAGGGTGATGCGGTCATCGGCTATGCAGGCGCAAGACATCTGGGAGCCTATGCTGAATATGTCGCCCTGCCTGAGTCCACGGTATTTTTCAAGCCGCACAATCTCAGCTTTGAGGAAGCTTCGACCCTTCCCATCGCAGGGCTCACGGCCCTTCAGTCGCTCCGGGACCACGGAAAGATCGCTGCCGGCAAGCAGGTCCTTATCAACGGGGCTGCGGGAGGTGTCGGCCATTTTGCCGTCCAGATCGCTAAGGTCTTCGGCGCTCATGTCACCGCGGTCTGCAGCAGCAGGAACATCGACTTCGCGAAAGGACTTGGCGCTGATGCCGTCATAGACCACACGAAGGAGGATTTTACACAGGGCAGCATGCGATATGATCTTATCTTCGATGCTGTATCGATGCGGTCATTCAAAGAGTGCGGAAAGGTTCTCGTTCCCCACGGCGTTTATGTCAATACGCTTCCCAACCGCACTATTATTGACCAGATCATCACGGCCTTTCTTCCGGGCAGAAAGGCCCGGTCCATGTGGGTCCGTCCCAAGGAGGCGGACATGGAATGGATGAAGGAGAAGATCGAGGCAGGAAGGATCCGTGTTGTCCTTGACCGGGTCGTTCCATTGGAGCAGGTGAAAGAGGCTTTTGCCTACAGCGAGTCCGGCAGAGTGCGGGGCAAGGTCGTTTTGAACGTGATCCCAGCCGCATGATGCGGTGGTCAGAGCGCGCGGCTGTTGTGTAACCGTTTGTTTTTCAGTGATTTGCACTTTTTTGTCGTCATGCCGAATAATTTCTTGCCCGAACACCTTTCTTCGTAGTATATTGTCGCTTCGCCGGGAACGTTCCGGCAGGGTCTTTATTATACAGATAGTGAAGGAGCAGTTCGGTCATGAACGCGAATACAGGCTGGATAGAAAAAGAGCTTCTTGAAACGTTCTACCACATTGTTGAGGAATTCCGGTCAGGCATGATCGACCAGGAAGGGTTCACGGACCGCATCGTCACGCTTGCTGAGCGCTACGGCCGTCTCTCGGGCAAGGAAGAGTCGAGCCGCAATCAGATGAGCCTGTTCACCGCCTGAGCCCAAAGTGCCCCTGGGCAGATCTTCACAGGGATAAGAATTTTAGTACGAGTGAACGGCGATAAGGCAAGGCTGTTTTAGCCGCGAATTTACGCGGATGTGCGCAAATGAAACCAGGAACAAGACAGTAATCTTTTTTATGCTTGCATTAACTCCTGCGGTAACAAGAATTCAACTCTTGCCGTTTCTTTCAGCCCGCAATATCTTCCGTTTTTTCCGTGCCAATTCGCGTCCATTCGCGGCCAATATTCTTTCAGTCTTTGGCAGCCACTCTTTGATTCCCGCCTTGCAGGCCCAAGTTCCCTTCGCATTCCTTCTCGGCTGAAAAAATCATGTAGAAACTTCTCCACTAATCCCCACTTGACAGACGCCGGAAATTTCTCTATAGTGGCGCCTTGTCTTCCTGCCTTCTGTCTCGCTCTGAGTCTCTGTTTTGAAAATGATACTTTCGGCCCTTTGATCAATAACCGTTCATGGTTGCTGGATTGTTCCCGTGGATATCGTTCTCGCAACGCGCAATAAAAAAAAGGTGGAAGAGATCAGGCGGATCACCGCGGGCCTTTGCATCAACATTCTCTCCCTTGATGATCATCCCCATTGCCCCGAGGTGGTGGAGGACCGCGACACCTTCGAAGGCAATGCGCTCAAAAAGGCGCTGGAGACGGCCAGCTGCACCGGCAAGCCTTCGCTGGCCGATGACTCGGGCCTCGAGGTCGAGGCGCTGGGAGGCGCTCCCGGGGTGCACTCGGCGCGCTATGCAGCCGATGCTGCAAGCGGGAACGATCCGAAGAACTACGAGAAGCTGCTCGCTGATCTGGTCCTGGTCCCCCGGGAGAATCGGGCCGCCCGGTTCGTCTGCTGCATGGCCCTGGCCTATCCGGACGGCGAATCCCTGACGTTTTTCGGCTACGCAAAAGGTAGCATTACTCTGGCTCCCAGGGGGAAGCAGGGCTTTGGATATGACCCGGTGTTCATTCCCGAAGGCTATAAGGTGACCTTTGCGGAGATGGAAGGGCAGGACAAGGACCGGCTGAGCCACCGGGGCAAAGCGCTTGAAAAATTGGCCGATTATCTTCGGTCAGCCGCCTGAATATAAATAAAACTAATATTTTAATTATAATTTTTAACTTGAAAAAAAACTCGTTTTCGCTGATTATGGTGCCGGCCAAAGGTACGCGTACGGCGGGTTAATGTAATCTCTGCGCAAGACCAGAGAAGTTCCTCAGCAGTGCAATGCTGACCCTCGCTTGATTTACCGCACTGTACCAAAAGAATTGCACATGCCCATACCCCTTATCTGCACCGGGCGGGGCATCCTTTTTTCTGATTCCGGTTATTTTCATCGATTCGAACCATCCTGAAGTTTTAGATAAATGTCTGAGGCAGGAGGACTGATCGTAATGGCCATGAGAATTGTGCTGCTCGGAGCGCCCGGCGCCGGCAAAGGAACGCAGGCGAAGATGCTGATCGAAAAGTTCAAGGTCCCGCAGATCTCGACGGGAGACATCCTTCGCAAGGCTGTTGCCGACGGCACGCCGCTGGGCAAGGAAGCCAAGGTCATCATGGACTCGGGCGGACTCGTTTCCGACAAGATCGTGCTCGGCCTCGTGGAAGACCGCGTCAAGCAGCCCGACTGCAAGGCGGGCTTTATCCTCGACGGTTTCCCCCGCAACACGGCCCAGGCCGAGAACCTCGACAAGCTGCTGGCCGGCATGAACATGCCGCTCACCACGGCCCTGGAAGTGGACGTGGACAAAAGCGAACTGCTGAAGCGGCTCACGGGCCGCAGGACCTGCAAGGGCTGCCAGCAGATGTACAATATCTATTTCTCCCCCCCCAAGAAAGAAACTGCCTGCGACAAGTGCGGCGGTGCGCTCTTCCAGCGCGACGACGACAAGGAAGAGACCATCAAGAAGCGGCTCGATGTATATGATACCCAGACGGCGCCGCTCATCGACTATTATTCCAAGAAGGGCATCATGAAGTCCGTGAAGGGCGTGGGCTCCATCGACGATATCTTCAAGAAGGTCGTGGCCGCCCTGGGTTAGGAACTACATAGGTCTTATACGACATATAGGACCTATCGGTCTTAATACAATCTGTTCTAAGGAGGAACAATATGGCACTTGTAAAACCGCACGGCAAAAGGAAGAAGCTTATGCCGCTTCTTCTGGAAGGGGCCGCTCTTCAGAAAGAGCTCAAGAAGGCCAAGACACTGAAACAGCTCAAGATTTCCTCGCGCGAGACCGCAGATCTCGTGATGATGGGCATCGGCGCCTTCACCCCGCTCACGGGCTTCATGACCAAGAAGGACTGGAAGGGCGTGTGCGACAAGTACAAGATGGCCGACGGCACCTTCTGGCCCGTCCCGGTGACGCTCTCGGCATCCGCCGACTTCGCGGGCTCCCTCAAGAAGGGCGAGGAGATCACCCTCGTGGACGAAGAGTCGGGCGGGATCATGGCCACCATGAAGGTGGCAGAGAAGTACGCGATGTCGAAGTCCGATAAGGAACACGAGTGCCAGCAGATCTTCCGGACCGTGGACGTTGCAGGGCACCCGGGCGTCCAAAAGGTCATGGGACAGCCGGACTTCAACCTGGCCGGCCCGGTGAAGGTCCTTTCCGAGGCCCACTTCCCCGTGACCTTCAAGGGCATCTACATGACGCCGAAGCAGACCCGCAAGATGTTCGAGGACAAGGGCTGGAGCAAGATCGCGGCGTTCCAGACCCGGAACCCCATGCACCGCTCCCATGAGTACCTTGCCAAGATCGCCATTGAGACCATGGACGGCGTGCTGATCCACCAGATCCTGGGCAAACTGAAGGAAGGCGATATCCCGGCCGATGTTCGCGCCGACGCCATCAACACCCTCACGGAAAAGTACTTTGTGAAGGACTCCGCCATCCAGTGCGGCTACCCCATGGAGATGCGCTATGCCGGTCCGCGCGAGGCCCTGCTTCATGCATTATTCCGCCAGAACTTCGGCTGCAGCCACCTGATCGTCGGACGCGACCACGCCGGCGTGGGCGACTACTACGGCCCCTTCGACGCCCAGAAGATCTTCGACGATATCCCGGCGGGCGCGCTCGAAACCCAGCCGCTCAAGATCGACCATACGTTCTACTGCTTCAAGTGCGACGGCATGGCCTCCATGAGGACCTGCCCCCACGGCAAGGATGACCGGCTTATGCTGTCGGGCACCAAGCTCCGGAAGATGCTGTCCGAGGGCGAGGACGTACCCGATCATTTCAGCCGCCCCGAAGTGCTCGAGATCCTCAAGAAATACTATGCGGGCCTCACCGAGAAGGTGGAGATCAAGCTGCACAGCCACGCAGAGGGCACGCATACGCAGAAGTAACCAGAGGAGCACCGACTGCAGAAGCAGTTTATTACATCCTACAGATAGGAGGTTCAGAAACATGCCGAGTTACGTTATTACCGAGAAGTGTGACGGATGCAAGGCGCAGGACAAGACAGCATGCCAGTACATCTGCCCGAACGACCTCATGGCCCTGAACAGGGATCTCATGAAGGCCTTCAACCAGGAGCCCGAGCAGTGCTGGGAGTGCTACAACTGCGTCAAGATCTGCCCCCAGCAGGCGATCGAGATCAGGGGCTACCAGGATTTCAACCCCATGGGCGGAAACATCATCCCCATGCGGGGCACGGACTCCATCATGTGGACCGTGAAGTTCAGGAACGGTATTCTGAAGCGGTTCAAGTTCCCGATCCGCACCACGGCAGAAGGCTCGGTCGATCCCTACGCGGGAAAGCCTGAAGCAGACATGGCAAAAATCAAACAGGGAGGCTTCTTCACCACCACGAAGCCCTTGCCGGTAATCAAGAAATAAGGAGGATATGACAAATGGAAAAGGAAACCTGTACATTTTCATTCTGCCAGAAGCCGGCGGTAGAAGAGATCGAGACCGATCTCCTCCTCATCGGCGGCGGCATGGCCTGCTGCGGCGCGGCCTTCGAAGGCGCACGCTGGGCAAACCCGAAAAAGATCAAGATCACCATGGTGGACAAGGCCGCGACCGACCGGTCCGGCGCCGTTGCCATGGGTCTGTCGGCCATCAACACCTACTGCGGTGAGAACGATCCGGCGGACTACGTAAAGTACGTGCGGAATGACCTCATGGGCATCACCCGTGAGGACCTGGTCTATGACCTGGGCCGCCACGTTGATGATTCCGTGCACCTCTTCGAGGAGTGGGGCCTGCCCGTCTGGAAAGTGGGCGACGACGGCTTCTCTCTCGACGGCTTCCAGGCAAAGGAAGCGGGCAAGGCCATGCTGAAGGACGGCGGCAAGCCGGTCCGTTCAGGCAAGTGGCAGATCATGATCAACGGCGAGTCCTACAAGGTCATCGTCGCTGAGGCCGCCAAGAAGGCGCTCGAGACCAACCGGGCCGCCACGGGCGTCAAGACGAACCACTACGAGCGCGTATTCATCGTGAAACTCTACAACGATGCGAAAGAGCCGAACCGTGTCGCAGCAGCGGCCGGCTTCAGCGTTCGTGAGAACAAGATCTACATCTTCAAGGCCAAGGCCATGGTGCTTGCGGCCGGCGGAGCGGTGAACGTGTTCCGTCCGCGGTCCACGCAGGAAGGCCAGGGCCGTGCCTGGTACCCGGTCTGGAACTCCGGTTCCGGCTACGCCCTCGGCATGCAGGTCGGCGCAGAGCTGACCATGATGGAGAACCGCTTCGTGCCCGCCCGTTTCAAGGACGGCTACGGACCGGTGGGAGCCTGGTTCCTGTTCTTCAAGGCCAAGGCGACGAACAGCCTCGGCGAGGACTATTGCGCCAATCCGGAGTACCTGGAAGACGCGAAGAAGCGCTACGGCAAGTATGTCGATGCGCTCGGCACGTCCATCCGGAACCACCTGATGATGAAGGACATGAAGGCCGGCAAGGGCCCGATCCTCATGAACACGCACCACGCCATGGACGCCATCAACAAGTCCTTCACCGAGAAGCTCGGCGAGAAGGAAGGCAAGAAGAAAGTGAAGCACCTCGAGGCGGAAGCATGGGAAGACTTCCTCGATATGTGCATCGGCCAGGCCGGTCTCTGGGCCTGCAAGAACATCGAGCCGGACAAGACACCGTCCGAGATCATGCCGACGGAGCCTTATCTCCTCGGTTCGCACGCAGGCTGCGCGGGCTTCTGGTGCTGCGGTCCCGAGGACCTCGGCGCGCCGGAAGAGTGGAACAAGAAGTGGCCGGCGGGCAGCTACAACCGTCATTCGACGGTGAAGGGCCTCTTCATGGTCGGCGACATCTGCGGCGCCTCGGGCCATAAGTTCTCCTCGGGCTCCCATGCCGAGGGTCGCCTTGCTGCCAAGAGCGCGATCGCGTTCCTGCTTGACAATCCGAACTACTCCCCGACCATCAAGGAGACGGCGGACCATCTGTCAAGCGAGCTCTACCTGCCCTTCGAAGTCTACGAGAAGTACAAGACCTACACCACGGACACGTCGACCAACCCGCACTACATCAAGCCGAAGATGCTCCAGACCCGTCTGCAGAAGATCGCCGACGAGTACTTTGGCGGCATCTCGACCTGGTACATGACCTCCAAGACCATGCTCGATGAAGGCCTCAAGCAGCTCGAGCTGTTGAAAGAGGACACGAACAAGATGGCGGCAAGCAACCTGCACGAGCTGATGCGCTGCTGGGAGAACTACCACCGCATCCTCTCCGTGGAGGCACATGCGCGCCACATCCTGTTCCGGGAAGAGTCGCGGTATCCGGGCTACTACTATCGCGGCGACTTCGACAAGATCGACGACACCAACTGGAAGGCCTTTGTCAACTCCAAGTACGATGCAGAAAAGAACACCTGGGAGATGAAGAAGGTCCCCTACGTACAGCTGATTCCGTAACTGACCATCATTCCGGGGAAGGCGCAAGCCTTCCCCGGAATTTTATTGCAAATTGCAAATTGTAAATTTCAAATTGTAAAGTGAAGAGCGCGGTATTTTCCGTCTTTATATTTAAAATTTCCAATTTACAATCTGCAATTTACAAATTTGTCTGTTTCACTGCCTTTAAGGAGGATGAAGATACCATGGCGGAAAACAAGGTTCTGATTGTCGGCGGAGGCTTCAGCGGCCTCACGGCGGCAGTGGAAGCCGCGGAAGCGGGTTCCGATGTGATCATCGTGGAAAAAAACCCCTATCTCGGCGGACGGGTGACCCAGCTCAACAAGTATTTCTGGAAGATGTGCCCGCCCAACTGCGGACTTGAGATCCAGTACAAGCGGATCAAGAACAACGGCCAGGTCAAGATCTATACGATGGCTGAAGTGGAGAAAATCTCCGGATCCGGGGGGAACTTCGATGTGACCATCAAGACGCAGCCCAGGTTCGTGAACGAAAAGTGCACGGGCTGCAATAAGTGCACCGAGGCGTGCCCGGAAGAGCGTTCCAGTGATTTTGATTTCGGCATGAGCAAGACCAGGGCCGCCTATTTGCCGCATAACCAGGCGTTCCCGCTCCAGTATGTGATCGACGGCAAGGCGTGCAAGGGTTCGTCCTGCGCCAAGTGCGTTGAGGCCTGCAAGTACGACGCGATCCATCTCGACATGAAGGCCGAGACCGTGACCGTGAAGGTCGGCGCCGTGGTGATGGCCACGGGCTGGAACCCCTACGATGCCGCGAAGATGGACAATCTCGGCTTCGGCACCGTACAGAACGTGATCACCAACATGATGATGGAGCGGATTGCCTCGCCGAACGGCCCGACCCTGGGCAAGATCGTGCGGCCCTCCGACGGCAAAGAGGTCAAGAATATCGCCTTTGTGCAGTGCGCCGGTTCCCGTGACGAGAACCACCTGGCCCATTGTTCCTACATCTGCTGCCTGGCATCGCTGAAGCAGGCATCCTACGTCAGGGAGCTCTATCCTGATGCAAAGGTAAAGATCTTCTACATCGACATCAGGACCCCCGGACTCTATGAGAACCGGTTCTACACCAAGATCAAGGAAGACCAGAATGTGTCCTTCCTCAAGGGCAAGGTCGCCAGGGTCGAGCAGGCGCCGAACGGCGACGTGAAGGTCACCGCCGAGGACATTCACGGAGGCAGCAAGATCACCGAGACCTTCGACATGGTCGTGCTTGCCACCGGCATGCAGCCCACCGCGGCATCGCTCAAGAACGCCGGCGTTGCAATGACCGATGATGGATTCGTGGACCAGGCAGCGCTCCCGAAGGGCATCTACGCGACCGGGACGCTCAAGACGCCCGTTGATGTGGCGCGGTCGGCGCAGGACGCAACGGGTGTGGTCATGAAGAGCATCCAGAGCTTGAGGAGGAACTAAGGGATGGAGAAGAAATACTGCGTATATATCTGCAAGGGATGCGGCATCAAGGAGGCGATGGACGTTGACAAGCTCTCCGGCGCAGCCAAGAAGGTACAGAATTTCAAGATCCACGATGTCCTGTGCAGCCCTGAAGGCGTCCAGCTGATCAAGGACGACATGGCGAAGGACGGTATCAATACGATCATCATCGCCGCATGTTCGCCCCGCGTAAAGGCCGCTGAGTTCACGTTCCCGGGCGCGCTGGTGGAGCGGGTCAACATCCGCGAGTTCGTTGCCTGGACCATGGAACCGAACACGGATGAAACGAACGACGCGGCCTACGATTACCTCACCATGGGCATCGTCAAGAGCCAGAAGTCGGACCTTGCCGAGCCCAACATCCTTCCGGACCTGACCAGCACGATCCTGGTCGTGGGCGGCGGCATCGCCGGCATGACCGCGGCGCTCTCCGCTGCAGGCGCCGGTCAGAAGGTCGTACTCGTTGAAAAGGACGCCCAGCTCGGCGGTTTCGTTAACAAGCTCTACAAGAAGATACCGACGGGGTCCTATATCAACAAACCCCTGATCGTGGACACCGACATCAGCAAGACCGTCAGCGAGGTCGAGAGCAACCCGAACATCAAGGTGTACAAGTCCACGACCGTGTCCAAGACCGACGGTCAGCCGGGCCTGTACGACGTGACATTGTCGAACAACGAGACCGTGAAGATCGGCGCCATTGTCATGGCCTCCGGCTGGAAGCCCTACGATGCGAACAAGCTCGACTACCTCGGCTACGGCAAGATGAAGAACGTGGTCACGAATTTCGAGCTCGAAGAAATAGCAAAAAAGAACAATGGCAAGCTGCTCCGTCCTTCTGACGGCAAGCCGGCGCTGAAGGTCGCATTCATCCAGTGCGCCGGACAGCGGGACCCGAACCATCTGGCCTACTGCTCGTCCATGTGCTGCGCCACCTCGCTTAAGCAGTCCCAGTATGTGCGGCAGAACGAAGACGCCCTTGCCATGATCTTCTACAAGGACATCAGGACTCCGGGCAGGACCGAGCTCTATTACAAAGAGGCACAGAACAACCCGGGCGTGATGCTCACGAAGGCGGACGTGACCGGAGTTTCCGATGCCGGCAATGGCAACATGTTCGTTGAGATGGAGAACACCCTTTTTGGGACCACGACCGGCGAAAAGGTGAAGATAGAAGCCGATCTCGTGGTACTTGCCACGGGCATGGTGCCGACCTCGCGTGCGCCGCAGGAATATGCCGACGGTCTTACCGCGGCTGCAGGCCTTGGCGATGAAGCAAAGAAGAACTACCTCGAACAGACCCCCAAGCCGGATTATATTCTGAACCTCGGTTACCGCCAGGGGCCGGAAATTCCTACCCTGGAAGGGGCGTCAGGTTTTGCGGACTCGAACTTCATCTGCTTCCAGTACGAGACGCGCAGGACCGGCATCTACGCGGCCGGAAGCGTGCACCAGCCCATGAACATGGCAGAAGCCCAGGAAGACGCCGCCGGCGCGGCCTTCAAGGCGATCCAGGTCATCGACCACGTTTCCCGCGGCGTTGCTGTCCATCCCCGCGCCTGGGACACGACCTATCCCGACCCGCTGCTGATCAAGTGCACGGCCTGCAAACGGTGCACGGAGGAGTGCCCCTTCGGCGCCATTGACGAGGACGAGAAGGGCATCCCCAATTACAATATCAACCGCTGCCGCCGCTGCGGCACCTGCATGGGCGCCTGCCCCGAGCGCATCGTGTCCTTCAAGGATTACAGCGTCGACATCGTGGGTTCCATGCTCAAGGCCATTGATGTGCCCGATGATGAAGATATATTCCGGATCGCCTGCCTCGTGTGCGAGAATGACTCCTATCCCGCGCTCGATACGGCGGCCATCGTCGGCAAGAAGATCGACCCGAGTGTGCGTTTCGTTTCCATGCGCTGCCTGGGCGGCATGAACCTCGTCTGGGTCGCTGATGCGCTTTCGAAGGGCATAGACGGCATGCTGCTCCTGGGATGCAAGTTCGGCGAGAACTACCAGTGCCACTTCGTCAAGGGAAGCGAGCTTGCGAACACCCGCTTCAGCAAGGTCAGCGAGACACTGAACCGGCTTCAGCTTGAATCCGGCCGTGTTGAGCTGATGCAGATCGCTATCAATGAATACGACAAGCTGCCTGATATGATCAACGAATTCGTTGAGAAGGTGAAAGAGTTCGGACCGAACCCCTTTAAGAGCATGTAATAATAACGGAGAAGGAATGAAGTTACGAAGGGAAGAAGGAAAGCGGTTCTTCATACCTTCCAACCTTCCTAACCTCTTACCTTCTTGTACTACAGCGGAGGAGATACATACATGGCTGACGCAACCATAATCAAACCTGACCTGCAGTTCGTCAAAGAGATCATCAAGGGAGGCGGCGAATCCCTGAAGAAATGCTATCAGTGCGCCACCTGCTCGGTGGTCTGCAATGTGACGCCCGAGGGCAATCCCTTTCCGCGCAAGGAAATGGTGCTGGCTCAGTGGGGACAGAAGGACGAGCTCCTGGCGAGCCCGGACATCTGGCTTTGCCACCAGTGCAGTGACTGCACGGCCTACTGCCCGCGGGGCGCCAAGCCCGGCGAGGTGCTGAACGCCGTGCGCAAGCAGAGTATCAAGCAGGTCGCCCTTGTTCCCTTTCTCTCGAAGATCGCCACGGACCCCAAGTTCATCTGGCTGCTCTTTGCGATCCCGATGGTGCTTTTTTATCTCATCATGCCGTACAGGGATGTCAGCATGGTGCCCTTGCTGAACGGAAAGATGTCGTACAGCAATTTCATGCCCGTCTGGCCGCAGGTTGACGCTACGTTCATGCTGACTGCCGCCTTTGCCGCCTTCTCAGCCCTTGTGGGCATCAAGCGGCTCTGGGCAACCATGGCAGCCAGGTCCGGCGCAAAGGGAACGGGGAGCCCGATCGGCCATGTCATTCCGGCGGTCACGACTATCCTTGCCCATAAGAAGTTCGCCGATTGCGATGTGAACCGGCTTCGCCAGTGGGGCCATCTGCTCCTCTTTTATTCCTTTGCGGGACTGGCTGTTGTCACCACTGTGGCGATTGTGTACCTCTATGGCTGGAAGTTTTTCGGCATTCAGGCCTTTGGGTCCTTCAACTTCGGCAAGTCGCCCTATCCGAACAATGATCCCATGAAGATCCTGGCTCTGGTCAGCTCCGTCGCCTTCGCCGCGGGATTTATCATTCTGCTGGTCAACCGCCTGGTGAAGGCCGGCAAAGCGGGCCTGGGCGGATACTTTGACTGGGTTTTCCTGCTGATCGTGGGCGGCGTGGGCGCCACGGGCATGCTTGCCTGGGCGCTGCGGCTGCAGGAGATGACGGCGGGGTACTGGGTGTACTATTTCCACCTGGTCTTCGTCTGGACGCTTTTCATGTACGCGCCCTACTCCAAGTTTGCGCACCTCTTCTACCGGACAACTGCCATGGCCTTTGCCCGGTACACGGGACGGGACACGAAATAAGTCAAGAACGTCTCACAACACACAGGGGAGATCCATGAAAGTCAGGGAGTTATTAAGCATCAAAGGCGTCGAGTGCTTCAGCATCACGCCGAACAACACGCTGCTCGAGGCGGCAAAGCAGATGTCGGAGTGCAAGATCGGCGCACTCCTTGTCATGGACAAAGGTGCGCTTGTGGGCATCGTCACGGAGCGCGACATCGTCAAGAACGCGGCGAATGAAGCGAAACCCTGCAAGGACGTGACGGCGAAGGAGGCGATGACGACGAACCTGCTGATCTCGCGTCCCGAGGACAGCCTCGAATACGTCATGGCCGTGATGACCCAGAACAACATCCGCCACCTGCCCGTGGTGGACGAGCGGGGGCTGGTGGGCATGTTGTCCATGCGCGACGTGGTCAAGACGATGGTCAAGAACCTCAAGGCCGAGAACCAGTATCTCAAGGACCTCATCGGCGGCAAGCTTGGCGAGGTCGGAGATTAGCAGGCACGGCTGAATCGAGGAGACAAGGGGAGGGATGCCGGAAAGAGAACAACGGACCGGCGTAGCGTTATTTGAATGATTCGGCATGATAGCTCTATTCGAGCATAAATTCGCACGGCAAAAGGAGGAAGCATAGATGAGCAACACCATATTGTTTGCACTCATCTGCGGTCTGGCAGGCGTTGCCTACGGAATCTGGACCGCACTCTGGGTGAACAGGCAGGATGCAGGAAATGCCAAGATGAAGGAAATTTCCAATGCAGTGAAGGAAGGCGCTAATGCGTTCATAGCGCGCGAGTACAAGACCGTGGCAATCGTCGCGGTCATTCTGGTGGGTATCCTGGTCTTCGTTCCCGGTCTCGGGACGTGGGCAGCCATCGGCTTCATCATCGGAACCGTGGGTTCGGCCCTGGCCGGCTTCATCGGCATGTGGGTATCGCTGCGCGCAAACGTGCGGACGGCCGCTGCCGCAAGCAAAGGCCTCCAGGCCGCACTCAGCCTCGCCTTTAAGGGCGGCTCCGTGACGGGCCTCATGGTCGTGGGCCTCGGGATCATCGGCCTCGCCGGATTCTATTTTGTCGCGAAGACGTGGGCGCCGGAAGTGGCGCTCCATGCCCTTATCGGCCTCGGCTTCGGCAGCTCGCTCATGAGCGTGTTCGCCCGTATCGCAGGCGGCATTTACACCAAGGCCGCTGACGTGGGCGCCGACCTCGTGGGCAAGGTCGAGAAGAATATCCCTGAAGACGACCCGCGCAACCCGGCGGTTATCGCCGACAACGTGGGCGACAACGTGGGCGACTGCGCAGGCATGGCAGCGGACCTCTATGAGACCTACACGGTGACCCTCGTGGCCGCCATGCTGCTGGCCAAGACGATCTTCGGCGCAGGCAGTCAGTGGATCGAATTCCCGCTCATGCTCGGCGGCGTCTCGATCATCGCCTCCATCGTGGGCACCTATTTCGTGAAGCTCGGCAAGAAGCAGTACATCATGGGCGCCTTGTACAAGGGCCTGGCCGTTGCCGGTCTTATTGCAGCTGCGGCTTTCTACGTCGTGTCGCGGTACTTCATTGCCGGCCTGACCGGCGCTGATGCAGGCGTATTCACGCCATGGACGGTGTTCTTCGCGGCTCTGATCGGCCTGGTTTTGACGGGTCTCATTGTGGTCATCACGGAGTACTTCACCGCGAAAGAGTATTCTCCCGTGCAGCATATCGCAAAGGCAAGCTTGACCGGCCACGGCACGAACGTGATCGCCGGCCTCGCGGTCAGCATGAAGTCCACAGCAGCGCCGGTGCTCGTGATCGTTGCTGCGATCCTCGGCGCCTTCTATCTCGGCGCCGGCGGGTTGACCAACGTGACGGCGCAGCAGGCCGGTTTCGGCCTCTTCGCCATCGCGCTCTCAGCAGTGTCCATGCTCTCCATGACCGGCATTGTCGTGGCCATTGATTCCTACGGCCCGATCACGGACAACGCGGGCGGCATCGCTGAAATGGCCGGGCTTCCCAAGGAGATCCGCGAGATCACGGATCCCCTGGATGCAGTCGGCAACACCACCAAGGCAGTTACCAAGGGCTATGCCATCGGCTCAGCGGGCCTGGCTGCTCTGGTGCTGTTTGCAGAGTATTCCCGTTCCTTCAGCACAGCCATCACGTTCGAGCTTTCGAACCCCATGGTCCTGGCCGGCCTGTTCATCGGCGGCTTGCTTCCCTACTACTTCGGCTCGCTCCTGATGGAGTCAGTGGGTAAGGCTGCAGGCGGCGTGGTGGTGGAAGTACGGCGTCAGTTCCGTGAGATCAAGGGCATCATGGAAGGCACAGGAAAGCCGGAGTACGGCAAGTGCGTTGACATCGTGACCAAGAGCGCCATCCGCGAGATGATGCTCCCGGCGCTCCTCCCGGTTGTCGTACCCGTCGTTGTCGGCCTGACCCTGGGCCGCGAGGCACTGGGCGGCGTGCTTATCGGCGCCATCCTGACCGGTCTGTTCCAGGCCATCGCCATGACCAGCGGCGGCGGCGCATGGGACAATGCCAAGAAGTCCTTTGAAGACGGCGTGACCGACGACAAGGGCGTCGTGCACAAGAAGGGCAGCGACGGGCACAAGGCTTCCGTGACCGGCGACACCGTGGGCGATCCTTACAAGGACACCGCGGGCCCGGCCATCAACCCGATGATCAAGGTCATCAACATCGTGGCCCTGCTCATCGTACCGCTCATCTAAGGAACATCAGGGAACTACGAAGGGGCTGGCACAAGATGCCAGCCCCTTTTTTCTTTGTGAGGGTATCTTGCCGCGCATAGCCTTTCGGCAGCTACCGGTTCATTCCGAGCAGCTTTTCTGCGAGCTGGTC
>MHDZ01000008.1:25533-30741 GCA_001805055.1 Nitrospirae bacterium GWC2_57_13
GAATCCCAGGACCATGTCCTCGATCACGAGGGTCGGATACGAGGCCTTGGGGTTCCGCTTGGTCAACTCTTTCGTCGCGAGCCACTGCTCGCCGCTGTCCAGAGTGTCGACCTCGATGTCCAGATGCTCGATCTGGTGTTCTTCCAGGAATTTCCTGACCTTCTTGCAGACACCGCAGGTGCTGAGGGAATAAAGGGTGATCCGGCGCATCGTGGGCCTCCTTTGATCGTTGAAACAGGTTGATGATGCAGGGTAGTGTCGCAGGCCTGGAACAGGATTTCAGCCTCAGGTCATTCTGCCAAAAAGAGCGGTTGGCCACGGACTGACACGGATGAACACGGATATTCAAAAGGTTATACCGTTATCGAGGATCATTCTTTTGGGTACGATGCGTCAGGGGGCATGTGGTTGATTTATCCGCGTTTATCTGCGTCAACTGCCGTTTTCAAGATTATACCATCGATGCTGCCGTGATTTTCGAAAAAATGCGGGAATTCATCTTGAATTTTACGGACAGCATGGTATTATTCCAAACACATGTTTGCCGAAGACCTGTTACATCGCGCCGGCTGTTCGCCTGATATCATAGCGCACTGTTTGTCCGTTTCCCGCACTGCCGATGCCATCGCAGGCCGGGTGCGGATCGCCCTCGACCGGGAACTGATCAGCCTTGGCAGCATGGTGCATGACATCGGCCGGTCCCGGACCCAGGGCATTGACCATGCTGTTGCGGGAGTGGAGGTCGCCAGGTCCCTGGGGCTCAAGGGCCCGGTCCTTTCCATTATCGAGCGGCATATCGGCGCGGGCATCACGTCGGTTGAGGCGCGCAGGCTCGGCCTGCCTGTCAAGGACTACCTTCCCCTGACCCCGGAAGAGAAGATCGTGTCCTATGCCGACAACCTGGTCATGGGTTCAACGGTCGTTGAGTACGAACGGGCCCTGGAGCGGTTCCGCGGCATGCTCGGGCCGGACCATGAAGGGGTGGGCTTGTTCGTAGCGCAGCATCAGGAGATCCTGGGCTGGATGAGATAAAAAGCATAGCGTAACCTGGACGACACAACCAAGATCTGCACCCCCGCTCCCCCGGCCCGCGTCCGATCTTTATTGAATCCGGGGCGGGCGTTACCAATTCCTATTTGATGCGGGTCCCGCACCTTTGCCAATAGTAGTGGATGCGGGACTCTCGAAACGGAGACGGATGAAGACTCGCCCCGCCTAATATAAAATAGGACGCGGGACCGGGAAGGTGCGAAGAAAGACTAAACAAAAGCCTGGACTTGCGCCTTTCTTTGCGACCTTTCTCCGTCCCGCATCATATGCCAATAGACACGGAGCGGGGGCGGCTTTGCGAGAGACGCCTTTAGCTTTTGAATTGATTCACGCCTCGCTAAACATTCGTACTAATTGCTACGTTGTAAGGAGAAACAGCATTATGGAAGACATGGATCTGGATGGACCGGACGTTGTAAAAAAATCGAGAAAGAAGAGCGATACGGTCGTGCCGGTGAAGCTGACCGGGAAGAGCAGGCTCACGTTCAACTGCCACCCGGGGGTGAAGTGCTTCACTGCCTGCTGCAGCAATGTGAACATCGCGCTGCCGCCCTATGACCTCATGCGCATCAAAAAACGGCTCGGGATTACGACAGCCGAATTCTTGAAGAAGTATGGGGAGATAGAGATCCTGGAAAAGACGCTCCTTCCCATCGTCACGCTGCGTATGGGCGATGACGAGAAGCGGAGCTGCCCCTTCGTCACCCCCAAAGGATGCACGATCTATGAGGACCGTCCGAACATTTGCCGCTATTACCCCGTGGGCATGGCCACCCTGCGCAAGCAGGGCGCCGAAAAGGGCAAGGACGAGTTCTACTTCATGGTGAAGGAAGACCACTGCAAAGGCTTTGAAGAGGAAAAGCAGTGGACCATCGATGAGTGGCGGGCGGACCAACAGGCTGACCTCTATGACGAGATGAACCGCGGATGGATGGAGGTCCTGATCAAGAAGAAGTCCTTTGGCCAGCATGAGTTCCCTGACCGCAAGAACGAGCTCTTTTTCAAGGTCAGCACGGACCTGGACTATTTCCGCATGTTCGTCTTCGAAAGCAGCTTTCTCGATATTTTCGAAGTTCCCGCCGAGCAGATAGAGAAGATGCGCACCGATGACGTGGAGCTGCTGAAGTTCAGTTATGAGTGGCTCAAGCACGCGCTCTTTGCCGAGGAGACGATGGAGCTGCGGGACAATGAGGAAGTGACGAAGCGGAAGACGAAGATCGAAGCGGCGTTTACCAAGAGAAAGGCGGAGTCAGGCAAGAAATAGCCTTTTCCGGCCGCTGCAGCCCCTAAGGCTTTCCAGCGAGCCTTCCCCCGTGCGAAGATGGTTCTTTGCACTCCAGGATCATGTTGCTGCGCGGCGGTCCAGGGCCGTGGAAAGCTCCTGATAGATGATGTTCCCGATGTGGATCCCCTGATCGATAAACTCCGGGCCGTACCGCCTTCCTGCGGCGGTCCGGAAGGTCTCCTTGATCCGTTCTATCCCCTTCATCTTTTCCCTGAACGAACGGTGCAGTGATTCCGGCGAGGTGCTGTTTGCCTCGACCATGAGCCAGAGCGTGGTTGTGAAGTTCTCGGGCCCCCAGCGGAGCTTGTCGGCGTCATAGAGCGCGTCGCTCACGAGCCTGCCGGCCTTGTCGTCCGGGTCATGGAACTCTTTGAAGGCCTCGTGGTTCCTGATAGCCGTGGCAACGTACCCTCGGTGGCAGCTGTCCATGCCTGCGGCTGAAAGGATCTTTTCAGCCTCAATGCTGCCCAGGAGAGCGTGGTTCTGCTCCCTTCGTTTGATATCATGGAGCAGGCCGGCGATTGACGCGGTGAGGGACAACGCGCTTATATCCCCTGCGCCAAGACCGCGGGCCGGACCTTCGATGGCCACAAGCGCGCCTGCGTCGCGGGCAACGGCTTCGCAGTGGCACATGCCGTGGGCGCACTCCAGGGCTGATTCGTCCATGGAAGCACGGATGCTGCGGACCAGTTCGTGGGTCCTTAGCCGCTCATCGGCGCCGCGGATCAGCGACGCATGCTCTGCGTAAAGGGCGGGCAGGGGAAGTTCGCGGGCCGTCTCCAGCGCAATCATCTGCAGGCGTTCATAAAGATGATGGGGCATAGTCCCCATCATAAACAGGGGTCCTTCGCCTGTCAAGGCGAGATTTCAGCACTCCGGGTCCGCGATCTTCGGATTGACATTCTTTTAGAATTTGCGGTAAAATGATCCGCTATTTCCGTGAAAGGAGCTTCCGTGTCCGACATACATAGCGAACGCATACTGATCCTCGATTTCGGGTCCCAGTACACCCAGCTCATCGCGCGGCGCGTGCGCGAGGCCAAGGTCTACTGCGAGATATTTCCGTATAACGCGGGACTCGACAAGGTGAAAGCCTTCCGGCCTAAGGGTCTGATCCTATCGGGCGGTCCGTCGAGCGTCTACGACGCAGGCGCGCCGCTTGTCGACAAGGCGCATCTGGAGCTTGGAATCCCGGTCCTGGGCATCTGCTACGGCATGCAGCTCCTGACGCACGTGCTCGGCGGGCAGGTCGCCAAGTCCACCAAGCGCGAGTACGGAAAGGCGGATCTGATTATTCACAAGGAAGACGGTCTTTTTAACGGCATCGGTTCCGAATTCCGCACTCCGCACTCCGCACTCCAAACTGTCGTCTGGATGAGCCACGGCGATCGCATCGAGAAGATGGCGCCTGGCTTTTCCGTCATTGCTCACACGGACAATTCGCCCACGGCAGCCATGGCCGACGAGCAGAAGAAGTTTTACGGAGTGCAGTTCCATCCGGAGGTGGTCCATACGCCCCAGGGCACCCAGATGCTGCGCAATTTCGTGTACAATGTCTGCGGCTGCAAGCCTTCCTGGACCATGGCGTCTTTCGTGGATTATTCGGTGGGAGAAATCAAAAAAGCCCTGGGGAATAAGCCGGTCATATGCGCGCTTTCGGGTGGTGTGGATTCTTCTGTTGCCGCGGTGCTCGTGAACAAGGCCGTGGGCAAGCAGCTCACCTCGATCTTTGTGAACAACGGGGTGCTGCGCAAGAACGAGGCTGAAAAAGTTCAGCAGACTTTCAAGGAAATGGGGCTGAACCTCAGATACGTGGACGCGTCAGCCGAGTTCCTCGGCAAGCTCAAGGGCGTCGAAGACCCGGAAAAAAAGCGCAAGATCATCGGGACCACGTTCATCGAGGTCTTCGAGCGGGCGGCACAGGAGGCGGGCGACGCCGAGTTTCTGGTCCAGGGCACGCTCTATCCCGACGTGATCGAGAGCGTCTCCTTCAAGGGACCTTCGGCGATCATCAAGTCCCATCACAATGTGGGCGGACTGCCGGAAAAGATGAAGCTCAAGCTGATCGAGCCGCTGCGGGAGCTGTTCAAGGACGAGGTGCGGGCCATCGGCAGGGAGCTGGAGATGGCCGACGACATCATCGATCGTCAGCCCTTTCCCGGCCCGGGACTGGCCATCCGCATCCTGGGTGAAGTGACGGAACAGCGGCTCGCCATCCTGCGCGAGGCCGACGCCATCGTGATCGAAGTGATCAAGAAGGCGGGCCTCTACAAGGACATCTGGCAGTCCTTTGCCGTGCTGCTCCCCATCAAGACCGTGGGCGTCATGGGCGACGAGCGGACCTATGAGAACGTGGTGGCTGTGCGCGCAGTGACAAGCCAGGACGGCATGACGGCGGACTGGGCAAAGCTGCCCTATGACCTGCTCGAAACCATGTCGAACAGGATCATCAATGAAGTAAAGGGCGTGAACCGCGTGGTCTTCGACATCTCGTCCAAGCCGCCGAGCACCATCGAGTGGGAGTAGCCGCAACAGCCGTGGGGGGGCGCACGGAGAAGTGACACAAAAGCTTCATGTGTCGCCCGATAGCGGACGTGATTGAAAAGGGGCAAGGAAGGTAAAACTTCCTTGCCCCTTTTTGTGGCAAACCCCCTTCCCCTTGTCTCCTGCCTACTGTCCCTAACTTCCTTCTTGCCTTTTCCCCCTATCTCACCTATTATCAATAACATACGCGCCATTCGAAGCCAAATCTCGCGCCCGGCAAGGTGATACGTGTCAGCTTTGCAGGTGCTCATCAAGCACACATATACAGTAAGGTAGTAAAACCATCGAAAAGCGTCGCGGAATCAATAGAGTATAAATATGCCCATCGG
>MHDZ01000009.1 GCA_001805055.1 Nitrospirae bacterium GWC2_57_13
CCGCATGCCGGGTGGTGTGGCAGCCGCATGCCGGGTGGTGTGGCAGGGGCGCGGCCTTTAGGGCCGCCCCCTATGCCGATTGCGCCCGGCAGGGCGCGATTGCCGTGAAATAGTACGAATAAAGTCTTATTTCGGCAACGCTTCTTTCTTTGTGAGGCATGGTATACTTTAATCAGGAAATGCAATTACTGTATACATGTCAAAGGAGGTGCGATCATGAGAGAGTTCAAGTGCGAAAGTCTCGGAAATAACTGTTCCTGGAAGCATATCGCCAAAACCGAGGAACTGCTGGCCGACGTGGCTGCCGTGCATCTGCGCGACGTTCATGGAATGACGTCGCTTTCGTCGGACATGGTGGGTAAGATCAAGAACGCCTTCAGCAACCCGGCGCCGCTCGACGCTGCGGAAGCAGAGAAGCTGACGCTCAAGGAATACACGTGCGATCTGGGCCCGAAATGCCGGTTCCGGTATATCGCCCAGACTACCGACCTTATTGCCGACGGCGTGGCGGTCCATGCGCGCGAGGCGCACGGGATCAAGGATTTCAGCCGCGACATGATGACGAAGGTGAAGAACTCCCTGCACGAATGGCAGGGGTAGGGTCAGAGGCAAGAGTCGAGTGTGAGGCCACGGTGTATCGTCGTGGCCTCTTTTATTTACTGACGGAGATGTCCATTCCCTTGTCGATGGAATAGATGAGATAGATCCGGAAGTCCTGTACCCAGGGATGGCGCACGAAGAAGTCGGCCTTGTGCCACATGAACACCCAGGGCGCATTCTCGATGATGCGGTCCTCGGCCCTGCTGTAGAGACGGTAGCGCTGCCGCTCGTCGACCGTGGACTGGGATTTTTCGATCAAACGATTCAGTTCCTCATCCACGCAGCGCGTCCGGTTCCCGGCCGGCCCCACGCTGGCCAGGTGGAAGAGGGGGTAAAGGAAGTTTTCGGGATCGGGATAATCGGCCCACCAGGAAAGCCAGAAGGCATCGGGCTCGCCCAGATTAACCGCCTGCTTGAAGGCGCTCCAGTCGCGCTGATGGATCTCTGCCCGCAATCCCGCATCGCCCAGGTAGCCCTGAATAACCTCCATAACGTCCAGGAGCTCAGGTTCCGCTGATATATACAGTTTGATCGTTGTTCCTTGTACGCCTGCCTCGCGAATCAACCTTCGCGCCAGTTCCGGATCGTATGTGTAGCCTTTCCCCGGGTCGGGTCCAAATCCGTATTTCCACAAACCGGGAGGGACCGGGCCGGTGGCAAGAATACCCCGTTTTTCGTACACCGTCTCCAGTATCCGGCGCCGGTCAATAGCGTGATTCATTGCACGCCGTACGCGCAGGTCGCTGAAGGGCGGTCGGGTGCAGTTGAGGCCGATGTAATAGCTGTTCAAGCCCGGCAGGCCGGCCACCAGGTCCTTCCAGGCGGGAGCGGTGGTGTATCTCCTGAATTCGGCCGCAGGGATCAGCAGCACGTCCAGACCGCCTGTCTCGAATTCGAGCACAGCCGTGAGTTCTTCAGGGATGATCCGATAAACGAAGCCCTTGAGCCTGGGCGAGCCCTCGAAATAGTCATTCCGCGCTTTCAGTGTCAGCTGCTGACCATGCTTCCATTCCGACAAGACGAAGGGGCCGGTGCCGACGGGATGGTTTCCGAAATCGGGGCCGAAGCGTTCAACCTCTTCACGGGGTACGACATAGGCCGTGGTCATGGCGAGGAGGGAAAGAAAGGGCCCGAAGGGCTTGTCAATCGTCAGGGAGAGCGTATGATCGTCGATCACGCGAATGCCCTGCACCTGAGGGGCCGTGCCGTTCAGAAAATCGCTCGCCCCGGCGATCCTGTCAAGGACCCAGGTGAGCGGCGCCTTGGTTGTTCGCGTCAGCACCCGCTCAAAGGAGTAGCGAAAATCATGGGCAGTCACTGCTCTTCCGTTGCTGAACGTAATTCCTTTTCTGAGCCGGAAGCGGTAGGTACGGTTGTCATCCGAGATGGTCCAGGAACGGGCGAGATCGGGCACAAGGTTCAGCTTTTCATCGAAGCGCACCAGGCCGTTGAATAGTTTGGCGGAGATCCCGCCGCCTATCACATCGGTGATCAGAGCGGGGTCGAGGGTCGTGGGATTGGAGGTCAGCCGCAGATGCAGATGCCCGGGCTGCCGATTTTCGCCCTTTCTGGTGCATCCCGCGGGAACGAGCAGGGTCGCCAGGAGCGCGAACATCATGGCTGCCCTGCAGAGCATTGAGATCATCATGCGCTTGTTACCGTCGCGATGCGGCGGCCACGAGGGCGCGGAAGAGCTTTTTCGTCGCACGATCATTGGGTGTCTTTTCCGGGTGCCATTGCACGGCGATGAGGAACGAACCCTTCCTGCCTTCAAAGGCTTCGACAACACCATCGCCGGCAAGAGCCGAGAGCTGGATGCCGCAGCCGGGATTTTTGATGCTCTGGTGGTGGCTGCTGCGTACTCGTATGCGCGAAGGATCGAGGACTTTCTCTAGCAGGGTTCCATCAAGGACCGAGACGGGATGAAAGATTTTCTCGCCCTTTTTCCGGACGCTGTGCTGTATCGGCCTCGTGAACTGCAGGGGGATGTCCTGGTACAAGCTGCCGCCGAGAGCAATGTTCGCAAGCTGCGCGCCGCCGCAGATGGCAAGTATCGGCTTGCCTGCTTTTCGAGCGGCGCGAAAAAGCTTCATCTCGAACCGAGTCCGGCGGTCAGGAGAAAGCGTCAGGTTCGCGCCGGGCAACGGCCTTTCGCGGTAGAAGGAGGGGCTGATGTCGTCTCCGCCGGAGAGGACGAATCCGTCCAGTCGCTTCACCAGATCGGGGATCGATGCATCGATCCCTGGGACAGGCAGGGGTATCCCGCCCGCCGCTGCCACGGCACGGCCGTAATCAAGGTCGAGAACGTTCAGGTCACGCGCGGCCTCTTCCAGAAGGTTCATCGTTATACCGATAAGGGGCTTCATACGTGTAAGCTCCAAATAGCAAATGCAGAATTCCACATGCATCCTAACCCGGACAAGCCTGATAATGTATTAGCCACAGAGGTCACCGAGAACACAGAGGAAAAACTGAAACCGGTATAGGTCTTTTAAACTACTTACAAGCCTTTCTCGGCGCTCTCTGTGTGCTCTGTGGCAAAACACTCTTGCTCTTTTGAGTAGAATTTTATTTTTAGGTTTCTATAAGGACAGATTCCAACAGTCCGTCACGTGAAGCCCGAGAACTTCCGGATCTAGCCCTTTCTCACCATCAGCATCTCCAGCACTGCTTTCTGCGTATGGAGACGGTTCTCCGCCTGGTCAAAGACCACGGACTGCCGGCCGTCGATCACATCGGCGCTGATCTCCTCGCCGCGATGGGCCGGCAGACAGTGCATGACGAGGGCGTCTTGTCCCGCCGCGGACATGAGCTTCGCATCCACCTGAAAACCTTTGAAAGCCTTGAGACGCTTCGCGTGCTCCTGTTCCTGGCCCATGCTCGCCCAGACGTCCGTATAGACAACGTCGGCGCCCGCGACAGCCTGGAAGGGATCGTTCGTGATCTCGACGGCGCCGCCGGTCCTTTTTGCATCCGAGCGCGCGTCGGCAACAATGGTCGTATCGGGTTCGTATCCTTTTGGGCAGGCGACTACCACACGCATGCCCGTGAGCGCGCCGGCTTCGATGAGGGAGTTGGCCACGTTGTTGCCGTCGCCCACATAGGCGAGCCGGAGGCCCGCAAGAGATGCCCGGCGCTCCCTGATCGTCAGGAGATCTGCCAGTGCCTGGCAGGGATGATGCAGATCTGTCAGGCCGTTGATCACCGGGATCGAGGCGTGGCGCGCCAGTTCAGCTACCGTGTCCTGGCCGAAGGTGCGGATCATGATCGCATCGAGGTAGCGGGAAAGTGTCCGGGCCGTATCGGCGATCGGTTCGCCCCGGCCAAGCTGAAGATCATTGGGGGACAGGAAGAGCGCCTGTCCGCCGAGCTGGAACATGCCGACCTCGAAGGACACGCGGGTGCGCGTCGAGGATTTTTCGAAGATCATGCCGAGGGACTTTCCCGCCAGCGGTTCATGGCGCAGGCCATTTCTGTTCTGTTGCTTGAGCCATGCTGAGCGGTCCAGGATGTCTTCAATGTTCCGCTCTGTGAGGTCCCGAAGGGTAAGAAGGTCTTTTTTCATAGTATCTCCGGAAATGAGGCGCTGCAGGGCCGGAGTACGACCGGCATGTTCTGCAGTCACCCTGTCTAGTGCAAAAAGGAAGAGGCGGCTTCCTCTGAAAGCCGCCCGCATGCGCGAATCCGCCTGATATGCATGTTACTGTTTTTTGAAGACCCGTTCCAGCGCCTCCAGCAGTTGGTCGATCTCCACGTCGGAGATGATAAGGGGCGGCATGAAGCGAAGCACCGTGTCCATGGTGCAATTGATCAGAAATCCTTCCCTGAGGCAGGCGGCAACGATCTCCTTGCCCGCGAAATCGAGCTCCATGCCGATCAGGAGACCCTTGCCCCGAACATCCCGGACGAAGGGGTATTTTTGCTTCAGGTCGTTCAGGCCTTGCAGGAAATAGTTCCCCAGACGTTCAACGGAATGAACGATGATGTTGTCCTCAAGGATCGTCTCGAGAGACGCGATGCCCGCAGCGCAGGCCAGAGGGTTCCCGCCAAAGGTGGAGCCATGAGAACCGGGTGTAAATGCCTGCGCAGCCGCGGCCGTGGTCACGAGGGCGCCGATGGCCATGCCGCTGCCGAGCCCCTTGGCCAGCGCCATGGCGTCGGGCTTCACTCCCCAGTGTTCATAGGCGAACAATTTGCCGGTCCGACCCAAACCCGTCTGGACCTCGTCGAGGATGAGCAGCAGCTGGTGTTCGTCACAAAGTTTCCGGAGAGCAGGCAGAAAATCATCTGAAGGGACGTACACTCCGCCTTCGCCCTGTATCGGCTCGACGAGGACAGCGCAGGTCCGTTCATTGACGGCCGCTTTAACGGCGCTCAGGTCATTGAAGGGGACATACCGAAATCCCGGTGTCAATGGTTCGAAGGTCGTATGGAATTTTTCCTGGGCCGTTGCCGCAAGAGCCCCCATGGTGCGGCCGTGGAAGGAACCGAGCATGGTGATGATCTCATAGCGGTCTTTTCTCAGGACCTCGCGGCTGTACCGCCGGGCCAGCTTTATGGCCGCCTCGACGGCCTCGGCGCCTGAGTTGCAGAAGAAGACCTTATCGCCGAAGGAGTTCGTAACGAGAGCCTTGGCAAAGGCGATCTGCGGCTCGTTGTGATAATGGTTCGAGACGTGCATGAGCCGCTGGGCCTGCTTCTGGAGCGCCACGACCACGCGCGGGTGGCAGTGCCCCAGATTGTTCGTCGCCACACCGGCAACGAAGTCGAGGTACTCCCTGCCGTCGGAATCATATACCACTGCGCCGCGCCCCTTCACCAGCACCAGAGGTTGGCGCGTATAGGTGTTCATGAGGTATTTCTGCGAATCAGCTATGAGGTCGCTGGTGATCATAGGCACAAAAGTAGCATAAAGAGCCTGAAAAATCAAATAATATTGTCTCCCATTGGCGGTGTTGAAGACAGTGCGACCCGGACTTCGAGGGATAATCTTGCTTTTTTTGCTGAGGCAGTAGTGTATATGACGACTTTAGTCACTGCCGCTTAAGAAAATTTTGGATTTTTCAACTGCGGCATAGGCCCCTGACAGTGCTGTGGATCCTCGGGGAAATCAGAATTGATACGTAATTGACAAGAAAACGTCCTGGCGCGGCTACCTGTGCCTGGACCCTTCGGCAGTTCTCAGCAAGCAGATTGAGGAAGCGCTTCGGGCCTTCTCGGGCGATCGACAGTTGAGCATGAGCATATAGGGCGAGATAGAGCAAAAAACAAAATTTTGCCAAAAAAAATTGTGCAGTCGCCCCCGGCTTTTACAGGCAATTAACGCATTGATTTATTTGACGTTTTTTTTAATGCACTTACTTGCACGAATAAGGCAAATGTGGTACATTTTTATGCAGTATCTAGATTAAAATGGATACCAAAAGGCAGACGACGCCTGGACGGTATTGCTGGTAAGGCATTGACAGAGTATTGTATGAACAAGAAGGCTCCCATAGAAGAGGGTTCCGTTCCCCAGAATGATGATCGACGGGGGCCCTTTATTACCCTGGACGCGGCAATCGATATTTTTAATGGGCACCTCTTGGATCTTTCCGTGCTGATAGAAGCGCGTACCGAGGATCCAGGTGCCATCCAAAGCAGGACCGGGCAAGCCATCCTGGAAATGAAAGAGGCTGCTGAGCATTATGAACGCCAGGTGGGCGGGGATAGGGCTGCGATCAGCAAAGCTCAGGAGTATTTTCAGGAGAAGACAGAAAGGTTGTTTAGCCAGAGCCATCTCATGAAGCACGCTCGAACATGGCCGATGGGGTACCCCGGAGATTTTACGATTCTCGAAGAGGTTTATGACGATGCGCCCCATTCCAAGGGGATAGGATATTTTCTTGATGCCTACTTCCTTGCCACTGCGCTCGCGGTCGCAGTGAGAGGGCGAATGAAAGCGGTGGCGGGGCTTCTCAAGTCGATCATGCAGGAGAAGAACTCTCCGAAGATACTGAATCTCGCGTGCGGTTCCTGCCGGGAACTCATGGAGTTGTCCCCGGCCATCATACGTTCGTCAGCCAGACTCCTCTGCCTTGATTATGATCAGGCGGCGCTCGATTTTTCTAGGGAGCATCTCCTGAAAGCGGCCATTCCTGCGACGTGCATAGATGTTCGCAAGTATAATGCCCTGAAGATGACGAGCCGGGAAAAGAATCTGCAGGAATTCGGCGCCCAAGACGTCATTTACAGTTTGGGGCTTTTCGATTATTTGCGCGATGACGTAGTTATCCGCCTCTTCCAGGAGCTTTACGTCTTGTTGGCCCCCGGCGGGCAGTTTGTCTCCTCCTTTAAGGACAGCGAACGCTATGACACCTTTGACTATCATTGGCTCGTGAAGTGGAATGCCTTTCTGCAGAGGACGGAGGCAGATGCTCTCTCTCTCTTCCAACGCGCCGGTATTCCTTCTCATCAGGTTCGGGTTATTCGCGAGTCATCAGGGGTCGTACTCCTGTTCATCGTGAGCAAGTAATCATTCTCAGGTGCCACGGGCCGCCTGTTATTTCCCCTTCTGTAGTTCACTAAAAACGTGATATAATCGAGCTCGCCATGGATTCCGGGAAAACATCATACGTTGACCAGCATGTAACCCAGCTTCTCCATCGCAGGATCGGGAATATTCTGGTTCTGGGCGCGATCCTGTTTCTGCTGCTTGGCATCATGGATTACTGGGTGGTCCCCGCGTTCTTCCCGCAATTTTTTCGCTACCGCCTCATAATTTCCGTCATCCTGATCGTGCTCTACCTGCTGAATAAAATCAAGAAGAATAGAGGCTATCATTATTCCATTATTCTCACGGGCACAACGTTGTCGGCAGCGACGATTGAAGTGATGGTGTTGGCTCTGGGCGGTCACTCGTCCAATTACTACGCAGGCATGAATCTGCTCATCATCTGTGTGATCGCCCTCATACCATTTAATATGACGGTATCCGTCGTCGGCGCCGGCATCATCTATGCCGTATATCTCGTGCCCATTCTTCTATTCGATACTATCCATGAAACACGCTTGTTCGTGTCAAATAATGCCTTCATCATAGCGACGTTTATTATCGCCCTGACCTGGCGCATATTGAGCCAGCGCAGCATGCTGAACGAACTCAGCCTTCAATACGATCTTGAGAAGGAAAAAAGCAAACTACAAGTCTATTCCACGAAGCTCGAGGATCTCGTCGCTGAAAAGACGCAGGAACTGACGATCTCCGAGCAGCGCTACCGCGCGCTTTTCGACAACGCCAACGACGGGATCGCAGTCCTTGATGCAAAAGGCACCATGGTCAACGTAAATCGACGGTTCTGCGAGCTCCACGGGTTCGAGTGGAACGCGCTGCTCGGTGAGCACTACCGGCTGCTCGAAGTCGAGTCCCGCCAGGGAGAGATCGAAGATCGGCTCGACAGAATACTGGATGGCGAGCCTCGCGTGTATGAGGCGGATCATTTCACGCGGGCGGGAGGCCGGATTTTTCTCGAGGTCAGCGCCAAGGCCATCGACCTGGGCGGTGTAAGGCACATTCAGACCTTTCACCGGGACATCACCGAGAAGAAGCGCATGCAGGAGGAACTCCTGCAGTCCCAGAAGATGGAGTCCATCGGCGTCCTCGCCGGCGGCATCGCACATGATTTCAACAATATTCTGACGGCCATCCTGGGCCATGCCGAGATCCTGCGGAGGTTGAGCGGCCCTGCGGACGAAGCGGCGCAGCGCAGGATCAAGACCATTGAGGATGCTGCGCGGCGTGCGGGCCAGATGGTCTCGAAGCTTTTGAGTTTTGCCCGCAAGGACAGCCTGGAGATGGTCCCGACGGACCTGAACGATGTGGTAAAGGATACACTGGAACTCCTGGAGCGGACGCTGGTGAACAGGGACGTGAAGGCCGTCATGGAGCTTGAGAGTTCGCTTCCCGCCATGTATGGCGACGCCATCCAGCTGGAGCAGGTCATCACGAACTTAATCGTCAATGCCGTTGATTCCATGAGCGCCGGCGGCATGGTCACGGTCAGGACCGCTCTTGCCGCCATCGACAAGGATGCTGTGCAGCACCATCCCCTGCTGACCGAAGGAGACTATGCGGTTCTGGCGATAACCGACTCGGGCGAAGGCATTCCTCCCGGTATCATGGACCGGATCTTCGAGCCTTTTTTCACGACCAAAGGGCCGGGCAAGGGGACAGGCCTGGGGCTTGCCATGGTTTACGGCATTGTGAAGGCCCACAAGGGCGAGATCCGCGTGAGAAGCGAGCTCGGGAAGGGCACGACCTTTGAAATATATCTTCCCGTCTCGGACCTGCCTGTTGCCGAAGCGGAGCCGATCTTCTACGGGGACATGGCGGGGAAAGAGAACATCCTCGTGGTAGACGACGAGAAGGACGTGTTGAGTTATGCGAAAGAGATTCTCGAGGCGCAGGGATATAAGGTTGTCGCCACTGACAATCCCATCTATGCCCAGGATCTGTTCCGGCAGATCGCGCCGGGGATCGATGTGGTGATTACCGACATGGTCATGCCCCTCGTGAGCGGCCGGGAACTGGTCCGGCAGTTCAGGAAGATCAAGCCTGACGTGAAGATCATCGCCATGTCGGGGCTCGAGACCGGGAGCCCGGCAGGTGAACGGAAAGAGATCCAGGCTTTTTTGAAAAAACCCTTTGAAGGAGTTCACCTTCTTTCCGTGGTCCGGCGCGTTCTGGACGCCGCCCAGCCCCGCAATCTTGCCGAAGAGGCCGATACGCCACAGACCCCGCAATCCTGATCATGGCTGCCTTCTGCGATTAACAGTTCTTCTCCATCCGGAATTTTTGTTCACTTTCCCGGCAGAATGCTTCCCGCGCGTCTATGGCCGGATTTTTTATTGACAAACGTTTGGCACTGTTTTATTATCATTTTTACTCTTAAAATTAAACGGTTAGACGACAAAGCCGTTGTTCGGACAGTAGGGAACGACCATGCCCGAGCGTTTCGGCAGGTTTAAACAGGCTGGCTGGGGAGCTCAGAAGGCCGTCGGTTCTTCTGTATTCATGCGAGATGCAGATCTGCGATATGCTATTTCTTTCCAACACTTGACCTGTCTGGTGCGTACACGCGCAGGCAGGCATGTTCACGCGAATGTCTGAACGTGCATTTGAAGGGCAACCCTTCAGGGTTGCTGATTTGCAAGACTAAAGCTTTGCCCTACATAACAACTTTGGTTGCGGCCGGAGGCCGCGATCCGAAATTTGACTGCAAAGGTGGATCCCGGGATTGGCGAAAAAGACAATAACCGTAGGCATCATCGGCTTCGGCACCGTAGGGGCCGGCACAGCCCGCATCCTGCTCCAGAACGCGGAGATCATCAGGCGCAGGCTGGGCGCGCCGGTGTTGCTCAAGAGCATCTCGGACCTTGACATCAAGCGCGACCGGGGCATCAGGCTCGGCGACGTGAAACTCACGACCGCGGCCAGGGACGTCATCGCCGATCCGGACATTGACATCATCGTTGAACTGATCGGCGGATATGCTCCGGCGAAGGAGTTCATTTTTGACGCGATCCGGAACGGGAAGCACGTGGTAACGGCCAACAAGGCGCTCCTCGCCGTGCACGGCGAGGAGATCTACGCTGCGGCGGAAAAGGCCGGCGTGAACGTCGGGTTCGAGGCATCGGTGGCAGGCGGCATACCCATTCTCAAGTCGCTCCGCGAAGGGCTTGCGGCGAACAGGATTGAGTCCATCTACGGCATCGTGAACGGCACGTGCAACTACATTCTGACGCTCATGATGAATGAGGGCCGGAAGTTCGACGAGGTCCTGAAGGAGGCGCAGGCCAAGGGCTATGCCGAGGCCGACCCGACCTTCGACATCGAGGGCATCGACTCGGCCCACAAGCTCGCTATCATCACCATGCTGGCCTACGGAACGCCCGTCAGGTTCGATGACATCTATACTGAGGGTATTTCGAAGATCACACCGCTGGACATTGAGTTCGCCCGCGAGCTGGGCTGCAAGATCAAGCTGCTGGCCATCACAAAGATGGTGAACGGCGAGATCGAGGCGCGGGTACATCCCACCATGCTGCCGGAGTCCTATCCGATCGCAACGGTGGACGGCGTGTTCAACGCACTTTCAGTGTCCGGCGATGCTGTGGGTTCGACGCTCTTCTACGGCAGGGGAGCCGGAGACCTGCCAACGGGCAGCGCCGTGGTGGCCGACATCATGGACATCGGCCGCGATATTCTCTCCGGCTGCACGGGCAGAAGCCCCTTGGCGGCCTTCCGGGAGCGGGCGAACCTGAAGATCCGGAAGATGGAAGACATCACGTCCTGTTATTATCTTCGCTTCGCGGCCATAGACAAGCCCGGCGTGCTGTCGAAGATATCGGGCGTACTCGGGAAGAACCATATCAGCATCGAATCAGTGATCCAGAAGGGCAGGAAAGAAGCGGAAGCAGTGCCCCTCGTGATGATGACCCACGAGGCCGTGGAGCGAAATGTGCGCAAGGCGCTGGACGAGATCAACAAGATGGACTGCGTGGGCGGTCCGACGATGGTGATCCGGGTGGAGGAAGGCAAGCAGTCGTAAGGCGGAGCGTGGAATGCGGGCGGAAAGATAACATCTCGGGATGTGTTATTCTGCACTTCGCACTCGCCACGTCGCACTGAGGGGGAGGCATCTATGAGCGAGGACATCAAAGTCGACAAGACCCTGGATATACGAGGACAGGTTTGCCCTTATACCTTTGTGCGCTCCAAGCTGGCCATCGAAAAGATGAACCTCGGCGAAGTGCTTGAGATCATCCTGGACCACAAGCCGGCCGTCGAGAATGTGCCGAAGAGCATGGAGAGCGAGGGGCAGAAGGTGCTGAAGATCGAACAGACCGGCGAAAAAGAGTGGCATGTCTTTGTCCGCAAGGACAAGGAAAAGGCAAAAAAATAATTGCGGAGTGCGGAATGCGGAATGCGGAATGAGTCTCCGCCCTGCAGTCCGAAATCTGGAATCCGCGATTGAAAATCACGACATGGACTTTACCGAAGATCAGATACTGCGCTACAGCAGGCACATCCTGCTTCCCGAGGTAGGGGGAGAAGGGCAGGAAAAACTGCTGCAAGCCAAGGTGGTGCTTGTGGGCGCAGGCGGCCTCGGGTCGCCCGTGGGGTATTATCTCGCCGCGGCCGGTGTCGGGACGATCGGCGTTATCGATAATGACCGGGTGGAGATATCGAATCTCCAGCGCCAGATCGCGCACCATACCGGGCGTCTGGGCGTGGACAAGGCGGACTCGGCCAAGGAGACCTATGAGACGCTAAATCCGGACGTGCGCGTCGTTACCCATAAGGAACGGCTTACATCGGCGAACATCAAGGGCATCATCAAGGACTATGATATCGTCGTCGACGGAAGCGATAATTTTCCCACCCGGTACCTTGTGAACGATGCCTGCGTGATGATGAAGAAGCGGTTGGTGAGCGCCGCCGTGTTCCGGTTCGAGGGCCAGGTGACGACCATTGTGCCGGGAGAAGGGCCATGCTACCGCTGCCTCTTCGAGGTGCCGCCCCCGCCGGGCATGGTGCCGTCATGTCAGGAGGCTGGTATCCTCGGCGTCGTGACCGGCGTGATCGGGACGATCCAGGCCACCGAAGTGGTGAAACTGATCCTTGAGATCGGCGGTACGCTCATGGGTTCGCTCCTGCTCTGGAACGCCCTGGATATGAGCTTCCGCCGGGTAAAGGTGCCGCGTAATCCCGATTGTCCGGTATGCGGTCAGCATCCCACCATAACGGAGCTGATAGATTACGAGCAGTTCTGTTCGATGAGTCATTGAACCGAATGCGTATTTCGAAGTGCGGATTGCAGAGGGAGCGGCGACGGTAACGATGCCCGTTTCGTGGCCGAGCATAGAGCATGGGGCATGAAGAAAGCATAGCGCATGGGGCATGGCGCATAGGGTTCAGCCCCTCTGCTCTTAACCGAAAGGGGCATCGTAATCACGCTCAGAGCGTAGCCGTTTTTGCGACGCATAATGCTGATCATCAACGAGGACGACCTTCAGACCATATTCGCGAACTGCAGCCGGGAATATCCGAACGAGGCATGCGGTATTCTTGCAGGCAGTCCCGGCGTTGTCGAGCAGGTATATGCAATGACGAACGCGAGGCCGGGTCTTGCATCCTATGAAATGGACCCGGAAGAGCAGTTTCGCGTCATGAAAGCCATCCGCCGTTCAGGGCTCGGGATCGTGGGCATCTATCATTCCCACCCCTCAGGTCCTGCTTATCCTTCGGGTATTGATGTGGAGCGGGCATACTGGCCGGGGACGCTTTTCCCGAACTTTCCAGATGCGGCATATATGATCGTATCCCTCGCGCACCCGTCAAACCCCGCTGCCCGGACCTTCGCGATCAGCGACGGTCAGATCAGCGAGGTCGAACTGATCGTACGGCAGGCCTGATGCATCCTTCCTGCAGGCCGGGAGATATACGTTTCAGAACAAGATAGTGATCCGGGAGGAGGAACAGCAGATGCCTATCACAGTGAGAATACCGACGCCGCTGCAAAAGATGACGAACGGCAAGGCTGAGGTCGAGTGCAGCGCAGGCAACGTTCGGGAGCTTGTCGATGTCCTGGAAAAGGAATTTCCCGGGATGCGGGAACGGCTTTCGGAGGGCGGGAAGATCCGGAGGTTCATCAACATTTACGTGAACGACGAGGACATCCGGTTCATGAGCAAGGAAGATACGGCCTTGAAGGACGGCGACAGCATTTCCATCGTTCCTGCGATCGCAGGCGGCGGTTATAACAGGAGGGTAAGAAGGTGACAGGCAGTTTTTTTACCTTCTGATCTTCCTTCTTTCCCACCTTCATACCTTCGTGCTTCAAACCAGGGAGGCTATATGAAAACGAAACGGGTAAAGCTGACCTTTCCGCAGGAACTGATCAAGGAGCCGGTGATCTTTACCATGGCAAAAAAATTCGACGTGGTTCCCAATATCCGGCGCGCCAAGGTAACCGAGGCTGTGGGCGAAGTGGTGCTCGAACTCGAAGGGGAAGAGAACAACCTTGCCGAGGGCATCGCCTATCTCAAGGAGCGGGGCGTCAAGGTGGAGGCCGCGGAAGAGCGATAGGGCGACCGTCGCGGGAAGCGGCAGCGAGGAAAGCAGCGGCATGGGAATGAAATATATTATATTGCTCGGCGACGGCATGGCGGACCGGCCCCTGGCGGAACTGGGCGGCAGGACCTGCCTGCAGGCGGCGAACACGCCGAACATGGACCAGATCGCAAGCCTCGGCGAGGTCGGCATGGTGCATACGGTGCCAGACGGGTTTCCGCCCGGCAGTGACGTGGCGAACCTGAGCGTGCTGGGGTATGATCCCCGGCTCTATTATTCCGGCCGGTCCCCCCTGGAAGCGGCGAGCATCGGCGTCGAGCTCGGCCCTGATGATGTGGCCTACCGCTGCAATCTCGTGACGCTCCGTGTTACCAGCGGCAAGGCATCTTCGTCAGGTACACGCCGGGCGGTCATGGAGGATTTTAGCGCGGGGCATATCTCAACGCAGGAAGGGAGGCAGCTCATCGAAGAGATCGACGCCCGGCTCGGGTCAGATCGGCTGCGGTTCCATCCCGGTGTCAGCTATCGCCATCTTCTGGTTTGGAAGGGTGGTAAGGCTTCCGTGGAATGCACCCCTCCCCACGATATCCAGGACAAGGATGTGACGGACTATCTTCCGCGGGGCGACGGAGACGATGTTATCAATCAGCTTATGGAATCCTCCTACGACGTTCTCTCGGCCCATCCCGTCAATAAGTCGCGGGCTGAAAAAGGTAAGCGTCAGGCTAACAGTATCTGGCTCTGGGGTCAGGGCAGGCGGCCGTTGATGCCGACGTTCCGGGAGAAATACGGCCTGGAAGGGGCTGTCATTTCCGCAGTGGATCTCACGAAGGGAATCGGCATCTATGCGGGCTTCGAAGTGATCACCGTGCCCGGCGCCACGGGCTGGATCGATACGAACTACGTGGGGAAGGCCGAGCATGCCCTCTGGGCGCTCAAGACGAAAGACATCGTCTATCTTCACGTGGAGGCGCCCGACGAGGCAGGCCATACCGGCGATGTGAAGAACAAGCTGCGCGCTATCGAGGACTTCGATGAGTTCGTTGTCGGCAACATCATCCACGGCATGAAGCAGTTCGATGCATACCGGATCATGGTGCTGCCTGACCATCCTACGCCGCTCGAGATCAGGACACACACGGCCGACCCGGTGCCCTTTGCGATCTACGACAATGCGCGCGAGCGTGCCGGAGATCCGGTGCAGTACGATGAGCGCATAGCGGAGCGTAAGGACGCCCTGATCATCAAAGAGGGGCATACGCTTATGGATTATTTCTTAACGCAGAGAGCATAGAGCAGAGGGGTGAAAAACGGTTACGGTAACGAGGCTCGTTTCGGTGTTCGGTTGCGTCGTTCGTCTTTAAACGTAACCTTTTAAACCGCCAACGATACGGGCTTCGTAGCCGACAGACGCTGAACGTTTTTCCTCCATGCCCCATGCCCTATGCGCCATGCAAAGTAAGAGTGGAGGAATAAGGGTGCTGATCGTTCAGAAATACGGCGGAACGTCCGTGGGGAACCCCGAACGGATAAAGAATGTGGCCCGGCGCGTCTGCCGGGCGAAGGAAGAGGGCCACGATGTGGTCGTGGTCCTTTCAGCCATGAGCGGCGAGACGGACAAGCTCATCGCTCTTGCAGCCCAGATTACGGACAGCCCGGACCCGCGGGAGATGGACATGCTTGTGTCCACGGGCGAACGCGTCACGATCGCACTGCTCGCCATGGCGATCCATGCCCTGGGGCACAAGGCGCAGTCCTTTACGGGACGGCAGGCGGGCATCCTTTCCGACAGTGTCCACACCAAGGCGAGGATCGAAAAGATCACGGCCAACCGGATCCGCGAGGCCATCAGCGAAGGCAAGATCGCCGTCGTGGCGGGGTTCCAGGGGATCAACGAGAAGTCGGACGTGACGACCCTCGGCCGCGGCGGATCGGACCTCACGGCCGTGGCCGTGGCCGCGGCGCTGGCAGCCGATTTTTGTGACATCTACACCGACGTGGACGGCGTCTACACGACGGATCCCAACATGGTCCCGCAGGCGCGGAAGATCGGCAAGATCTCCTATGATGAAATGCTGGAAATGGCGAGCCTCGGAGCAAAGGTGCTCCAGACCCGCTCTGTCGAGTTCGCGAAAAAGTACAATGTTCCCGTGCGGGTGCTGTCGAGCTTCAATGACAATCCCGGCACCCTGGTGACCAAGGAGGATGCGGACATGGAAAAGGTGGTGGTATCGGGCGTTGCCTATGACAAGAACCAGGCGAAGGTCACGCTCCTGGGCGTGCCGGACAAGCCAGGCGTGGCGGCAACGATCTTCAACACGATCTCCGGTGCGAACATCGTGGTGGACATGATCATCCAGAACGTGAGCGAAGGCGGCCTTACCGACATGTCCTTTACCGTGCCGAAGACGGACTCCAAGAAGATCATGGAGGTCATGAAGAAGCTGGTGGCCGAGATCGGCGCCAAGGACGTGAACATCAAGGAGGAGATCGCCAAGGTCTCGATCGTCGGAGCCGGTATGCGCTCCCATTCGGGCGTGGCGGCCATGATGTTCACGGCCCTTGCCAAGGAAGGCATCAACATCATGATGATCAGCACGTCGGAGATAAAAATATCCTGCGTCATTGATTCGAAGTACACGGAACTTGCCGTTCGGGTGCTGCACGATACCTTTGAGCTGGAGAAGGCGGCGTAGGGAGAGCAGAGAGTGAACCCTGTGCGCCGGGCCCCATGTGCTATGCTTTCTTCATGCTCCATGCCCCATTCAAAACGATGAAATATAAAGTAGCCATATACGACACCACACTGCGCGACGGGGCGCAGGCGGAAAACGTCAATTTTTCCGTTCAGGACAAGATCCGCGTCTCCCGGAAGCTCGACGAACTCGGTCTGCATTTCATCGAGGGCGGCTGGCCCGGTTCCAATCCCCGAGACGTGGAATTTTTCAAGTCCATGCGCAGTGTGCGGCTCAAAAAGGCCGTGCTCATCGCCTTCGGCGCCACGCGCCGGGCCGGGATCAGGGCGTCGGAGGACAAGAACCTGCAGTCCCTTGTCGGCTCGGGCGCGCAGGGGGCGACCATCTACGGGAAGACCTGGGACTTCCACGTACTGAAGGCGCTCAAGACGACCCTGGACGAGAACCTTGCGATGATCAACGAGTCCGTGGCGTTTTTAAAGAAACGCATGGACCGGGTGTTCTACGACGCCGAGCATTTTTTCGACGGATACAAGGCAAATCCCGAATATGCCGTCAAGACGCTGCTGGCCGCCGAGGCAGCGGGCGCCGAATGTCTGGTGCTCTGCGACACCAACGGGGGCACCCTGCCCCATGATGTAGCGGAGATCATCGCACAGGTGAAGCCCCGCATCACCGCACCCTTCGGCATCCATGCCCATAACGACGCAGAAGTGGCAGTGGCCAATTCACTGGCAGCCGTACGGCTCGGCGCGGTCCAGGTCCACGGAACGATCAATGGCTACGGCGAGCGCTGCGGCAACGCCAACCTCTGTTCGATCATCCCCAGCCTCAAGATCAAGATGGGCATCAACTGCATTTCCGACGTGAACCTCGGGAAACTGCGCGAGGCGTCGCGGTTCGTGGACGAGCTGGCAAACCTGCAGCACCGCAAGCATCAGCCCTTTGTGGGCGAGAGCGCCTTTGCCCACAAGGCCGGCGTGCATGTGGATGCCGTGGCCAAGAATCCCCTTACCTACGAGCACATCATCCCGGAGCAGGTCGGCAACCGGCGGCGCATCCTCGTGTCGGACCTTTCGGGCAGGAGCAACATCCTCCAGAAGGCCGCGGAGTTGAACATCCGCATCGACAAGGAAAGCCCAGAACTGGGCGAGATCCTGAAGACCGTGAAGACCCTGGAGAACGAAGGCTTCGAATTCGAGGGGGCCGAAGGATCGCTGGAACTCCTGATGCTGCGGGCGAGCCATACCTACGAATCGGTTTTCAAGGTCTTCGACCGGATCGACTACCGCGTCTTTACCGAGAAGCGCAAGGTTGACCCCTGCCCCGTGAGCGAAGCGACGATCACCGTTGAGGTCGGCGGGGCTGTGGAACACACGGCCGGCTGGGGCATTGGGCCCGTGAACGCCCTGGACAACGCGCTGCGGGCCGTGCTGCCGAAATATTTTCCCGGCAAGGGGCTTGAGAAGGTCCGTCTGCTGGACTACAAGGTGCGCGTACTGACGGCGGCGGAAGGGACAGCGGCCCGCGTGCGCGTGCTGATCGAGTCGGGAGACGGCAAGGCCCGCTGGGGCACCGTGGGCGTCTCGGAGAACGTGATCGAGGCCAGCTGGCAGGCGCTGGTGGACAGCATTGAGTACAAGCTGCTCAGGATGTCGAAGTAGGGATCATAGCGCGGTTTCCGACCGCAATTGAAAACATCAAAGGGTAAATTTGCGTAACCACTCAGGTATTTTCATTTAAAGCCGTCATTCCCGAGCGTTTTTATCGGGAATCCAGAGGTTCATAAAAGACACGGGGTCCCTGATGGGGGCACACGGAGACGACGAAATCCGGGATCCGAGTAGTCGCAGATTTTCTGTGAAAAACCCGAACCGGCAAGGGGCTTGCGGTCAGCGCCGGTGAAATATGGTATGATGTAACTGGACGGAGGCCGACGGAACGATGATCGAAGAAGAAGGAATAGTGGTCGAGGCGTCGGGGCAAATGGCGAAGATCGCTCTTCTGCGGAAGAGCGCGTGCGAGTCCTGTGCTGCGTCAGGTGTCTGTCATCCTGCTGACGATGCGTCGTTCATGGAGGCGGAGAACCCGCTTGGCGCCGTGAAGGGTCAGAAGGTGCGCGTCATGGTCGCGCCGCAGATCTATCTGAAAGCGACGATCGTTCTGTACGGAACGCCCCTGGTGGCCCTGGTGGGCGGGGCTATTCTGGGAAAGAACCTCGGCCTGAAATATGCCGGTGAAGCGAACTCCGATCTCTGGGCCTTTCTTGTGGGAGTAGCCTGTATGGCGGTTTCCTTTTTGTTCATTTGGATGTATAATAAAAAAGTTGAGAAGTCCGGGCAGTACCGCCCGGCGATCGTGGAAATACTCCCGTAACGGCTCCCGGCGGCGCGAGGCGAAATCATTGCGTTGAAGCAAAAGGCGGATTCTGATTATGCGTCTGGTCAAAACCCCGGAAGAAGCGAGGCGGCTGGCGAGAACGATCCTCTCGGACATTGTGCTGTACAACCAGCAAAAGGTGAAAGAGGGGATCGAGAAGGACAGCCTGTTCGAACTGCTTGCCGATGAGCTGGCAGAAGGAAGGAAATATTACGAGAGCATGGTCGATTCCGACATGCGCCAGGAAACCAACTTCTTTAATGAGGCCGTGGCCGACGTGCTTCTGAAGCAGGGCGGAAAGATCAAGTCGGAGATATGGTAAGGCGGTCCCTGTTGCACTCGATGCCCCGAAGACGGCAACATACGGCGCCCGCCTGTCAGCGTTGATAACTGAAGTCCGGTCCCAGTCTCTTTTTCTCGCGCATGCAATCCACCTCTTCCCGCAAAGGAGTCTCCCATGAAGAACTCTGATGTCAAGGATGTACGTTCGATTGCCATTCTTTCCCACGGAGCCGCGGGAAAAACATCGCTTGCCGATGCCATGCTTTATGCAGCAGGCGCGGTGGACCTTCAGGGCAGCGTGGATGAAGGTACGTCGGTCTTCATGCACGAGCCCGAAGAGCTCGAGCGAAAGATAACCATTACCGCAGCTCTTGGCCATCTGGACTGGAAAGGTGTGCGGTTCCACATCATCGACACCCCCGGGTACATCAACTTTCTCGAAGAGACCAAGGGAACGCTGCGCGCCGTGGACGGCGCCGTTATCATCGTGTCCGCCCTTTCAGGCGTGAAGGCCGAGACCGAGAAGGTCTACCATTTCGCCTGCGATTACGAGATCCCTCGCATCGCCTTTGTGAGCAAACTCGACAAGGATCGGGCCGATTTTTTTCGGGCCGTTGGCGATATGCAAAAGTACTTCTGCAAGGGCGCCCTGGTGCTGCAGCTGCCCATCGGCCTGGCGGAAAAGTTCAGCGGCGTTGTCGACCTGGTCCGCATGAAGGCCGTGTACTTCAACGCCGACGGCAGCGGCAAGGAAGAGGAAAAGGAAATTCCCTCGGCGATGCAGCAGGACGTTGCCGCCTATCGCAAGAAGCTCGTGGAGCAGATCGCCGAGACCGATGACGCCTTGCTCGAGAAATACCTGGACAAGGGTGAACTGGGCCAGGAAGAGATCCTGGCCGGACTGAAGCACGGGACGCTGGCAGGAGGGCTGCTGCCGGTGCTGTGCGGATCGCCCGTGAAGAATATGGGCGTCCGGGAGCTTATGGACGCGGTGATCACGTGCCTGCCGTCGCCGTCAGAGCGGGCGGCCATCGTGCCGATCAAGGGCACGGACCCCGCCTCAGGAGCGGAGGTCGTGCGCAAGCCTCTGGACAGCGAACCGCTTGCCGCCCTCGTGTTCAAGACCATCATTGACCCCTTCGCCGGGAAGCTCTCGGTCTTTCGTGTTTTCTCGGGCGTGTTGAAGGCCGATTCCACGGTCTACAACTCGTCGAAAGATACGAAGGAGAAGGTGGGAACGCTGTATTTTCTTGAAGGGAAGAAGCAGGTGCCCACGCAGTCCGTCACGGCCGGCCAGATCGGCGCGGTGGCGAAGCTGAAGGACACCACGACGGGCGACACGCTCTGCGCGGAAGCGAATCCCGTAGTGCTGCCCTGGGCGAAGTTCAGTGATCCCATCATGCCCTACGCCATCGAACCCAAGTCCCGCGGCGACGAGGACAAGGTGAGCACGGGCATCCATAAGATTCTTGATGAGGACCCCACGCTGCAGTTCACGTTCGATGACCAGACCAGGGAGATGATCCTTTCCGGCATGGGCCAGGTGCACCTGGAGGTGACACTGGCCAAGCTCAAGCGAAAGTATGGCGTCGACGTGTCCATGAAGACGCCCAAGGTCCCCTACAAGGAAACGGTCCGCACAAAAGCGAGCGCCCAGGGCAAGTACAAGAAGCAGACAGGCGGCCACGGTCAGTACGGCGATGCGTGGATCGAGATCGAGCCGCTGCCCCGGGGCAGAGGGTTCGAGTTCGTCGACAAGGTCGTGGGAGGCGTGATCCCCCGGCAGTATATTCCCGCTGTCGAGAAGGGAGTGGTCGAGGCGATGCACGAGGGTTCGCTCGCAGGCTATCCCATTGTGGACCTCCGGGTAACGCTGTACGACGGCTCGTACCACACCGTGGATTCCTCGGAAATGGCCTTCAAGATCGCCGCCTCCATGGGATTCAAGAAGGCCGTGTCGCAGGCCAAGCCCGTGCTGCTGGAGCCCATTATGAGCATCGAGGTGGCTACGCCCGACGATGTGCTCGGCGCCGTGATTGGCGACCTGAACTCCCGGCGGGGCAAGGTGCAGGGTGTGGCCCCCCAGGCGAACGGCCAGACCATCAAGGCGCTCGTGCCTATGTCCGAGATGCTCACCTACGCGCCGACGCTCACGTCCCTCACGAGCGGCAGGGGCATGTATACCATGGAATTCCACGGCTACGAGGACGTGCCCAGCCATCTCGCTCAGAAGATCATGCAGGAGCGGGGCGAGGCGCATCAGAAAGAAAAATAAATGTTCAGAAAAGATACGCTTGCAAACGGCATCCGCGTGGTGTCCGAGACCCTGCCCAAGTCACGGTCCGTTTCCATCGGCGTCTGGGTGAAGGTGGGGTCGCGCCATGAACCCGCCGCGCTTGGCGGCGTCTCACATTTCATCGAGCATATGTTCTTCAAGGGCACGGAGAAGCGCACCGCCAAGGACATTGCGATCGAGATGGACTCCCTGGGCGGGGAGATGAACGCCTTCACGTCCCAGGAGGCGACCACCTTTTACGTCAAGGTCCTGGACGAGCACCTGCCGAAGGCCATCGACCTGCTGGCCGATATTTTGCTGAGCTCGCGCTTTGCGCCCGCCGAGATGGAGAAGGAGCGCAAGGTCATCCTCGAAGAGATCAAGGGCGTCGAGGACTCGCCCGATGACTATATCCATGAGCTTTTCACGGGAACGGTCTGGCACGACAATGCACTGGGTCGGCCGATCCTGGGCACGAAGGACACGATCAAGGCCCTTACGCACAAGGACCTCCTGGCCTACATCGAGAGTTATTACAGCCCGAAAGAGATCGTGATCTCCGCAGCGGGAAATTTCAACCACGACCGCATGGTGGCCATGCTGAACGCGAGCTTCGGCATGTTCTCCCGCCCCGGCATCGCCAAGGAGGAGCCGCCGCCCTCGTTCATGCGCGCTGTGCTGGTGAAAAAAAAGCAGCTTGAACAGGTTCAAGTCTGTCTTGGCTGCAAGGGGCTCAACTACACCCATGAGGACCGTTACGCTATCTCGGCATTGAACGCCGTTCTGGGCGGCAGCATGAGTTCGCGGCTTTTCCAGGAAGTGCGGGAGCAGAGCGCTTTGGCCTATTCCATCTACTCCTATATCACCTTTCATCGCGACATAGGCCTCTTTACCGTGTACGCCGGGACCGACCCCTCGAATGCGCTGGAAGTGGTCAAGATCGTCATGCGGGAGCTGCGCAAGATCAAGGAGGAAGGGATCACGCCGGCCGAAGAATCGCGCGTCAAGAACCAGTTGAAGGGAAACCTGGTGCTCTCCCTGGAGAGCAGCAACAGCCACATGAGCAGGATCGCCCGGCAGGAAATGTACTTCGGAAAGCACCTGACCGTCGACGAGATCATCAAGGGCGTAGAGAAGGTGACGGCCGAGCAGGTCCAGCAGCTGGCGCGGCAGCTTTTTACACGCGAGGGCATCTCACTCACCATTCTCGGTCCGTTAAGCAAGGAAGATCTGCCGGAGTCGGTGCTGGAGATATAGAGGCAGCAGACAGTAGACAGTAGACAGTAGACAGCAGGCAGTAGACAACAGACAGCAGACAGTAGACAGCAGACAGCAGACAGGGGACAGAAAACACCAGACACGAAGAGACACCAGGCAAGAGGATTTCCCTTCGCTTGCTGTCTACTGTATGCTGTTTGCTTTGCCCAAAATCATGACCGAACGTCTTATCATCGAAATAAAACAGCTTCCGAATGCCGAAGGCCTTCCCCTTCCACGGTACCAGACCGAACACGCATCCGGGGTCGATCTCTGCGCCGCTGTCGAGGGCGAACTCGTGATCGGGCCTGGCCAATGGAAGCTGATCCCCACAGGCATTGCCGTGGCCATACCTGATGGGTCCGAGGGGCAGGTGCGGCCCCGGAGCGGGCTGGCGCTCAAGCACGGCATCGGCATGCTGAACGCGCCCGGGACGATCGATGCGGATTATCGCGGCGAGATCGGCGTTATCCTGTTCAACTTCAGCGACGCCTTGTTCACGGTGCGACGGGGAGACCGGATCGCGCAATTGATTTTCGCCCGGGTCCTGAAGGCCGAGTTCCGGGCCGCTGAAACACTGACCGAGACGGCCAGGGGCGCCGGCGGCTTCGGGCATACGGGATTCAAGTGAAACGCGGAGTGCCCCGCAAGCGGGACAGGCTCTGTTCGGAGTGCGGAATGTCAAGAAAGCGGAGTGAACGGTCATGATGAGATTTCGAATTATTGCGGTTGTTTTTGCGATGCTCTTTGCAGCGGCTCCCGCTGTCGCCCAGGACCTGAAGGTCACGGAAAAGATATTGCCGAACGGGCTGAAGGTCCTGCTGAAGGAAGAGCACAAGGCCCCGGTGATCACGTTCCAGATCTGGTACAAGGTGGGCTCCCGGAACGAGCAACTCGGTAAAACCGGCGCGTCCCACGTGCTTGAGCACATGATGTTCAAGGGGACGAAGAAGTACGGGCCGAAGCAGTTCTCGCGCATCGTGATGCGGAACGGCGGGAATGACAATGCCTTCACGAGCAAGAATTACACCGCCTATTTCCAGAACTTCGCCTCCGACCGCATCGGCATCTCTCTGGACCTGGAGTCGGACCGGATGCGCAACCTCCTGTTCGATGCAAAGGAGTTCCTATCCGAGCGCGAGGTGGTGAAAGAAGAGCGGCGGATGCGCTACGAGGACGATCCCGTGTCAACCATGGTGGAGCAGATGATGGCCGTGGCCTTCATCGCCCATCCCTACCAGTGGCCGGTGATCGGGTGGATGGCGGACCTTGATAATCTTACCCGTGAGGACCTGGAACGTCACTACCGGACCTACTACGCTCCGAACAACGCGACCATTGTGGTCGCGGGAGACTTCGACACCAAAACGCTCCTTCCCCGCATCGAAAAAGCATTCGGCAGGATCCCGCGCGGTCCTGCAATCCCGAAGGTCGGCGCTGTGGAGCCGAAGCAGCTCGGCGAGCGGCGGGTGGCCATTAAACGAAAAGCCGAGCTCCCCGCCGTCTTCATCGGGTACAAAACACCGAACGTGCAGCATGCCGACTCTGCCGCCCTCGAAGTCCTGGCGGGGGTGCTGTCATCAGGCAGGAGTTCGCGCCTGTACCGGTCGCTGGTCTACGAGAAGCAGCTGGCCCTGTACGCAGAGGGCGAGTACGACGGCATCACCCAGGACCCGAACCTGTTCTATCTCTATGCCGGGATTATGCCTGGCAAGACGTCAGAGGAGGTTGAGCAGGCGCTGTATGGCACGATAGACCTTCTTAAGAACGAACCCGTGACGGCCGACGAGCTCCAGAAGGTCAAGAACCAGATCGAAGCAGGTTTTATCATGGGCCAGGACTCCGTGTTCTACCAGGCCATGCTGCTTGGCAAGTATGAGACCGTGGCGAGCTGGCGACTGCTCGGGAACTATCTCGACGGCATCCGCGCCGTCTCTGCAGCGGACATTCAGCGGGTGGCGCGGGAGTACTTTTCCGAAGAGAACAGGACCGTCGGCATCCTGGTGCCGCTGAAGAAATAACTATGACCCGCTCCTCACCGTAGTCCAAGGCGTGGGGCATTATATGAACGGAGTGCGGAATGGTGAATGTACGTCGAACAATAAGAACGGGTGCCTGCGCAGTCGTTGTCGCGGCCCTGCTCGCAACAGCGGGCGCGGCCCATGCAGCCAAGCCAATCGGCAAGCGCATCGTTCTGGACAACGGCATGGTGCTGCTGCTGGCCGAGAAACGTGATCTTCCCGTCGTGACGGTAAGCATGGCCATCAAGGCAGGCAGCATGGTCGAACCGGCAGACAAGCCCGGCCTTGCCTCTCTTACGGCTTCGCTCCTGATGCAGGGGACGGCGAGGCGCAACGCAACGCAGATCAGCAACGAGATCGATTTTGTGGGCGGGTCGCTCTCTGTCTCGGGCGGGAGCGATTTCGCGTCCGCAGGCCTTCGCGTGCTCAAGAAGGACCTTCGTCTGGGCCTGGACTTGCTTTCGGACGTGCTCAGGAACCCCGTCTTTGATCAGAAGGAGATCGACCGCAAGGTGCGAGAAACCCTGGCAGGGATCCAGAGCCAGAAGGACGAGCCGGGCGTAGTTGCCGACGACGCCTTCACCCGGGCGGTCTTTGGTTCGCACCCCTACGGAAGGACGAATGACGACGTGGCCGCGTACCTGCCCCGGTTGAAAAAACGTGACCTTGCGGAATTTCACGGCGCTTTCTACGGGCCCGATACGGCGATCATTGCCGTGGTAGGCGACGTTTCGGAGCAGGAGATCGTCCACCTGCTGCAGGAATATTTCAAGGGCTGGAAGCGCGCACCGAGGCCGGCGCCTTCCATCGCGCCAATGCCGGCGCGCGAACGCCGGGATGTGATCGCCATCGAGAAGGACATCACCCAGGCGAATATCGTCCTGGGGCACATCGGCATCAGCCGGGAGGACCCGGATTATTACGCTGTTCTGGTCATGAACTACATCCTCGGCGGCGGCGGTTTTTCATCGCGCCTCATGGACAACATCCGGGACAACCGCGGCCTCGCCTACAGCGTGTACAGCTCCTTCTCGGCCCAGAAGGAGCCCGGCGCCTTCAGCGCCGAGGTCCAGACCAAGAACGAGTCGGCAAATGAGGCCATTGCCGAGATCCTGAAGGAGCTCGGGCGCATACGGACAGAGCCCGTCACCGACCGGGAACTGGCTGACGCCAAGGCCTACATCACCGGAAGTTTTCCCCTGCGCATGGACACGTCGGCCAAAATCGCCGGCATTCTTACGGCAGTGGAGATCTACAATCTCGGGCTCGATTATCCCCAGAAGTATCCTGCGCTGATCAATGCGGTGACCAAAGAGGACATACTGCGTGTTGCGAAGCGCCATCTCCATCCTGACCGCGTGGTGATCGTGGTCGTGGCGGACCAGGCCAAAGCGAAGGTACACTAAGTCAGAAAACGGCAGTGGGCACACGGGAAAAGCGGATAATCACGTTTCAATGCCTTCAATAATCAAAATACTCCCTGACAACCTGATCAACAAGATCGCCGCAGGCGAGGTGGTGGAGCGGCCTGCTTCGGTGGTAAAGGAGCTCGTCGAGAACGCCATCGACGCCGGAGCTGCGGAGATCGTCGTCGAGATCGAGCAGGCGGGCAAGCGCCTCATCCGCGTCACTGACAACGGCAGGGGCATGGCTCAGGATGACGCAGGGACCGCCTTCGAGCGCCATGCCACAAGCAAGATCTCTGTTGACGCTGATCTGGAAGCCATCACCACCATGGGGTTCCGCGGCGAAGCACTTTCGAGCATTGCCGCTGTTTCGCACGTGCGGATGACCACAGCTCTTCCTGGTGCTTCCGCCGGAACGCTCATCGAGATCGAGGGGGGCAGGCTCAAGAACCGTACGGCCTCGGCTGCTGCGCCGGGCACGTCCATAGAGGTGAGCCATCTTTTCTTCAATACTCCGGCACGCCTCAAGTTCCTCAAAAGCCCGGCAACGGAGTTTTCCCATATCGTGACCGCCCTTTCCCGTCAGGCCGTGTCCCATTCCGGGATCGCCTTCAGGCTCACCCACAATAAAAAATCCATCCTGGATCTGCCGGCCGCGGCGAGCGTCCGGGACCGGCTGTTCCAGATCCACGGCGAAGAACTCGTTGCGAGCCTGATAGATATAACCGGAGGCAGGGACAGCGTCGGCATTGTCGGCCTTCTTTCGCGTCCCGCTTCGACCCGCGCGGACCGCACGTACCAGGATTTTTTTGTGAACAGGCGCTACGTCAAGAATCCCTCGCTCACCCATGCGCTCTATGCGGCCTATGAGGGCATGCTGATGCGCGACCGGCATCCCCTCAGTTTTCTGTTCATCGACATCGACCCGGCACTGGTGGACGTGAATGTCCATCCTGCCAAGGCCGAGGTGCGGTTTCGCAACCAGTCGCAGATCCACGATCTCGTGCGGGACGCTCTCCGGGAAAGCTTGCGGACCTTGAGCAGCACAGGGCCGCCTTTCCCAGCAGCATCACCAGCCCAGGACGAAGGCGTGCGGGAGGCCGTCACAAACTATTTTTCCCGGCAGCCTGATGAGGCTGTCGGCGGCAGCGACTTCCCCCCCAAGCCATTGCATTCGACCCTCTTTTACGGCAAACGAAAGACCGATTCGCTCAGCCGGCCTGCGCAGGCCGAGTTTCCCGCCTTTTCCGCCGTTGACCGTCTGAATCTCGACGTTCCTCTCCGCGGCTCGCCGGTCCGGGAGCAGACTCTTGTTCCCCTGGCGCAGGTCCATGATTCCTTTATTCTTGCCGAATCGAGGGAAGGAATGGTGCTCATTGACCAGCACGCAGCCCATGAGCGCGTGTTGTTCGAGAACCTGCAGGACCTCCATCGCGCCGAGAGTATCCCGGTCCAGGACCTGCTCCTTCCCGAGCAGATCGAGGTAGGACCTGCCGAGAGTGCGCTCCTTACCGAGGCTATTCCGGAACTCGGCCGCCTCGGTCTGATCGTGGAGCATTTCGGCGGCAGCACCTTTGTCATCAAGGCCGTTCCGTCCCTCCTTGTGGGCGGCGATTATCCCATGCTGCTGCGGGATCTGCTCGACGAGATTACCGTTCACGGCAGGGCCGGCAGGATCACCGAACTTCGCGACCGCGTGTTGAGCGTCATGGCCTGCCATCCGGCAATCAAGGTGAACCGGCGTTTGGACCAGCGCGAGATGGAGGCGCTGCTCCTTGATCTTTTTTCCTGCCGCATGCCCCACACCTGCCCGCACGGGCGCCCGACGATGGTGCGCTTCTCCCTGGAGGACATCGAGAAGATGTTCCTGAGGACCTGATCCGCATAAGGCGGAATTGGAAATTGCAAATTGCAAAATGGAAATTTGCAAAAATCAGTATTTCAAAAAGCGCCATATTGACCAATATTCATGGGGCTTGTATGACGTCTATCAATATGTTCTGCTCGTTTTGGGTAGAGCTTGACTCGCAAGTTACTATGCGAATATAGTCGGCGTTTTCGTCGCAACCCGCCAAGGCGACAATTTCCATTTGCAACCCAGTTTTCCCCCTGATATACTCGATTCAATCGGGATGGTGAAATACCAGCTGTTGGCCAAACCTGGCTGGTATACGCTTGATGGCATGTGGATGCCATGAGGGTTGTCGGGGTGAACGTATGAACACCGAAACAATAGTAGGAACAGTGTTGCGCTTTTATCCTGACGTGGAGGCGATCTACCTCTTCGGCACCTATCTTACACCGGACCAGCAGCAGAACAGCGACGCGGACATAGCCCTTCTCTTCCCGCATGGAAAAGCCAAGCTGTTGAAAAGTCTTGTCATAAGCGATTGCCGGGACGCGCTCGAAAATGTATTAAAAAGGACGGTGGACCTTATCAACCTGCGAACGGCAAATACCGTTTTTCAGAACGAAATCATACAGCACGGCAGAATCATCTATCAGCAAAACGAATTTGCAGTTGATGGATTTGAGATGCAGGTGATGTCTTCGTACCAGAAGCTGAATGAGGAACGGGCGGGTATCCTGGAAGATATATTGGAAACCGGGAGAATATTGAAATGATGATGGACGTGATCCTAAACAAGAAAGAGAGCATTGAGCGCTGCGTACAGCAGGTACGTCTCTATTATGCCAGGCCGTCCGATCTGCCTTTCGAGAAAGACCACCTGAAACAGGACGCCATTGCTGCGAATCTTCAGCGGGCCGCGGAACAGGCCATCGACCTGGCCAATCACGTCATCAGAAAAGGCAAGCTCGGCTTGCCGAAGGAAAGTAAGGAAAGTTTTGAGATACTCGCCAGGACCAAGGTCATCCCCCAGGAGCTTGCGGATAAATTAAAGGGAATGGTTGGGTTTCGTAATATTATGGTCCATCAGTACCAGGAAATGGATATAAAGATCATGGTCGATGTCATTGAGCATCATCTTGATGATCTGATCGTTTTGACGAATCACGCCATGGAATTCGGCCGCAGCCGTTCATCGTGATTTCCCGGTATTGTTTTTGCAGCATGCGGTGTCCCGGGATGATTCTGATCGACGGCAGAACACTCGCGGAATTGATGATCGATTATGGCTTGGGAGCTACTTCGACTGCTAAGTATGAAATAAGACGGGTAGACTCGGATTACTTTACGGGAGAATGATTTTATCCTCCTTGGATATAGTCGAATGGCAACAAAGTAGGCGGGTCTTTGGGTCCTTTATCGGGATACAGGAAAAATTAACGGAATTGTTTCTATGAAGGCTTTTTTTAGCTACTCAAACAAAGACAGGCTACTCGCGGGAAAAATAAAGCGAGAAATTGAGTCATACGGCATAGATGTATTTCTTGCCCATGATGATATTGAGCCGTCCGCAGAATGGGCAGAGAAAATTTTCAAGGAATTGCGTGCGTGCAAGGTATTTATACCGTTATTGACAAAGAGTTTCTATAAATCTTATTGGACGGGCCAAGAAACGGGAATAGTATTTTCTTTAAAAAAGCTAATCATTCCAATTAAGATTGACAAAATAAATCCGCAAGGATTTATTTCTCGTTTTCAGGCATTAACAATGACTGAAACAACACTGAAGAGATCGTGTCGTAAACTTATTCAAACAATAGCTAGCGATCCAAAAACTGCCGCGCCATTCAGGGCTGCGTTAATACAGAAATTCGCAGGAAGTGATGACTTTAATAACGCTGGCGACAATGCCGAACTTCTTGTCGCTTATGAAGGTTACACTGTCAAGCAGGTGCGAGAAATTCTGAGGGCTACTAAGCGAAATAATCAGATTTATCGTTCCTGGAAAGCACAGCGCATTTTAAAAAGATTTCTAGCTGCTTATAAGCAGAAAAGCACCATCGGTACCAGGCTGATCCGGGAATTTAAGGATGCCATTGCATGATTGGCAGGATATAATCATTGCAACAAAGTGGGCTTGGCACTATGGGGTTTCTCGGAAATCAACGTTTCGCATTGAGGTGCTTAAATGGCGGACATTATTAATTTGGATGCACTGTTACCTAGAGAAGACTTTGAAATCAACACAGAGCAAACGAACTCGCAACCATCGCAGACCATCCAAATCCGTGATCTCGAAAAAGACAGCTTCTTTTACAATGTGATTCGTAAGCCAGACTTCCAAAGAGAAACTAATGAATGGGGTATCGGTAAAATCACGGATTTCATTACAAGCTTTCTCGATGGGGACCTTATTCCTGCAATTATTCTCTGGCAAAGTGGGAGTAACATATTTGTAATTGACGGAGCTCATCGTCTAAGTTCTCTAATCGCATGGGTGCAGGCTGACTATGGAGATGGTTTGGTTTCCAAGCTATTCTATGAAACTATTTCAGATGAGCAAGCGCCAGTTCTATAGCGAAGTGCAACACTTGGGGTAGCCATGCTATCCTAAGTGTCTATGCCAAAACTCTATAAGCAGCTATCCCAAGAAGAACGA
>MHDZ01000010.1:0-28823 GCA_001805055.1 Nitrospirae bacterium GWC2_57_13
CGAGGCGCAGCGGGAACTCAGGAAGACATATGACCATCCCTTTTTCTGGGCGGCGGTGACGCTCCGCGGGGAGTGGAGGTAAGGGGGGCCTGTAACAATGGACAATTCCGCGCAGTTGCCGGAATGGTCAGGATTTTTTGTTGACAATAGCGAGTACATTTGATACTTTTGCTCTAGCGGACCCTGCCGCCGGTGTTTCGTGAGAGCGAGCGGCGAATTACAGAAACCGAAGCCCGATGTCCGGGCAGTTCTTTTCCGGAGGATCGCAATGGATGATAAAAAGGAGCTGAAAGAGAACGGCGACGAGCAGGAAGTCCAGGAAAAGATCACCCGTCGCAATGCCCTGAAACGCATCGCCCTCAGTGTGGGGGGCATTGGATTGATTGCGGCGTTCCCTTCCTGGGAAGGGGCTCGGGCCGGCAGTGATCCGGAGGAACGAAAGTTGCTGGCATCGTATTATTCCTGGTACAGCTCTTACGGCTCCTATTATTCCTCCTTCTATTCATCCTATTACAGTTCCTACCGCTCCTATTCTTCGAATTATTACTCGTACATTTCCTACAGCGGCGTGGGAGGACCCAGTCGTGGGGGGTGTTTGACACCCAAGGGCGGTTGACACCGCTCAAGTAATGCACGGGAAATGGGGTAGAAGCGATGCATAACAGGCGCTCATCCTTCGCACGACAGGGATGAGCGCATTTGTTGAACGGCAGTCACTTTCTGTCCAGAACGCCGCAAAGGCCTCGAAGATCACGAGGCTCTTTTTGCGCATACTCGTCGCGTGTTTCTTGGCCACTGCTCGGGCCTGCCCTTCGCTCCATGACTGATCTGAACGCCTGTGTAGCGTCCTTCTGCTTATATCGCCTGTTGGCAGGAGTTTGCTTAGTAACTGACTATGGCTAATATTCTGCTCACCCAGCGATGCGTCCGGTCCTGCCCCTACTGCTTTGCCAAGGAGCACATGTCCCGCTCGGCGCTTGAGGCGACGCTCTCCTGGGAAGACCTCATCTACCTTGCGGACCTCATCCAGATCTCGGGCGAGCACCGCGTTTCCCTGCTCGGCGGAGAACCGACCATCCATCCCGAGTTCGTCAATTACGTGGCGTACCTTCTGGAGCGGAAGATCGGCATCACGGTCTTCACGAGCGGCATCGTGCCTCCCCGGACGCTTGAAGATATGACGTCGGCATTCCGGCAGATTCCGGAGCAACGCCTCTCCTTTGTCTGCAACCTGAACGACCCCCACCTGTCGCCGCCGACGGAGTTCGAGCGGATTGGGCCTTTCCTGGAGGAGTTCGGACCGCGCACGGTTCCGGGATTCAACATTTACCGTCCCGATTTCAGCCTCGACTTCCTCTTCGACTACATCAACCGCTACGGAATGGTGCACCAGATCCGCATGGGCCTCGCCCATCCGATCCCGGGGGCCAAGAACGCCTTCGTATCGATCGAGGATATCAGGACAGCGATGGATCGGCTGGTCTCCTACGCGCCGTCGTTCCGGCGTTTCCGGGTGGTGCCCTCGCTGGACTGCGGTTTTCCGCTCTGCGCGTTCACCGACGAGCAACTCGGCATGCTGTATCGCATCGTCGGCGACCCGATCCGGTTCGGCTGCAGCCCCGCCTTCGATATCGGACCGGACATGTCGGTCTGGTGCTGCTTCCCCCTCTCCACATACCACAAGAAATCGGTCTTCGAATTCAACTCTATCGGAGAGATCGTGACCTTTTATCGGGAAAAGCTGCGTGGACTCAGGATCGAGGCCGGCGGCCTGTATGAGGACTGCGACGAGTGCACCTATCGTGAAGAGGGCAAGTGCGCGGGAGGCTGCGCAGCCCACCTGCTGTCCCGCTTCAGAAACGAAGAGCGCACACGGATGGAAGAGATATACAAATGAGTACGCATGTCATCGTCTGCGATTACGACGAAGCCCTGATCTCCCGCCTGGAGCGCCGCCGCCTGGTGGTCCGGGTCGACGATCCGTCCCGGCTCAACGACGCCGCGAGGTTCGCGCAGGAGAGGAACGCCCTGCATGCACTCTGGCTTCGCGTTGACGCGCCGCTGTCAGGGCTCCCCTTCACGATGCTCGAAGCTCTTCATGCGGTTCCCCTGTACCTTGACGTGACGGCAGTCGGAAATTTTCGTACGTGGCGGGACCAGGTCGACCGGCTCCGCAGGCTGAACGTCCTGGTGATGGTCCCGGAGGATGCCCCGGTCAGTTACCGCGACCTCAGGATCCTTTCGTCCCTTTTGATTCCCTGCGGGATCCGGTTCGGCAGCCCCTGTCCCGACTGGGAGGCCCTCACGGACCTGCTGTACTACGCAGCGTACGGCAAGGTGCTGCACGCGCCGATCCAGCCGTTCCATTTCGTGTTGTCCGGCTATGAACGGCACCAGCGGACGGATTTCAGCGGCATCACCTTCGATGACCCGTCCCGTTATCTTCACATCGACAGCCGGGGGTGCATCGCCCTGACCAGGAAGGAACTGGAGCAGGGAGCTTTTATCGAGTCGGACCTCGAAAAGCTCGACGCCGTCGGCGACCTGCCTGCCTATCAATCGCGCCTTGAGTCATGGCGAGATTTTTTCCTGAAGCAGGACGGATGCGCCTACTGCCCGGGCTGGCGGATCTGTCTAGGCGCCTTCGCTGGAACCCCGGGAAACCGTCCGGGATGCCAGAAGTTCTTCGCTGAATTCCTGGAGGCTGCAGAATACCATCTCGATCTGAGGACAGAGGCCACGCGAACGATCCTGCGTCCCTGGGACGCCTGTCCCGCCTGAAGACCACGGAACAGGGAGATAAAACGGAAACAGGCTATGGCCACGATGATCCTGAAAATAACGGAACAATGCAATTCCAACTGCGCCTACTGCGACGTTGTTACGAACAAGCCCCGGGCAGGACACATGCCGCTCGCCCTGCTCGAAACGGTCTTTCAGCGGCTGAATGAGTTCCTTGAAGCCGATCCACGGACCGAGATGAACGTGATCTGGCACGGCGGGGAGCCGCTGCTCGTAGGCCCGGACTACTTCCGGGCCGCACATGCATTCCAGCAGAAGCACTGCCGAGGCACGCAAGGCCGCATCAGGCACGGCATCCAGTCCAATCTCACCCTCTTTTCCGACGCGTTCGCGGAGCCCTTCCGCGCACTCGGCATTGACCAGATCGGCACGAGCTTCGATCCCGAACCGGGCGTCCGGGGCCCGGGCAAGCCGAGCAATACGGATCTCTACAACCGAAACTTCATGCGCGGTGACGTCACCGCCCGTCGCCACGGGCTCGGCGCAGGCATCATCTACGTGGTCACCAAAAGATCACTCGAGCGGCCGCTCGAAGTGTTTTATTACCTCACCAACCTCCGCCTCGACGGCGGCTTCAACATGAACCCCGTTCTGCTGTACGACAGCCGGAGAGATGACCTCGCCATCACTCCCCATGAGTATGTCGAGTTCCTGGGCGCCCTTTTCCCGGTCTGGTGGAAGCACCAGGCGCGGTACCCCAATGTCGACCCCTTTTATTCCCTGACGAGCATCATCAGGGACCGGGAGCTGCGTCTCGGATGTTCCGACTCCGGCCGCTGCGCCTATGGCCATGTGAACGTGGACCCGGCCGGCGAAACGTCCCAGTGCGGGCGGTCGAGCGACTGGGGGCTGCTGTCCTACGGCAATATTCGCGACCGGTCGTTGGCCGACATCCTGCGCGATACGCAGCGCGATGTACTGATGGAGCGGAACAACATCCTGCGCAATGGCGAGTGCGGCGGCTGCCGCTTCTGGTCGATCTGCCACGGCGGCTGCCCCCTCGATTCCTGGCCGAAGCACGGTGATCTCCTGCATCGTTCCGAGTGGGGATGCAGCCGCAAGGCCTTCGTTGAACGATACTACGAACCGATCACCGGATTGAGGTTTGTGCCCCATGAGTGACTCATGCGCATCTTCCGAAGGGAAGCAGGCATACCCCTGGATCAACCCTATCGGCGGCCTTGGCGACATGCTCATGGTCGCAGGCGTCCTGAAAGAGGTTGTCGACCGTGACACCTCGCGCCGCTTCAATCTCGTCCGCCGGTCGGCATACCGGAGCGTGTTTCTCAAACACCCCGCGATCGAGGCAATCGGCTTTCCGCCTCCGCGGTCCAGCATCCTGGGGACCGATTACTGGAGACATGGGCTCGATGGAGCCGAACGCCGGCCTTATCAGACCCTGGCCCGTCTTTTCGGCCTGCCGACGCCGATCGAAGAAAAGCTCTACTATCCCGGCACTGCGGCGCTGGATCCCCTTCTGGAGCGGACGGTTCCGTGGGGGAAAAAGAATGTCGTGATTGCTGCAGGCTCCGATTCGCCCCGCAAGATGATGCTGCCCGACCGCTGGGAGCAGCTGGCACGACAGCTCGTCAAGGACGGCTTCTTCGTAATGCAGGCCGGAAGGCTGTTCGATATGCAGGTGCGGAATGCCTACTCCCTGCTCGGGCTCACCGGCCTGGGAGAGTTGATCGCCGTCATTCAGCGGTCGGACGTCGTGATTACTGTCGACACCCTGGCCGCTCATGCGGCCCGACTCGCCGGGACTCCCGCTATCGTGCTCTGGGGGCCGACGGACCCGGCGGTCTACGGCCATCCCGGCCAGCGCCATCTGCAGGCCGTCCCCTTCTGCGAAGAGCGCGACCGCTGCCTCTCGGCGCGCACGCCGCACAATTACGGCAAGCCCTGCCCCTTCACGGACAGCCGCTGTATGAACCGCATTCCACTGGAGGAGATCCGTGCTGCCGTCCATGAAACGATCGAACGAACCTCATTCCGACAAGCCGGGGTCAGGAAGTGAACAATGTATTTGTCTTCGGCATCCTGGCGCTCCTGCTGACGCTTGCGTCTGCAGGGGACCTGCGTGCTGGTGAGCGGCCGAATATCATCCTGATCACCTTCGACTCACTCGCTGCGCACTCCCTTTCCCTCTACGGCTTCGGAAAAGAGACGGCCCCGAACCTGACGAGGTTTGCCGACGAATGCCATGTCTTCTCCGATGCCGTGGCCCAGGCAGGGTCGACGTCCCTCTCTCTCGCCTCCCTGTTCACGTCAAGATACCCCGTCTCTGACAGGCTTCTGCAGGACAAGGTCGCGGTCAGGAAGAACAGCCTGTTCCTGCCCGCCGTCCTCCAAAAAAACGGCTACCGTACTTATGCCATCGTGCGCGACGAATACGCAAAGTCCCGATACGGATTCGGCCAGGGTTTCGATCAGTTCGACGAGGACTATCTCGTGAGCGACGCCCGGGAAACGTTCGACACCGCCGTCAGCCTCGCCAGGAACCTCGGAGATGAGCCCTTTTTTCTCTGGATCCACAACGAAGAGCCGCACAGCCCCTATCTCCCTCCGGAACGCTTGTTCCGGGAATTCTATCCGGACAATGGGCTTCCGACGGTCTATTCCTTCATGGACCCGGCGGTCAGAAAGACCTATGAGATCGACGAAGATCAATACGAGAAGTTTCACCGGCGGTTACTCGCCGCTTCGGGAAGCGCGGGCGCGTTTCTCATATACGGCCGCACGCTCACACTGGCCAACGAGGAGCTGAAGCAGGTCAGGGCGCGGTACTGGGGGAGCATCAAGTACGCGGACGAACAGGCCGGCAGATTTTTACGGTACCTGAAGGCGCAGCCGTTCTACCGCAATACCATCGTCATTATTACCGCGGACCACGGCGAAAGCCTTGGCGCTCACGGAATAATCGATCATAACGACCTTTACCAGGACATCATCCGCGTTCCGCTGCTCGTGCACCTGCCGGGTCAGGATTCCCGGAAGATGATCGACACGCCGGTGGAGCTGGCTGACATCCATCCGACCATCACGAATATACTGGGCGTGAATGCGGGGCATGCAGTGCGGGGCGAGGACCTCTTTACCCCCGGAAAAAAGAAATTAACTCAATTTTCCGAGTATCCCGATAAAAGTGTTTCCATCCGGCGGAGGGTGAAGCTGGTCTGTGACGAGGGGAACTTTTCGTCCTACGATCTCCGCCGCGATCCGGGTGAGTTGGCGGGCCGCGACGAACCGTCCGGAAAAGGCGGGCCATGCAATCGTCCGGCGCTTTCCGATGATATATTCGCAACGGCTGCTGAAACGGCGATCCCCTCCGGAGTGACGAAAGAGGGCGCAGGAAAGAGGACCTCTCCGTTTCCCGAATCGCTCCGCATTGACTCGAAGGGATTGCGTGCGCTTGCCTTGACCGAGGTCTTCGAAGGAACGGGAAAAAAGGCGTATCACTTTACTCGGGGGACAGAACTGCTGAAGATCGAGGTTACGCGGAGCGTTTCCGCCCCGGCGGCTGAACGGATCGTCGGCCGGGAGATCGCCCAGGTCAAAGGCATCTTCTCGAATTCCTTTTCCCCCTATCCCGAGGATCTGTCTCACGAGATCGAGTGTCCCCGCCGGCTGCGGCCGGAATATTATTCCACGAAGATCGACGGAGAGCGGCGTCACTATCTTCTGACCTACGGCAACGACCGGTTCGGGATCGGCGTGTGCAGCGACGACCTGATCGCCTATCGATACCTGATGGGGTGGATCCACTGTCGGGACCGGCAAGAGCTGTACAAGATAAGGCATTTCATCCCGCACACTGAAAACGGCAGGCTGCTCGTGGATTTCTTCACGGCGCTTCGCTGTCGGAAATAGACTCAGGAGGAACCGAATGAACAAAAAGGCCATTCCCGCTCTTCTCATCCTCGCCGGCTGGATGATCATCACCTCCGGCTGCGCCGGCGTTCACGGGAACTCGAAGACTCACGGGGAACAGGAACGGATCAAACTTTACTGGTTTATCCCCGACGGCATGCGCGCCGAACCCGACCTGTTCAACATCTACCGCTGGGCCGAGGAGGGCAGACTGCCGAATATCAGGAAGATGATGGAACAGGGGTCCTACGGCTTTGCCATGCCCGTGTTCCCGAGCCACACGCCCGTGAATTTCGCGACGCTCCTGACGGGCCAGACGCCCAAAAAGCATCTCGTGGCCGACGGGCCCATGCACGTGGAAGGGCGGCCGCTGAGCAGAGTTGCCGTCGGCGGCTTCAGCTCCGCGGCACGCAAGACCGAACCCATCTGGGTGACGCTCGAGAAGTCGGGCAGGACCGTGTCACTGCTCTCGCTCCCCGGCTCTACTCCGCCTGAACTCGAACAAGGCAGCACGATCCGGGGGCGATGGGGAGGATGGGGCGCGGATTTCCACGCCGTGATCTTCGAAGAAGCAGCCAATAATTCCCGCAGACCGGTCCATGGCAGGGAAGCAAAGCTGTTCACCCAGGGACCTGCGCTGACGGAATACGTGTTTTCGCGACCTGTAGATGCCCGGTGGGTCGACGCGCCCCGCTCCTATTCTCCGCCCCGGGAGGCCGAACTCAGCCACTATGGGGCAACGGTCTATGCCTATCTCTATGACAGTACCGACGACGGAAAGGTGAATCTCGACCGGATCCTGTTCTCCTCCGGCAGGAAGAACGGTATCGCCGACATCGGCGCAGGCGCCTGGTCCGGCTGGAACGCCATTGACCTCTCCTGGAAGTTCGGCAACGAGGAAAGGAATATCCCGACGCGGTTCAGGATCAAGGTCATCAAGCTCCGGGACGACGGGTTCTTCCGCGTTCGGTTCCTGTATGACAACCTGAACGAATACGTGACCTTGCCGCCGTCTCTTGCAAGTTCTCTCCGCACGGCGGTAGGGCCGATGGTGGATTTCGTCGACAATTTCCCGCCGCAACTCATCGCCTATCCCGAGGACAAGGCCGCGTTCCTGGAGGAGATGCACCTGTCCTTCGACTGGCATACCGCCGCGGTCTCGCATCTCGTGAAAGACGTCCGGCCCGATGTCTTGATCCACGACATCTATTCTCCGAATCAGATGCTTACGAGCCGCTGGTGGATGGGCGCGCTCGACCCGGCGAGCAGCACGTATGACGCGGTCGGAGACGCCGAGCGGGCAGCGCTCTGGAACGAGGTCTCGGGCATGTACCGGCGGCTCGACAGCATGCTCGGCGTGCTGCTCGACAACGCGGATGACAGGACCGTTGTCGTGCTGTCCTCGGATCACGGCGCCTGCGCGTTGAACCGGGCGGTGCGGCTGAACAATCTCTTCGCGCAGAAGGGATGGCTCGCCTTTACCCTGAACAAAGAAACAGGGGATCCGGTCATCGACTGGGAAAAAACAAAGGTCATCTATCTCAAGATGGACAACATATACGTCAGCCCGTCGGGACTTGCGGGAAACTGGCACAGGGCATCGGGAGAGGCGTACGAAAAATTGCGGGGTGAGGTCATTACGGCACTGAGGGAGCTCGCGGACCCGGACACGGGCATCAGGCCCGTCGAATCAGTCGTGAAGTGGGAGGATGTGGAAACCGCTCTCGATCTTCCCCGGGAGCGCGTCGGCGACCTGACCATCGTCAACAAGGTCGGCTACGGATGGAACGAAGAGATGACGGAAGGGAAGGAGGTCTTCTCGGCACCCCTCGTCTCAGGATATAAGCAGGCAATCGACCCGCGCGAGAAGTGCCTCTGGACGCCGTTCATGATCGTGGGGCCGGGAGTGAAAAAAAACCATCGAATCGAGACCGTCATCGGCGTGCAGGACCAGTACCCGACCATCCTGCATCTCCTGGGCGTGCGGCCGGGCACGGACATCGACGGCAGAGTGGTGAAGGAGGTTTTGCGGGAGTGAACTGGATAGGATATTGACTATCCCCGTGTCCTTTCGGGCAGTTTCGCCGCGATCGAAAGAGACACGACAGGCTGCAGAAACAGAATCGCCATGGCCCCAAGTATGTTCGCCAGCCACAGTGTGAAAGGATAGGTTATCGCCGAAAGGGCAATATAGACCCACAGCGGGGCCGGCACGGTGAGCAGTCTGCGCGAGCCGGAGATGATGCCGGCGAGAAACACGATGCCGCATCCGAGCACCAGGAACAGACCGAATGCCAGAGCCAGTGTATCGAAGATGAAAGATTCGTAACAAGCGTTCTCAGGCAAAACCCACTTGCCTCTTGTTCACCTCGCTATGAACTGGTCAGCGCGTTTCACCTGTTCCCACCGGAGCTCCCAGATGCAGGCTTGTATGGACTTTCGTTCCCGTGGGTGTACCAGTGCTTCCTCTGTCCACTGCAGGTCGAAGATGCGTTCCCAGCTCCGCTCGATCTTCCCGTGGTATCCGGGGTCCGGAACCGGCTTGGCCGTATAAAAAGAAAGCCCTCGCTCCTGCAATTCACGCAAAAAGGCATCCCCGTCAGCTTCCGAGACAGGCAAGTACCAGTAATTCAGCACGTAGTGCCACAGGTCAAAGTCCGATAAGAGAACGCGTCCGTCGTCGATCTCGAACTCGATGCGGACGCCCCGGGAGCCGGCAGGAAGGTGTCCGGCGGAGCGCAGGTCCGGCCGCTTTCGCTTAACTCCGCTCCATTGATACCAGGCCCATAGCAATGCGGCACGCTCCATCGGCGGCGGCCCCAGGCGGCGGCGCATCTGGTTCGCCATCCACCCGTATCCCAGCCGCATGTCTTCGCTGATGCGCCCGTCGTCGGCGCGAAGCACACCCTTCTCCTGCAGTCTCTTCCACGCTTCACTTGTCTGGATCGTCCAGAGGATCATGAATATTCCAGGGGCAAAGAAATTATCTCTGGCTTATTGCCCCTCTCCCACCATCACGAAAGGCGCCCAGAAGAAGGGGTGGGACAGGGAAAGCTCCTGTTTGCCGGTCATGCGCGATGAGGCTTTCATCGCGAGCTTCGCCTTCCGGAGGGCTTCGGGTCTTGTGTTGTCCGTCATCTCTTTGAAGGTCCCCACCATCAGGTCCCGGGCTGCCGTGCTCTCCACGCTCCAGTGCGTGACCAGGAGCGATTTCGTGCCCGCGTACATGAAGGAGCGGGTGAGGCCGGCAAAGCCTTCACCTGATCCCGTCTTGTCTCCCTTGCCCGAGGTGTTGCAGGCCGACAGGATCACCATCTCTGCGTTCAGATCCAGGCCCAACACCTCGCTCATGGTCAGGAACCCGTCTGTGCCTGCAGGATTGTTTATCAAAGTTAATGCCAGCGCGGGCTCGGCCACGCCTGAGAAGTCGCCGCCCAACAGGCCGTGGGTGGAGAAGAGGAGGTAACGGGAAGCGGTGAGCTTTGTTTTCCCGACGTTCTCCTCTGTAGCCTTTTCTCTCATGTAGATGTCTTCTTTCCTGCCTTTTACTTCTTTGGCAATGGCCTTGGCCTCTTCACTGCTCTCCTTGAGCCGCGCAAGCTCAGCTCCGCCGGTGGAGCGGGTCAGGATTTGCAGGGCCAGCTCAGTCTCCTGAGTGATGCCGCGCTGCGGTATCTCTTTATTCTTTTTGTCTTTGCCCTGCGCCGATTTGACTTCTTCCGGGCTGAACACCGGATCAGCAAAGGCGATGAGCTGTTTGTCCCAGTTCCCGTATCCGGGCTTCTCGTACTTTCTGAGTGATCTCAGGACACTGGCAGAGGGCAGATAGGCGATGGTGTAGGAGTCCACGAGGTAGTGCAGGGTGCTGTACTCGCCGAGATAGGGGCCGTCGCCCTTTCTGCCCGCCTTCCTGGCTTCGCGGAAGGCCTTCTGGTCATAGCCGTCCACCAGGGCCTCGAAGGGCAGGGTGTGCAGCACGTCATCGCCGGAGATGTAGAGGGTCGTGATGTCCTTGAGCCCGGCTGACAGGGGCCGGAAGAGCTTTTGGTAGAGCTCATGGGCCGCTTCGGGCCTGTACTTTTCGAGGTCTTTGTAGTCCCGGACGCTGTCCAGGCCGGTGCGGAAGGCGCTCACGAGATCGGCAAGTTCTTTCTTTGAGACGGGAAGCTCGATGAGATTGAAGCCTTTCCCGCTGATGACGAAGGCAATCGTATTATCCCCCGTGACGATGTAAGAGACGACAATCTCTCCGTCCTTGAGGACGTCCTTGAGGTCTTCGACAGAGAGGGCCTTGGGCCGCTTGAGGTCTGCGTAGCGGGGGTAGGCGTCGTCGATGGCCTTTTGATGGTCTGCGAGGGACCTTTCCGCTTTAGCAAGCTGGTCCGTGAGGGAATCTATGATTTCCCTATTCTGCTCTTTTGCCGGCATGGACAGCTCCTTGCCGAGGATCTGGCGGAGGTTTACGGCCTGGCCGATGAGCTGCTGCTCTGTTTCAATCATCGATTGAAACCTTGCATCGCCGGCAAAGGCGGTCCTGGCCCCTGCCTTGGCCATCATCTCCTGGAAGGCGCGGGACTTGGATTTCTCGGAGACTTCGAAGGCCTGCTTGTCATAGCCTTTGCCCGGTCGTTTCTGGTGCAGTTCCAGCAAGAGCTCGATGAACTCCTGGTACACGAAGGCCTTCTCGCCGATGAGGGAGGAACGGGCTTCGTCTTTCAGACCCTGTGTATTGATGTAAAGATGTTCGATGGACACAATTGCCTGCTGATAATGGGTGACCGCTTCAGCGGGTTTGCCGGATTTTCGAAGAGATTCGCCTATCCACCTGTGATATCTCCAGAGCGCTTCTGCGTCATCAATAGTCTCCAATATACTGATGCCCTCGCGGAACGCTTTGATTGCTGTTTCGTATTGTTCAAGGCAATTATATGAGCTGCCCATGTTCCCCAAAGACGTTATCATGCCTTCCGAATCGCCGATCCTTCGGGCGATCTTCAAGGACTGTTCGTAATATTTCAACGCCTCCCCATATCGTTCGAGCATATAATGGATGAGCCCGATGTTGTTGAGGGGATTGACCTCGCCGGCCGAATTGCCGCTCTTGCGGGCTATCTCCAGGGACTGCTGATGATGTTTCAAAGCCTCTTCGTACCGGCCAAGACTGCTGTAGATAAACCCGATATTATTAAGGACTGCCGCCTCACTGCCCACATCGCCGATCTCGCGGATTATCTCCAAAGACTGCTGATAATACATGAGCGCATCGGTGTCTTGTCCGAGTCTTGAATGGATATTCCCGATATTGACAAGAGATGTTGCCTCCCCTGCCGCATCACCGATTTTTCTTTTGATCTCGAGGGCCTGCTGGTGATACGAAAGCGCCTCTGCGTAGCGGCCGAGGCTGTCGTAAACAAGCCCAATGTTGCCAAGCGGAGCGGCTTCTCCCGCCGCGTCGCCTGTCTTCCTGGCTATCTTTAGGGACTCATGGAAATAATTGAGCGCAGCGGTGTGTTGTCCGCGTCTTGAATGGATGCCCCCGATGTTATTGAGGACTGCGGCCTTAAGATTCGCATCGCCGATCTCGTGCGCCATGTCCAGAGCCCGTTTCTGATACGAAAGCGCCTCAGTGTATTGGCCAAGCTTGTCATAGACGAGCCCAACGCTGTTGAGGGAACTGGCCTCGCCGGCCGTATCGCCGATCTTGCGGGATATGACCAGTGACTGCTGGTAATGCTCGAGCGCCTGTTGGTTCCGGCTGAGGCCATAATAGCCATTCGCGATGTGACGAAGGGAGGCGGCCTCTTCGGCCGCATTGCCGATCCTTCTGCTTATTTCGAGGGCCTGCGTTGCGCAGTTCATCGCCTCGGTGTATTGGCCGAGTCTCATGTAGATATTCCCGATGTTATTGAGGGAACCGGCCTCGCCCGCCACGTCGCTGATCTTTCTTTTGAGCGCCAGAGACTGCTGGTGATACTTGAGCGCGTCCTGGTACCGGCTGAGGCGATAATAGGCATGCCCGATGCTGTCAAGGGACCTGACCTCCACAGTCGCGTCACCGAGTTTACGTGCTATCTGCAGGGACTGCTGGTGATACCTGAGCGCTTCATGGTACTGGTAGAGGCGATAATAGACACTCCCGATGTTACGGAGGGCTTCAACCGCTTCAGCCGGACTGCTGATCTGGCGGGCGATCTCAAGCCACCGCTCATAATACATCAGCGACTCCTCGTACTGTCCGGAGCTTTCATAGATACCGCCGATAAGTTTAAGCGACAGGATCACACGAGCATGCTCTCCTGTTTTCTCTACCAGCTTCAGGTATCGCTGCAAATACATCAATGCATCAGCGTTCTTGCCGAGGCGATAGGAAATAACGCCAAGGGTACCCAGATTCCTTATCTCGACCGCCGTATCTCCAAGCTTATGGGCTATCGCCAGGGACTGCTGAAGATACTTCACCGCATCTGAATACTGCCCGACTTTGTAATAAACATGTCCGATGTTGCTCAATGCCTTGGCTGCCTCAGTTTCCGCTCCCGCAGCCCGCGCTGTATCGAGAGCACGCTGATAGTATTCCAAGGCAAGATCGGTTTTGCCGAGCTCGAAATAGACATTTCCGATGCTCTTGAGGGCACCCGCCTCCGAAGACTTATCTCCCGTCCTTTTTGCGTCCTCGAGTGTCTGCTCATAGGTCTCCTTTGCTTCCGCCAGCTTTCCTGCCTTGAAGAGCCTCTCTCCTTCCGCCATGCGTTGTTTTACCTTTTCGGACACGCCGTGGTCAGTGCCCGCTGCACTCGCAACAGGAGTATAGTTGAGAACAAATGCAGACGACAACGAGACGAGAAGCAGCAGCATCAGCGATAGAAGGGCCGCTGTATTTTTTCTTTTTCGCATCATCTTCCTTCTTCCTCCATCGAAAAAGGCTTTCTCTTCCTGGAAAATTTATTGGCGCCGCGCAACTGTTTTTGAGTGAATGAAGTGCGCGGGCACGAAATCGATCCTGGCCGCATACTGGAGCGTCGAGAGCCATGAAGTCAGGGACCTGATGAGAAAGGGGAGGAGATGAAATGAGGGACTGCGCGGGGATACGGCACATTCCTGCGTCGTTTTCGATTATCCGTCCATCTCCTTTACCCCTTCCCTTCCATTGATCGCCGCTGCCACGATTCGTCTCATTGAACTTGCTATCCCCCGCAGCTTGCAGGCTGTCCGACAATTGCTTGCTCGGCGGGGTCTTTTTTCTAGCAAAACTGACAGATCAAAGAAGGATACCGTGGAGAGTGTATTTGACCGGGTATTTTCTCTTTATCTCCCGCTTCTTCCTTCTTCGTCTGCAGACATATCCAGATTTTTCTTAGATTCCTTGCTGCACAAGCCAAGCTGAGCTCTATCCTTGCTCCTTGAATGCCTCTGGCAAGAAATGCCCGCAGTCCTTCTATTCTACCAGAAGAAATAGGAATTGTCGGACAGCCTGCTTGCTGCGGGGTGTTCATTCGCCTCTCTCTAAAACAACATCCACGAGATAACTTTCCCATCCCGGATCTGAAATGCGACCTTCTCATCCTGGTAGGCCCAGCTCGTCCCCTGCGCCGTGTCGAGGGTCCTGGACGGCGCGCCGTATGCCTTCAGCAGGTCCTGCTGAGAGCTTCCGATGCCGATGCCCCGGCTGCTCCTGCCTTTGTATCCCTCCGGAGCAACCACGAGGAGGATCTCGTCGTCCTGGGACACGGTCATGACGCCGTTTGCGTACTTCGCCGTCCTGAGCGGCTCTTCTTCGAGGGGCACGTCGCCCGAAGTTACCGGCTTGCCCCAGTCCCTGGGCACTTCGTCTTCATAGCCTCCTGCCTGCAGACCCATAATCATTTCCGGTTTCTTGCCGCCCGCTGCCACCACGAGCTCCTTCGGCTTTTCCAGAGTCAGCGCCGAACGCACGACGTCCGCCCAGGAGCCCGCGGGATCGAGCTTCAGATAGGCCTCGCCGTATTTCGTCCCTTCCCCGGCGTTCTTCTCTTCGACAGCGATTTTTGCCAGATTATACAGTGGCGCGTCGTAGGCCGGCGAAAGTTCGCGGGCCTTCAGAAGGTTCTCTTTCGCCTTTGCCGGATTCTCGGCATACCAGAACGCCACGCCGAGATTATTCAGGGCCTCGGGATAATCGGCCTTTCTCTTCAGCGCGTCCTTGAGCACGGCAACGGCCTTGTAGTATTCTCCCTGCAGGATCAGGGCGCAGCCGAGATTGTTGTACGAAAGGGCGTAGGACGGATCGAGCGACACGGCCTTCTCGTAGTTCTCAACGGCCTTGCTGAGCTGCTTCGTAAACCTTGCCTCGGGACCCTCTTCCTCGCCCCGCAGGGTGATGCTGCCGGCCCGGGTCTCGGGGTCCACGGCGATCGAGAGCTTGAAGGCCCTTGCCGATTCCTCGCCTTTCCATTCCCGGTAATACTTCAAGGCGAGCTGGTGCCGGCTCGCGGCCAGGTTGTGATAAACCTCGCGGCCGGGGTAGTAGCGCAGGAACTCGGCAAAGGCCTTAACCGCCTTCCCGTACTCGCCGGCCTGGTAGAAAAGCAGTCCCAGGCGGAACAGCTCCACTTTTTCGAGCACCTGCCGCAGACGGGCCTTGACCGCCTCGGCCCGCTGCGGTGGCGTGGGATGGGTGGGGTCTTTCTTGACGCCTTTTATGTTTTCCGGGTCCAGGGACTGGTAAAAGTACTGGAAGAAGTTTACGTTCTTGTCTTCCTTGACGATGGCGTCGGTGTCGTAACCCGCCAGGGAGGCATAGACGATGCCGTATTCATCGGCCTGAAGCTCCTTGGCCAGCACCTTTTCCGTCGACTCCGCGATGGCCTTCACTTCGTTCAGCACGGCCGTCTCCGACGAGCCCTTCTCGCGTGAAATATCGATGGCCTGAAAGAACTTCATGTGCCAGAAATCGTCCTTGAACTGGTGGGCGATCTCATGAGCCAGAATGAAGGCCAGGCGGTCATCACCCCGCGTCGGGTCCGTATAGCAGATATCCAGGACCTTTTTCGAGATGATGACCCCGCCGTCGGGGATGGCGAAAGCGAGCGGGATATAGGCAGCGTCGCTTTTGACGATGAAGAGCTGCGGTAACACACCCGGGCGTTTACCCGCGGCATCGAGCACCCGGTTGAATATCGCGTGGGCCCGAGCGGCCCGGGGGTCTTCGGACTGCTTCAGCTCGCCGAAATTCTTCTGCCAGTAATCGAGCCGGTCCTTCGGGTTCTCCGCAGCCTGCACGGCAATCGCCCGGAAGAAGAGGGCTGCTGCAAGGAATCCGACGATCCCGTATGTCTTCGTACGACTGCCCATATCCCTTCCTCGTGAAAAGGCGCGTTCTTTCAGGAAACTCTTACCCCAGCACGGCCTGGATCTTCTTCACCAGCTTCAGGACGCTCTTGGCGTCCCGGTCTGAGATTTCCTTCTTGCCTGCGATCCCGGCGATCTCATCCAGGGCTTCGAGCGCGCCCTTGGGAGCGTCCATGCGCTTCATCTCCGCGATGAAGTAGGTAAGCTTGTCCGTCTGGCGGAGCAGCTCCTTGTCACCGCCGGCGCTGGCAAGTCCCATGTCCACGAGCCAGGAACCGGCCCGGAAGAGCGTCAACTTGTCAGCAGACTTGCTTTTCGCGTAGTCCTCGAAAAACGGCTGGAAGAGCGCCAGGAAGTCGAGGAGGGCCTCCTCCGTGTGCCGCTTGGTCTCGATGAGCTGCCTCATCTTGCTGATGTAATTGTAGAGCGACGAGGGGACGCCGATGTTAATGAACTCACTCTGGATGGACTCCAGCCGCTTTGCAGCGAGGTCCATCTTGCCGCCGCGCACATACGCCAGCGCTTCGGAGTAGAGCGAGCCGATCAGGAAGAACTTCGCCTCTTCCGATTTCGCGGCAAAGCCGAAGGACGTTGCCGGGTCGCCGAGGGAGGTGTTCTCCTTTGCCAGTTCACCCAGGCCCTTGTCGCCTTTGATGCCCGCCTGGAACCTGCTCGAGTTGAATTCAGCGCCGGTGGCGGAATACTGCTTGCCTTCGGGAATCGCCCTCGCCTCCAAGGCAAAGGCAGCCGGAGCGGCTGCGGCCATCAGGCATACGGCGATGCCTGCAACGGTAAATTTCCTTAGTGTACTCATAGCGTTCCTCCTTGTGTGGTCCTTGTCCAGGATATCGAATGCCCCCATTTGGATCCCTCCTGTGAGATGGTATGTGTGCCGTCCTGCACCATTCGACAGCGGAGGGCAGTAAAAAGTTCCCGGATTAATTGAGAGCTTCATCGTTCCTATCCGGGTCCGTTCGTTACCAGGTGATCGTGTTCACCGACACACCGAACTTGACGGGTATTTGCGCATAGTTCAGGACATTAATATTCACTTTTTTGAAGTTGACATCGTTTGGCAATAAAACAGCCTCGATCTCAATGCCCCGAGCGTCTCCATATCCTATGGGCTTGTTCTGTGCATCGGTAACGATCAAAGCCAGGTCCTGCCCCTTCTGGGCCTGGAGGAGGACCATGATATCTTCGAGAGGATAGAAGTCCGCGGGGATCGAGACCACGCCGGGATCGTTGCCCGTGGCCGCGGGCACCTCGCCGTTTTTCGCGTCGACTTGTTTGGCTTTCTTTAATATGGCTTCGAGATTCGTGGGGAAGGCACTCTCGAGGGGGATCATTTTGTTGTACTGCTCCGTCAGCAGCGGCTTGACCCTGTTGATAGGAACGGCCTCGTAGAACTCGTAAGGCGGCGTGCCCCGGACGTTCACGCCAACGACCTGCATACCCTGGTACAGCGAGCCGCCGCTGTTTCCTGGAGCGATCGTGGCCGTGTGCCGCAGCGAAGTTCTCCGCCCATTGTCGTCGCGCACAATCTGACTAATTTTGCCCTCTGTCACGTTAATGCCCATACCGAGCGGATTGCCAACAGCCAGTACGGCATCCCGAACTTCCACCTTGTCCGAGTCGCCCAGGCTCACATAGGGGAATTTCTTGTTCGCCCGTATTTTCAGGACCGCGATATCGGCGAAGTTGTCATAGACCCTGATATAAGGTATCTGATAGGCGGACCCGTCGTCAAAGACCGCCTGCGCGCGAAGCGCGCGACGCGCCACGTGGTAATTCGTCACGAGTGTGCCGTCATTCTTGACCAGAAAGCCGCTGCCCGTCCAGGACTCTTCCACAAGCTGGACCCCGTCGCCATTGGCCTTTCCGTTCTGGCCGGGCTGCAGGCCCGACCCGAAGCCGAATCCATAAACCTTGATAGCGACATTTCGCTGTTTCAGGCTGGCATTCGAGGGGGACGCATCCTGCGCGCCGAACGATGAATGCACCGTGAACAACACGAGCATGACACAACACGCGAGAGACAACAATGCAGAGTTTCGTTTCATAGTGACCTCCTTTTGAACGCTTTTCGGTGTGATCTGTAATTTGGTTTGAGGGAGCCGTTGCATGCGCCGCGTGGCGGCACAATGCAACAAGTATATAGAAGAGGCGCCGCGCTGTCAACCATCGCATGAGACGCTGGCTCGGCATCCGAGGGCAATTGCGGAATGGCTACCTCATGCCTTGCTGTTTTTACCTCCTTCGCGCACGGCCTCCCGCGCGGTCACCCTGCTTTTCTGCGGGCCGCCGCAGCAGGATGCTCAGTCCCGCACCGATCACTACCGGCGACTGGATGATACCGATCCAACGGATAGCCTCCCGCTGGAGGTATTCGAGAGTATCGCCGGCTCCTGCCGTGTTCTTCCCGAAAACCGCCAGCACCAGCGAGAAGAGGCCTGCAGCGACCAGAGCCAAGCCGCTGATCAGCCGTTTCCGCGTCAGGAGCCTGACTCCGCCATCACGGTCCTTGCGCGGCACGCGTTCCACGCCTTGGGCGTCGAGGCCAGCGGCATGGTCGCAGCGTTCGTGCAGCGCCTTGAACAGAAGCTCCGCCTGAGAAGATGGCAGCCAGATGCTGAACCGTCCGTGGTGAGGGTACTCGATCATAACGCGCAGGTCCCGGGGTTGACGAGTTTCCTGTCTCGCCACCTGGTCCGATACAGTTCCGAGTCGCAGAAAGGTGACGTCGTTGTAAGAAACCGGCGTCGATGAACAGGCCCGCACAAGGCGGACTCCGCTTTCGTCGAGTTCCATTCCCCAGTGCAGGGAATGGCAGGCGATCATCACGGCAGCAACGAACGAGGGCACAAGAGCGAAGAGGAGGGCCGTCTCGGCCACGGTCGCCACCTGCTCCGGGTCGCCGAGCGACAACCATGCCACGGTCGCCAGTGTGGACAGGATCAGGGCGATGCCGGGGGTGTACACCAGCACTCTTAAGAATGCCATCATCGCATCGCCGACTTTATGAGACCGTGCAGTCTGGTAAGATGTTCCGTTCACAGAATCCCCCCGGTTATGTTGGGCCTGTCGCCGCGACAGCATATCACTTCAGTAGTAAGACAACGGAAGCCTCACTTTTGTTCCCCGCGGGAGCAGAGGCCGAAACGCGGGCAAATGGCTGCGCATGATACCCGCCGATACCTCCTGTGGTTGTTCCGTGTTCGACATCTAAGGGGAAAATTTGGGTCACATTCCGCCGCCGTTGTGGTACTGATCCGGCAGGTTCAGATCATGCCGTTCCATATAGGGACGCCAGAGCCGGCTGCTTTTGCGGATGGGGTCGAGCATGACGCGTACAGGACGGGGGCGGTTCGCCCTGCGCTTGATCAGCGCATCGACGATCCTTCCCGCCTTTGCCTTGTCCGGTATGCCGACAAGGCAGGCAAGAATGTTGCCGAAGACGTCAACGTCGCGGCCCCAGAAGGAAAAGTTCACGAAACTCAGGTACACGTCGCTCCAGGGCACCTTCGTTTTTACATAGTCCGCCATGATGCGCGCGCGACGCTGCTCGGCCATGGGTTTATCAAAGGGAAAGAAAAGGTGTTTGAAGCACTGGCGCGTCTTCGAGAGCGTCGGCACTCTGTAAAGCTCTTTCACGAGGTACCAGAGGGCGTTCGTGTAGAGCACAAAGCCGGACCGCGGCATGATATCCGCCCAGTCACTTGCCTCGTTTTGCTGTAGCAGGAAGAGGCCCTGGTGCTCCTGGCAGAGGAGCCAGGTGAAGGCGCGCTTCACATTGTCCCGAAGCTGCTTTGCGAGCCCGTCGGCGGGCCGCTGGCGGTTGTAGAAATGGACGGCAATGAGCCACCAGAGCGTGGCGTCGATGCAGCCGGAGTACCAGAAGTCCACCTCGCCTTTTTCGGGTTTCACGTACTTGGGGATCTGGCCATTTTTTGCCTGGTGCCGGGCCAGGGTAGTGAGGCTTTTTTTCGCGTGGCGCAACAGCTCTCTGTCGCCTGACACGACCATCCCGAGGGAGCAGATGGCAGCATCGCGGCCAAAGATGCTGGCATAGTTCCGGTCCACGGCCTTTGGCTCCGGTGCAGCGGCGATCACGCCGGATTCATGGGAATTATCCATTAATAATCGGATGGAGCGAGCGTAGCATTCCCTGAGGAGGGGGTCGTCGAGGCTCGCCTGCTTAGACGTTGATCTCATCACATCCCTTGTGGTGACAGGTCAGCGATCTTATCCCCGTTCCTCCAGAGCTGTTTTATTGAGCCGTTGGCCGTGAACAGCGTGCCCTCGCCGTCCTTTCTGCCGTCCTTGAATTGTCCCTTATATCTCAGGCCCCCGGCATAGGCGTATTCACCTTCACCGTTCATGGTGTCGTCCTTGAACTCTCCCTTGTACTTGTCGCCGTTCGGCCAGGTGTAGGTCCCTTCGCCCTTCATCTCGTTGTTCTTGAAACGGCCCGTGTATCGCTCTCCGTTGCGCAGCGTGAACGTGCCCTGCCCCTCCATGCGGTCAGTAGTGAACTCGCCCGCGTAGGTATTGCCGTTTGACCAGGTGAAGGTACCGTTGCCATGATAATGACCTTTCCGGAAACTCCCGGCGTAGGTATCGCCGTCAGCGGAGACATATGTCCCCTCTCCCTCATACACGTTATTCCGGAACTCGCCGGTATATTTGCTCTTGTCCGGATAGGTCAGGGTGCCGAGGCTGTGCTTTTTGCTCTTCAGGAACTGACCGGAATATGCAGTCCCGTTGCCCCAGTCATAGTCTCCGTGACCGGAAAAATAGCCGCTCTCGAACTCCCCAACATAGGAACGCCTCCCATCAACACTCACCGCGCGTCCCTTGCCATGTGCGTAACCATTCTTGCAGTCTCCGCTCACATGGGTCCACGCCACAGCGTCCCTTCGCACCATGCAGCGGGCTTTCTCAGGTTTAGGGGCCGGCCGGGGTTTCGCCTCCACAGCGGGCTGCTTGGGCGCCTGGACCGTTCGCGGCGGACTCTTTGCCGCGGTTAGGGGCGCCTTTTCCGGCTGGAGCGTCACGGGCTCCGGCTGGGGTGCGGCAGGTTCCGGCTTTGACGGCGCCGGCTCCTGCTCCTGCCGAGGGGCGACCGGCTCCGGTTTCGTCATTGCGCCCGGTCCTGAAAGGCACCCGCATCCTGAAAGGGTGAGAGCGGCTGAGAGAACGACGGCGCCGAAAAAGAGGAATCTGCATTTCTTCATTCTTGGTCTCCAGAACGTCATGAGAGTAGTGTCTGATCGATTACGCAGGGGTCTCAGAGAGGAACAACAAGTAGTACGGTTCAAGATCCGGATTAACATTGTGGTGAAATACCATGGGAGAAAAAAGTTCTGACATTATGTACGTTTTGACGAGAACGACGACCGTTATCAGGATACCCCTTGCCATTTGCCATAGAGCTCATCGCGCGATCTTTCGATCTCACTTAATCGGGAGGCTGAGCCGGGGTGGCAGGTTTATCAACAGGAGCGGTCTCTCTCGTTTTAACATCGCGGACCACGGGGGCCGCCTTCTTCTGCATTTCCGGCTTCGGCTTGGCGGTCTTCTCACGGACCTCAGGGCCCGGAGCGGGAGCGGTCTTTTCGCGCTTTGTAAAGAAGAGCAGGCTCAAAAGAGCGAGGGCGGCAATGATCGCCCCGATGATCCACCAGGGTATACGCCTGTCCGATGAAGGCTTCTTCTGCTGGACCATCGGTTGCGGTACCGCTCCTGCCGCAGGTTTCGCGACGGGTTGCGGTTTTTCCGGCACCCGCGCAGGTGTCGGAGGGATCGCCTGTGCCTCGGGTAGTGTTCTCTCCGGCATCGGGGAGGGCGCTGCAAGAGCTATCCCGGCAGCAATGGTCGCTTGAGCAGGCGGTGGACTTTCCGGTTGCTGCGATGTAGGCGGCACCATCGCAGGCTTCTTTTTCGGTTTTGTCCGCTCTTTCGGGATGGCTGCCTTGGCAGGTGCGACAGCGTGCTCTTTCGACGGAAGCGACTCCTTAGGCAGTTCCCGGTAGACGGCGCTGCCGAAGACGATCTCCGTGACCTTGAGCTCCGTGTAATACTGACGATGGCCCAAAGTCTTCCGATAGCCTTTGCGCCTGTTCTTTTTAAAGACGATGATCTTCTTGTCCCTGTTCTGGTCAAGGACCTGCGCGACAACGCGGGCATCATCCACCTTCGGCCTGCCGGCAGTGATCCGGCCCTCGGCCGCCACAAGATAGACGTCGGTGATCTCGATCGTCGCACCGGGCTCAGCGTCGAGTTTCTCGACCTGGACAATGTCTCCCGGAGAGACCCGGTATTGCTTTCCGCCCGTATAAATGACAGCGTAAACGTTCATTTTAGCTGAATCAGCCGCTTCCTTTCTCGCGGTAAAACTTTACTATTATAGCACACTTTGGCCGACAGGGGGGCCCCTCGGACGGGGAAAAATGTCGCGGCGCTCCTTCCATTTAACGAAAAGACCCTCGAGCACGTTTCCGTTTCATAATGCTCATGTCCTGAGATTTGACTTCACTGACGCCGGCCTGATACGGTATGATGCCGCATGCCCAAACTGAAGACCCCCCTGGAATTGTACCGGCTTTTGCCGCGCTCCAACTGCGGAGACTGCGGGATCTCGACCTGTCTGGCCTTTGCCGCAGCTGTCATCAAGCAGGAAAAAAGTCTTGCCGACTGCCTTCATCTGGACCAGGATATCATTGCCAGGTTCGAGGGGAACATTGAGCGGCAGGTGAATATAGAAGGAATACGTGAACAAACACTGAAAGAACTGAAAGAGAAGATCAGGTCGACAGATATTGTCTCACTGGCCGTACAACTGGGGGCCAGAAGCACCGGAACGACGCTGGTGATCAAGTGTCTGGGCAAAGACTTCGAGATCGACGGGCAGGGCACGGTCACGTCCCAATGCCATACCCACGCGTGGTTCTCCATACCCTTGCTGCACTATATATTATTCAGCGAGGGCGCGGATCCCTCCGGACTATGGGTGCCCTTCCGGGAGCTCGAACAGGGCAAGACGTGGAACCCGCTCTTCGAGCGGCGCTGCGAGCAGCCATTGAAATTCATCGCAGATACGCACGGAGAGCTGTTCGAGGACCTGATACGCATGTTCAGCGGGACGTCATCCCATACTACCTTTAACGCCGACGTGTCCGTCGTGCTCTATCCCCTTCCCAAAGTGCCGATCCTGATCTGCTACTGGAAGCCGGAGGATGACCTTCAGTCCCGGCTGCACCTGTTCTTCGACGATAGGGCCGAGAAGAACCTTCCTGTTGAATCGCTTTTCACGCTCGGGACAGGGATCGTGCGCATGCTTGAGCAGATCATGCTGAGGCATACGGATGGGAAGACGGAATTTGAATGATAACGCGGTAGCCTTTCCTCTCGGCGCATTATGTTTAAACTTAGTGCACTGATTGCACATAATGGATCTCTCCACTTGATACTTTCTTTGGCATCAAAACAAACTAACGTGGCCTCTTAATTTGACAGGGAGCCATACATCTGCTACTAATTAAACAAGACCTAAATTGAGACGCATAGCGCGAAACAAAAAAGTGCATGCCTCATACAGTATCCACTCTCTTTCTTATTCTTACTTGATTGCCATCGTCTCACAATCCTGAGCAGTACATCACATAGCACGAAAGGAGATTACCATGAACAAAAAGAGGTTTGTTGCGTTTGTCGTTTTGTTGGGCGCAGTGCTGGTCTTGGGCTTCACGGCCCAGGCCGCGTTTGCGCAGCAACTCACTGCCCGCGAGCAGTTAGGGAAAAACCTGTTCTTTGATACGGATCTTTCGGAGCCGGCAGGCCAGGGATGCGTGAGCTGTCATCATCCGGACTTCGGCTTTGCCGAACCCGATCAGTTCCTTCCCGTTTCGGAAGGCGTGATCACCGGACGGTTCGGCACGAGGAACTCACCCAGCGCCGCCTATGCGGTGTTCTTCCCCGAATTTACCCTCAAGGGTGGCATCCAGGGCGGCCAGTTTTGGGATGGTAGGGCCGCGAACCTCACGGAGCAGGCCAAGGGACCGTTCCTCAACCCCGTGGAGATGAACAACACTTCGAAAGCGCAGGTGATCGCAAAAATCGCCGTGTCTGCATACGCCGCCCAGTTCCAACAGATCTGCGGTCCGGATGCCTTTGCCCTGGCAAACACGGAAGCGGCCTATCACTGCATGGCCGCATCAATAGCCGCGTTCGAGGGCACGAGCGAGCTGAACAAGTTCACCTCCAAGTTCGATTTTGTCCAGCGGGGCATGGGAGCATTCACGAGTCAGGAAGCGCTGGGCCAGGCGCTCTTTGAAGGAAGGGGCAAATGCGCCCACTGCCATACGTCGAAGGTGGGCGGCGGCCTGCCGGTGGTCTTCACGGACTTCAAGTTCCACAACATCGGCGTGCCGAAGAACTCCGAATTCCCCTTTACCCTGCTTCCGGCGAACTTCGTGGACCTGGGACTTGGCGGATTTTTGAGCGATCCAAGGCAGAACGGCCGGTTCAAGACCACGCATATCCGCAACATAGAGCTCACCGGGCCCTTCATGCACAACGGCGTGATCAAGACCTTGAAGCAGGTGGTGCATTTTTATAACACCAGGGATGTTCTGCCCCCCTGCGACCCAGCTCTCGGCAGCCTTGACCCGAATTTTGGGACCTTGTGCTGGCCGCCCCCGGAGCTCACGCAGAACATGGACAGCAGTTTCGTCGGCAACCTGGGGCTGACCGATGCAGAGGAAAACGCCATCGTGGCATTCATGCTGACGCTCACCGATGGCTATATGTCTCCGTAGCGAGCAGCGGCTTCTGAAGTACAGGCGGAGCGTGGGCGGCTGTGCCGTGCACGTTCCGCCTTTTAAATGCCCCTTTATCTCATGTCTCTTGAACCTTGTCTCCTCATGCCGCAGTCCACGCTTGAACGCCTTTTATCACTTAGGCCTGACTTTCCAACATTCCGCTCCTAACAATCCCAAGCAATAAAAAACGACCATAGTCGCCCAGCGCAGACGATCGGCTTGACAAAAGCGCACCTGTAGTGTATTGAAGTAGAGGAGGTGCGCTATGAGATCCGTGCGGTCCATAAGTCTGCCTGAAAAGGCTGCGGGCGAGCTCGATCGGTACGCAAAGAGCCAGGGAAGGAACAAGAGAGATGTTGTGCAGGAATCCATCAGTCTCTATCTCCGGGAATCCCGGTTTGAGGCGACCCGGAAGAAATTCGGTTCCCCTGCGAAGAAATAACCAGAGAACAGCGGAATGCATATAGTATAGTAAGGAGGTGATTTTACATGGCAGCATCACAGCACGGTTCAAAAAAGGAAGTAAAGAAACCGAAGTCCAAGAAGAAGTAATTTCGGCACGTGTAGTGAGCGTTCAGGGGCGTGGATTCCAAAGTTTCATCCAAAGCAGGGACAGTCCCGGCTTTCCTGCGAAGGTGGCGACACGCTTCCGGAACGTGGCCGAGACGCCGGCTCGGCCGGGTGAGATCAAGAAGGCCGAGGTCGTGGTGGAGAAAAGCCGGCCAGGGGGCGCTGGGATTAGCCGTAGCCAGGGGCAGGTAAACAAGCCGTGAGTCACTCTGTGCACAACTTCCCGGAGAGGAGCGATCACATGAGTCCCATGCGTGCTTCATTGATACTTCTCGTCTTGTTGTGTTCTCTCCCGATGGTGACAGGCTGCGGCCTCTTTCGGGTGACGCAGGACATCTGGCGCATGGAGCGGGCCGTTGAGCTGCACGGTGAGGTCGTGAACGCGGCGCCGGGAACGCCCGTGGTTATTATGCTCGTCAGGCACCACAGGGGCAAGAAGAAGATCTGGAACTACTCGGTGCAATACGGACCTGGATCGTATCGTTTTCTGACAACGCCGGGTGCGGCATATCTTTTTGCCTTCGAGGACCGCAACGAGGACCTCCGCTATCAGGAGGGAGAGCCCGCGGCCTGGTACGGCGGCACAACGCCGCTGAAGGTCATCGTGAAGGACGGCGGCAAGGCCGAGAATCTCGTCATCCGGCTGTCCAATGAGGACTACCAGGGCATGGAACAGATCGCGCCCCCCGAGGAAGTGTCGGAAGGCGCGGTCAAGCTCGGCAAGGTAACGGTCAGCCGGGGCGAGGTGGTGAGCCTCGACGATCAGCGGTTCTCCCCGGAACGGGGCAGGCAGGGCCTGTTCGCACCCATACACTTCGCGATCTTGAGCGGCTACGGCGTCTATTTTCTGGAGCCCTATGATCCGGCAAAAGTCCCCGTGCTTTTCGTGCACGGTTCAGGAGGCAATCCCCAGGAGTTCCGTGCGATCATTGATCGATTGGATCGCAGGAAGTTCCAGCCCTGGGTCTATCAGTACCCCTCGGGGCTCCGCATCGACGTGCCGAGCCACGAACTGGTCCAGGCCCTGACGGAGCTCTATGGGAAGCATAAGTTCAGCCGCCTCTTCATTGTGGCACACAGCATGGGAGGACTGGTCTCCCGTGCCGCGATCAACGAGATGGCAGGCCGGCTTCCAACGCACCCGCTCAAGCTCTTTATCGCCATCTCGACGCCCTGGGACGGTGTTAACCGTGCCAAGTTGGGAGTGGACAGGTCGCCGCTCGTTATTCCCAACTGGATCGATCTGGCGCCGAACAGTCCCTTTCTTCAGAGTCTTTTTGAGAAGCGCTTGCCGCCGCAGGTGCCCTCCTATCTCCTTTTCGGCGTGGCGGGCGGCGACGGGACCGACGGTGTGGTCCCGCTCATCAGCGCTGTCTCCCTGCGCGCACAGGCCGAAGCAGCGCGCGTCTACGCCTTTCCCGAGACGCACACGAGCATACTGAAGAGTCCCGTTGTGATCGACCGGCTGAACAGTATCCTGGAGGAGCATCGGCGCCACAAGCCGGACATTCGCCGAACTTTGTAGCCAGCCAGAGGAGTGGTCCTGTTGTATTCCCTCAAGCTTTCCGATAGGCAGACCATAGATTACCAGGTGCGGATCTCGCGAAGGGCCAGGAATGTGCGGCTCACGATCTCCGCCCGGGAGGGCCTGACGATCATCGTTCCTCACGCCTTTGCTCTTTCACGCATTCCATCCCTTGTGGAAGCGAAAAAAGACTGGATAGCGTCGCATCTTGAGCGCTTCATCGCTGCGGCGCGTTCTTGCGAGGACGCGCCAACAGACGCTTTGCCAGAAGTCATCAGCCTGCCTGCGCTGGGCGAGACGTGGCAGGTGGAGTATCGCGAAACGCCGGCTAGGTCCGTTGCCGCTGTCAGCGACGGGACCGGAAAGATCGTCATACGCGGAGCAGTAGGTGATGAACGCGCCTGCCGCGCGGCAATGAAGCGGTGGCTTTCGCGCCGCGCCGGGGACCGGCTCGTCCCCTGGCTGCTGCAGATCAGCGAGCAGCACGGACTGCCGTTCCTGCGTGCGGTGATCAAGGGCCAGCGGACAAGATGGGCGAGCTGCTCACGAAGCAAAACGATCAACCTGAACTACAAGCTGCTTTTTTTACCTCCCCCCATAGTCCGCTACATCCTGCTGCACGAACTTTGCCATACGCGGCAATTGGACCATTCTCCAAAATTCTGGGCCCTCGTAATGAGCCTGGAGCCTGAGTACCGGAGTCTGGTCAAAGAGCTGCGGCAGGGGCAGAAGCTGGTGCCGGGCTGGGCGTCCCACGCGCAGCGACGGTAGCCTCGCAGTACGGAACCCATCGGACATCGTCGTCACAACAAAAAGAACAAATAAAGAAGAATAGCCAAAGAGCGTGAAACCATCAGACCCTCGGCGTGACTGTGCGGGAGACAGGTATGAGTGCGGCTTTGAACTATTCTGGAGTGTGTGCTTTTAACCGTGTGCAGTTATGCTGCCCGTGGTTTAAACGGTTCTAGCTGCTCACGGGAGCCACCAGTGTTCGTTCAGCCCAGGTCGATGAAAGATAACGCTTTTAATGAAAAAACCATTGCATCGCGCGTGCCCATGGAGTAGTATGCAAGGCTTGTTATCAAAAAGGAAGCTTTGCTTCATCCGAGGGGGGACATGCTGCAGGTCACGAACATAGAAAAGAATTACGGCAAACAGATGCTCTTTGACGGCGTCAGTTTTACCATCAACCCGCGCGAGCGCGTGGGGCTTGTGGGCAGGAACGGCCACGGCAAGTCAACGCTCTTTCGCATGATTCTGGGAGAGGAGCGTCAGGATTGCGGAACGATCACCGTGCCTTCGGGATACACCATCGGCCACCTGTCCCAGCACATTCATTTTACGGAAGACACCATCCTCAAAGAGGCCTGCCTGGCCCTTCCAACGAACGATGACTATCTCGACGAGACCTATAAGGCCGAGGCCATTCTCCATGGCCTGGGATTCACGAATGATGACTTTGACCGTTCGCCTTCGTCGTTGTCGGGCGGATACCAGGTGCGCCTGAATCTCGCAAAGGTGCTCGTGTCGGAGCCGAACCTTCTGCTGCTCGACGAGCCCACGAACTACCTTGACATCATCTCGGTCCGCTGGCTCACCCAGTTCCTGCGCGCCTGGAGGAACGAGCTGATCATTATCACCCATGACCGGGACTTTATGGACGGCGTCACCACCCACACCATGATCATTCATCGCTGCATGATGCGGAAGATCGCGGGGGGCACCCAGAAGCTTTACGACCAGCTTCTCGTGGAAGAAGAGATCCATGAAAAGACGCGGCAGAACGACGACAAGAAGCGCAAAGAGGTCGAGCAGTTCATTAACCGCTTCCGCGCCCAGGCAACCAAGGCCAGCGCGGTCCAGTCCCGCATCAAGGCGCTGGCGCGGCAGGAAAAACTTGAAAAGCT
>MHDZ01000010.1:28843-70948 GCA_001805055.1 Nitrospirae bacterium GWC2_57_13
CTCTTGAACACGGAAGATCTTTCCTTTTCCTTCCCGGACGGCGGGCAAAAGCTGATCAACGAGCTGAGGGTCGCCGTGGGTAAGAAGGACCGGATTGCAGTGATCGGCAAGAACGGCAAGGGCAAGACCACGCTGCTGAACCTGCTCGCGAACGAGCTTTCCCCCACGTCCGGCGAGGTAAAGCTGCATCCCAACGTGAAACTTGCATATTTCGGCCAGACGAACATCAACCGGCTGAACCCGGCCAAGACAGCGCTGGAAGAGATCATGGCTGCCCATCCGGAGCATAACCACGGCATGGCGCGTTCCATTTGCGGGGTCATGATGTTCGAAGGCGACAATGCTCTCAAGAAGGTGAGCGTCCTCTCCGGGGGAGAGAAGAGCCGCGTGCTGCTGGGCAAGCTCCTCGTCTCGCCTGCCAACCTGCTGTTGCTCGACGAGCCCACGAACCACCTTGACATGGAATCCATCGATTCACTCGTTGAGGCCATCGAGGTTTTCGACGGCGCCGTAGTTATTGTGACCCATAGTGAGATGATCTTGAACGCTGTGGCAACAAAGCTGATCGTGTATGACAACGAAACGGTAAGCGTCTTCGACGGCACGTACCAGGAGTTCCTTGAGCGTGTGGGTTGGAACGACGAGGGCGGGGTCCGCGTGAAGAAGACAAAAAAACAGGATGTCGATAAGAGCATGAGCGGCAAAGACCGGAAACAAGCACGGAGAGAAAAAGCTCTGGAACGGGCAATGGCATAAGGCCCTAATTCCCGGGAAAGCATTACGACGCGGATTTTCGCGGATACCTTCTGATAGAGCAACTCCTGCGAAGCACATCTTGACAATCCCATCCCTGGCTGTTAAAGTACGCACGGCAATGCGGGAACAATCAAAACAACCGGAAGCTTCACGGGAAGGCATGATCGCGATCTCGCTCCAGTCGGGGAGCAACGGGAACTGCATCTACGTCGAGGCTGGCGGCGTGAAGCTGCTCTTCGACGCGGGCATCAGCGGCGCAGCGGCCGATGAACGGCTCGCAGCCCACGGCCGCGACATCCGGTCCGTCGATGCCGTGATTATCTCCCATGACCACGGCGACCATGTGCGCTGTGCCGGCATCTACCAACGCAAGTACGGCCTTCCCCTCTATACAACGCAAAGAACAATCGACCGCGCCTGCTCACGCCTGCCCCTGGGGAAGCTGCGGGACGTACGCCACTTCACGGCCGGGGACACGCTTCACTTCAACGGCGTTACCGTCGAGACAACGCCCACGCCGCACGACGGCGCCGACGGCGCTGTTTTCGTCGTGAGCAGCGGAGGCGCGCGGCTCGGCATCCTGACGGATCTGGGCCATGTTTTTCCGGGCCTGCAGCCGCTGGTGGCCTCCCTTGATGCGGTCTTTCTCGAAAGCAACTACGACCCCGGCATGCTTGAATGCGGGCCCTACCCGGAGTTTCTTCGGCAGCGCATCCGTGGAGAAGGCGGGCACATCTCGAACCGCGAAGCAGCGGAGCTGCTGTGTTCAGCCGGGAACCTGAAATGGGCCTGCCTGGCCCACCTCTCGGAGCAGAACAACAGTCCTGACGTGGCCCTGCGAACGCACCGGGCCATTGTGCCGAAGATCCTTCCGATCCACGTGGCAAGCAGGTACCGTGTGTCGGATGTATTCAGCGTCTGAGTCAAGAAGACAGCACGCGCAACCACGGGTCCTGCTTCGCATGACACGCGGATGCGCACGGTCTTTACGAAGTGCAATCGTTGCATTTGAAGGCGCTCTGCGAGAGATTATATTGAATCTTGCTTTGCAGTAGCGGTTTTTGCGCTGTTTTGTTCTTGTCCAGTCCTTTGTAGGGCAACCCTTCAGGGTTGCGTTTTCGACATCTTCTTGCAAGGCTGAAGCCTTGCCCTGCAAGCGATTCTGCGCCTGGTGTGCGAGAGACGATTTTTTATCCGGCATTGTTTTCTCTGGAAGGAGCATCTCTATGGAAATCAACATTACTTTTCCCGGCGGCAAGAAGGTGAACGCCGACCTGAACGGCATGGTCATCGCCACGGACCAGCCGAAACTGCAGGGCGGCGATGGCTCGGCGCCGGCGCCCTACGCCCTGTTTCTCGCTTCCCTGGGCACCTGCGCGGGTATCTATGTGCTGAGCTTCTGCCAGGAGCGGAAGATCCCCACGGAGGGCATAACGCTTACGCAGCGGATGGAATACGTGAAGACGCCTGAAGGACGGTCCAGCCTCGACCGGATCGTGATCGATATCAATGTTCCAGCCGACTTTCCCGAAAAGTATCACAAAGCGATGGTGAAGGTGGCTGACCAGTGCGCCGTGAAAAAGACGATCCTGAACCCGCCGAAGTTCGAGATCAACACCGTGGTGCGGTAGCGTTCGGCTTTCGCGTTTCCCGTCCTCGTGGTACAATATTAACATGACGTCCGCCCCGGACATCGGGGTGCCTTCCGGAAGCGCATACTCATGAAAAAGACCGACCTCTCATCTATCCTCAGGATCCTCGCGCTCTATGTGGTCTTCAGCGGCCTCTGGATCGCCGTGTCCGACCGCGTACTCGCGGGCCTCATCACCGATCTGCACCGCCTCAGTCTGTTCCAGACCTACAAGGGCCTCGCCTTTATCTTCGCAAGCGCGGCCATCCTCTTCTTCCTGGTGCGCCACGAGTTCATTGCCCGCGAGCGGGCTGAGACGGACCGGCGCGCCTCGGAGGAGAAGTACCGAACGCTCATCGAGACGGCCAATGACGCTATATTCGTTTTTGACGCTGAGACAGGCATTGTTCTCGAAGCGAACCGGAAGGCCTGCGAGATCCTGGACCTGCCCGAGGAAAAGGTCGTGGGAATGCGCCAGGTGGATCTGCACCCGGCTGAGGAAGCCGAACGCTGCCGCGGTATCTTTCAGGAGGCCCTCCAGAAGGGAAGCCTGACCATTGAGACGTCCTGCCTGTCCCGCAATGACGGCGGGACCATCCCGATGGAAGTGAGCATCAGTGTCGTGGAGTTCGGCGGCAAGAGGATCGTGCTGAGCATCTTTCGGGACATTACGGAGCGGAAAGAAGCGTCGGAGACGCTGCGGCAGGAAAAAGAGCGCGCCCAGAGTTATCTCGACGTGGCGGGCGTGATCATCGTCGTAATCAACACCGACGGAACAGTAAGGCTGATCAACCGGAAGGGCGCCGAGATCCTCGGCTTGGGCGAAGGGGAGATCACGGGGAGCAACTGGTTCGACCGGTTCATGCCGCAGCGTGTGCGCGAGCGTGCCCGGGCAGTGTTCGGCAGGATCGTTTTCGGAGAGGCCGGCCCCCATGAGTACCTGGAAATGCCGCTGCTGACCCTCGACGGAGCGGAGCGGATCATCGCCTGGCACAACACGGTCCTAAAGGACGAGCGGGGGAGGATCACCGGCACGCTCAGCTCCGGCGAGGACATAACGGCGCGCACGCGGGCCGAGGCGTCCGCCCAGACCCGGCTGCAGCACCTCTCGGTCCTGCACTCACTCGATTTGATCATAAGCTCCAGCCTCGACCTGCGCTTTACGCTCAAGGAGCTGCTGCAGTTCGTCACGTCCCAGCTGGGCGTGGATGCCGCGGACGTGCTGCTTCTTGATCAGAACACGCAGACACTGGAGCACGCCGCGAACCGTGGATTTCGGACCAGGGACATCGAAAAGGTCCGGCTCCGGCTCGGCGAGGGCATTGCCGGCGCCGCGGCCCTGGAGCACAAGAGCATCAGCATCCCCGACATTCTCGATCCGGCAAGCGGTGTGTCGCGCACGTTCCTGTTCGCTGCGGAAGGGTTCCTGGCCTACATCGTGGTGCCGCTCATGGCCAAGGGAAAGGTGCAGGGCGTGCTCGAGGTTTATCACCGCACACCGCTGACGCTCGACCTGGAGCAGCAGAGCTTTCTTGAGTCCCTGGCAGCCCAGGCGGCGATCGCGATCGACAACGCCGCGCTCTTCGACGATCTCCAGCGCACGAACATCGATCTTATGATCGCATATGACGCAACACTGCAGGGATGGGCGCGGGCACTGGACCTTCGCAGCCGCGCCACGGAGCGGCACACGGAGCGCGTGACCGAGATGACGATGCGGCTCGCCAAGGCCATGGGCATCGACGGCAGGGAGCTGGTCCATGTCCGGCGGGGCGCGCTGCTGCACGACGTGGGCAAGATCGGCATTCCCGACAGTATCCTCACGAAACCCGGACCGCTTACCGACGAGGAATGGGAGATCATGCGGCGTCATCCCCAGTACGCCTTTGACATGCTGAAGCCAATCGCCTATCTCCGGTCGGCACTGGACATTCCCTATGCCCATCATGAGCACTGGGACGGTACGGGCTACCCGCGGGGGCTTAAGGGCGAGCAGATCCCTCTTGCCGCGCGCCTCTTCGCCGTGGCCGACGTGTGGGAGGCGATGATCGCGGAAGACCGCCCCTACCGCCAGCCGAGCTCCGAGGGCGAAGTGCGCAGGCAGATCCGCGCTCTGGCAGGCACACAGCTTGACCCGGAGATCGTGGAGCTTTTTCTGAAGATGGAATGGTGAAGATGAAAGGCAAGTCACAAATGCGAAATGCAAACTCGCATAAAGGGGCATTGAAAATTGTAAATTGGAAATATCAAATTGTAAATGTGCGGTATGGCCGCACTTTCAGGATTAGCGCGGCCATGTCAAGTCTCGTGGAGAAATAACATACCATGCCCGGCGTAACGACCTTTGATCAGCATAGCCGCGAGTATGAGGCCTGGTTCGAGGCGAATCCGCGTGCATACGAGGCAGAGCTGCGAGCCATCAGAGAGCTTCTTCCAAAACAGGGCAAGGGGCTCGAGATCGGCGTGGGCAGCGGGCGGTTCGCGGCTCCCCTGGGCATCCGCTACGGCGTGGAGCCGTCAAAGGCCATGCGTGATCAGGCGCGGCTGCGAGGCATCAAGGTGATCAAGGGCGTGGCGGAGTCGCTGCCTTTCACAGAAAGTGAGTTCGATCATTGTCTCATGGTAACCACGGTCTGTTTTCTTGACGACATTGAGCTTGCCTTCAGCGAGGCGCACCGGGTTCTGAGGCCCGGCGGCTCATTCCTCATCGGTTTTGTTGACCGCGACAGCCCTCTGGGAAGGGACTATCTGGCGAAACAGGACAAGAGCGTCTTCTATCAAGATGCCACGTTCTACTCTACAAAGGAGTTGATTGTCCACCTGGAAAAGGCGGGGTTCAGCGACTTCCGTTTCCACCAAACCCTCTTCGGACCTTTGAAGGATATCGGCGTTAATGAGCCGGTGAAGGAGGGGTTCGGTGATGGGTCATTTGTGGTGGTGCGGGGAGAGAGGATGTAAGAAGATATTTATTGAGCTTCTTCGGTATCAGGGAAGCTGTCCTGACGGTGAAGCTTATGACGAAATGAGACACCTTTTTTCTTAGTATTTTCTTCAGCACTTCTTACCAAGTCTCATTAATTATATTACATAAAAACTGCGGGCGTCAGATTAAGAAAGAGCGACTATGAAATAGCGGCCCGATTGAAAGCCAGGCTTTCAGGAGTGGTCGAGCTCGTGGACTTCCGGGTATTCGGATCACGGGCGCGCGGAGAAGCGGACGAATTCTCCGATTTCGATGTTTTCATCGAAGTTGAAACACTCGATGCGGAGATCAAGCAGAAAAGTAGAGATATTGCCTGGGAAGTCGGGTTCGAGCATCTCATACACATTTCGCCCCTTGTTTTTTCACGACATGAAGTTGAAGACTCCCCGCTGAAAGTGTCACCGATCATAGCGAATATATCGAGCGAAGGGGTTTTCATATGACGGATCGGGAAACACTGTATGCTTGTCGACTTCAGCAGGCAGAAGAAACCTATCGTGAAGCTGAGAAGATGATTGTCGAAGGTTTCAGTCCCCGATCGATTGCTACGAGGTAAGAATTTCCCGGATCTTTTTGAGCAGCTCCGTCGGCGATGCTGGCTTGGAGATGAACGGAACGCCTTCGTCGAGAACGCCTTTCTTGTGTACGATGTCGGCTGTGTAGCCGCTCATGAACAGGCACTTGACGTCGGGCCTGATAGCGGCGATCCGGTCCATGGCTTCTTTTCCGTTCATCGTCGGCATCACCACATCGATGATCACGAGATCGATCCGGTCCTTCTGTTCCTTGAAGAGCCTGACTGCCTCGGCCCCGTCCCGGGCTTCGATCACCTTGTAGCCGAATTCTCTCAGCACCATGGTGGTGATCGTTCGCGTCGCTGTATCGTCCTCTGCCACGAGTACGGTCTCCGTGCCGCCCAGTCCCATGGTCTGTGTTTCCCGCCGTTGCATCTGCGGCGCTGCATCGCTGAGCGGAAGGTATATCTTGAAGGTGGTGCCGCGGCCCGGCTCGCTGTATACATTGACGTAGCCGTTGTGCTGCTTCACGATCCCGTAAACGATGGAGAGGCCGAGGCCCGTGCCTTTGCCGACATCCTTTGTTGTATAGAAGGGATCGAAGATGCGCTTTTGCGTCTTTGCATCCATTCCCTCACCCGTGTCGCTCACGTACAGCACGCCGTACCTGCCTGTCGCCCCATAGCCGTGAGCGCGGATAAAGCCGTCATCGATCTCCTTGAAACCGGTCTCGATCGAGAGTGCGCCTCCGCGGGGCATGGAGTCTCGGGCGTTCGTGGCCAGGTTCATGAGTACCTGCTCGATCTGCCCGGCGTCGGCCAAGACAACGAGCGGCTCCGGAGAATGCAGAACGTTGAATTCAATGTCCTCGCCGATGAGGCGGCGAAGCAGCTTCTCCACGCTGCGGACCACGGCGTTCAGATCCGTCGGCCGGGGATTGATGATCTGTTTTCTGCTGAAGGCGAGGAGGCTGTGGGTAAGGCGGGCTGCCCGCTCCGAGGCAGAGAGTATCTGCTCCACATTCAGCCTGCCAGGATCCTCGTCAGACATTTTCATCTCGAGCAGGTTCGCGTAGCCGATGATGGCCGTCAGGATGTTATTGAAGTCATGGGCCACGCCTCCCGCAAGCTGGCCCACGGCTTCCATCTTTTGGGCCTGCCGAAGCTGCGCTTCGAGCTGCCTGCGAGCCGTTACATCGTGCACGAGTGCGACCTCAGCGTCGGCGCCGGCCCAGGTGATGGGGCGCGAGGTGATCTCCGCCTCGATGACATCTTCGTTCTTTGCACGGTGCCGCACGGTCTGCGGCCATGCCGGCCCCGGCAAAGCATCCCGACCCGGAATGGCCGGCGGCAGGGAAGGAAGCAGGATGTCATGCTCGGTCAGAGAAAGGAACTCCTCTCGGCTGTAGCCATAGCGCTTTACCGCAGCGGCGTTCATAGCCAGAAAACGGCGTGTCTCTCTCTCGATGACCCAGAGGGGGTTAGGGTTGTCCTCGAAAAGCAGCCGGTAGTGCCGCTCAGAATCTGACAGAGCCTCCTGCCTTCTGCCGAGCTCCTGATCCAGCGACCGAAACTCCGATGTAAGAGTCCCTATCTCGTCAGCTCGGCTGCTTACAGGGATCGTCATGGGTCCGCCCCGGCTGAATTTTCTCACAATCGTCGTGATCCGGCGCAGAGGCAGGAGATAAAAAAATATGAACAGGGCGCTTGATGCCGCGAGAAGACCGAGAAAAAGATAAAATTTGGTCCTGCTCTGCCAGGCAAAATTTTCGAGCAGCGTCCTGCGGGGGATCGTGAGCAGGATGAACAGATCGTCGCCGTCAGACAGCCGGACGGCATCGATGCGCGCAAAGAGCGTGCGGCCCTCGGATTGATAGGTAAAAAAAGCGCTGCCACCTTCGCGGTGAGGGTGGAACGCACTGACCAGCTCCCTGAAACCTTCATCAAGAAGGTGCGGAAGGGACGGGTTGTCTCCCTGAAGCAGCAGGTCAAAGGCAAGGGCCTCTGATGAGGCCAGTACGCTCCTGTCCGGTGTGATCACATGGATCGTGATGTCTTTCCAGTTTGCAGTAAGCCCCTCCAGAAACCGCGACAGGTCCTTTAACATGATGTCCACGCCGAGAACGCTTCCTCGCACCCCGTTTTTCTCAAAGCGACGCGAGGCAGTCAAGCCCAGGTCCCGCGTTGTCCGAAAAACGTAAGGCTCGCTCCACTGAATGCCGCGTCGGTCTCTTGCTTCGGTGTACCAGGGGCGGAGGCGGGGGTCGTAGTTGTCCGAAGACCTTCTGTGCGAGCTGGCTTCGCCATGATCAGTGAGCTTAGCCCAGATAACCGTATCGCGCTCAATGCTCTGTTTTATGCGGTTACGCCACGACGACCCCTCCCGCAGGATGAGGTATCCGTTGCCTGATGCGTCACCGTAATTAATGGACGTTATATAGGGATAGCGCCGCATGTAGGGCATGAACAGACGGTTCATGGCCCCGGTGTCGTCGGGATCAAGCGTGCCGGCTCCGTAATAGAGTTGAGCTGTATTCAACAGGAAGGTTGCGGAGTCCGTAATGGCACGTAACTCTTCTTTTGCTTCACGGCCCGCTTCTGTCAGGGCCTGGCGGCCCATTTTTTCAGCAGTGGAAAGGTTGACATAATAATCGTAGGTAAAGTTGATGCCGTAGAGAAATATGATGAATATGAGGAAAGCCTCGAGCATCCCGAATCGGGTTATAGTGGCGATGAAATGCTTCATGTCTGCAAAAGCCCCCTCTGCGCAGTTGTGGGTGCAAATGTACAGCACCCGGTACGCCGCGCAAACAGAATCTATTTTAGCACGTTTCCGCCATTATTTTGGGATAAAGAGGGACCGTCCCCTTTGGTTCCCGGGGGGCTGTCCCTGTCATAAAGGAAGGGGGCAAAAGGGTCAGCGACTATCCGGTAGGGGCGTGCTGAGGAGGTATCAGAAGAGATGGCCCAGTCTGATGGTGATGAAATTCTCGCCGTTGTTCGGGCCGTCCCAGTTGAACAGCAGCTTGCCGTTCGAAAAGTGCGCGTAGCCTGCGGACAGGTCCCAGCGGCCGAAGGTCCGTCCCAGGGCGAGATGAAAGGCCATTTGGTAGCGCGTTCCGAGGTTGTCGGTGGTGCGGTCAAGATAGGCGATGCCTGCCGAACCGCTCAGGTACCAGGGGTCGCTCCAGTGCCAGCGGGCGCTCCGGGCAAGTCCGACAGCAGAGGCACGGCGTTTGCCGTTCCAGCCCGAGAGCAGCGCCTCATAGTGTCCGGGCAGGCCAAGAAGATCGGGCGCGTCCCAATGATAGCGGAGGGTGAATATCTCGGAATGGGAGGATCGATGAAAGCCCCTGCCGGTCTCGACAGACAGCATGTCGGCGCGGGTCGTTTGCGGGTAGAGAAAAAGGAAGAGACTGAAGACAAAACAGCCCATCCCGCGCAGGAGAAGCGGAATGGGCCGGAACGTATCGTTGACCGCCGAAGACGCCACGCTACGATGCCGGCGTGGCCATGAGCTTTCTGACATAGAGCTGCTGCACGATCGAGAGCAGATTGCTCAGGGTGATGTACAGGAGCAGCCCAGCCGGGAGCCAGGCGAACAGGAAGATGAATGCCACGTTCATGTACATGAAAAGCTTGGCCTGCTTGGGGTCAGCGGTGGTGGCTGTGAGCTTCATGGTCAGGATCATGCTGAGGCCCATCATCACCGGCAGGATATAGAACGGGTCATGAACGGACAGGTCCTTGATCCAGAAGGAGATGAAGGGGGCCTGGCGCAGCTCGATGGAGACGGACAGCACATTGTAGAGGGCGATGAAGAAAGGGAACTGCAGCAGCATGGGCAAACAACCGCCCAGGGGATTCACCTTCTTTTCCTTGTAGAGCTTCATGATCTCCTGGTTCATGCGCTGGGGGTCCTTCTTGTACTTCTCGCGCAGCTCCGCCATCTCGGGCTGGATGGTCTTCATTTCCTCCATTGCCTTGGCGCTCTTGAGCGAGGGGTAGAACAGCAGCACCCGGACAACGATGGTCAGGAGGATGATGGCGATGCCGTAATTGCCGATAAATGAATAGAACCAATTCATGAGCCAGAACATGGGCCGGGCAAGGATGCCGAACCATCCGAAGTCAATGAGCCGCTCCAGTCCGCGTCCCTGCGGCAGAAGAAGCGCATAGTTCTTGGGCCCTGCATAGAGCGTGAATGTTCGCTGCGCGGCCTGATCTTTCACGAGGAGGTCGGTGGTGAGAAGGTCGCCCGTCTCTTTGGGCGCCGTTTTTTTTGTGGTGGTGATGATGCCCTGGCCGCCGGACAGGATGACTGCGGTGAAGTATTTGTCTTGATGGCCGAACCATTCGATGACGCCCGCATGCTGAACTTCCGCGGATACCTTGTCGAGCTTTTCCGTGATCAGCTTGCCGTCAAGCAGGGCTGCGGTCCCCACGCGGCCCTCTGCCGCACTGCTTACCTTGTCTTCGATGCCGAAGTCCGTGCCGAGGGAGAGCGAGTATCCGTCAAGCCGCCGGGTGGAGATCTCCATATCGACGGCGTAGGAGTCGTTCGAAAAAGTCAGCCGTTTCTCCACCACGATGCCGCCCGGGCCGGCGTAGGTCAGCACGAGGGTGTCTTTCGGGCGGCTCGCGTCAAGACGCAGCGCCTCACGGTTCGAACGGTATTCTCCCTGTGCCATGGGCGCCAAGGCAGCATTGAGGGGCAGAAGCGTCAGGGGGTACAGCACGCCGCGCTGGTCCGCAAGCTCGGGAGCCTGGAGCAGCTCCACATTACCCTGGTCCTCGTCCTGCAGTGTCTTCTTCCGCGGGCCCGTAATCTTTTTCCACAACGCCTTCATGCCCGTCTCTTCCTTGCTCGCGGCGCGGAAATGCTTTAGCTCCCAACGGGTGATCACGCCTCCGGTCGTATTGACCACGGCCCTTACCAGGTCCGTTTCGATCACGATGTCCCTGCCTTTGGACGCGGGCGCGAGCCGCAGCGAGGCAGCATCGATCCTCGACTCCGCAGTGACAGCCTTCTTTTCCATGGACGCGGGCGCAGGCTCAACCGGGGTCTGCTGCGGCGGGGGCGCAGGCGCAAAAAAGCGCACGTATATAAGGAACACCATAAAGGATAAGGCAAGAGCAAGAATGAACCTTCGAGTTTCCATGGATCCTCCGAAGAATTATTTTACAGGATCGTATCCGCCCGGATGGAAGGGGTGGCACTTCAGGATCCGCACAGCCGTCATCCAGAGCGCCCGCAGAGTGCTCTTGGTCTGAAAGGCTTCAAGAGCGTATGCGGAGCAGGTCGGCACGAACCTGCAGGTCGGTGGGAAGAGCGGCGACAGGTAGCGCCGGTAGAGGCGGATCAGAAAAAGAAAGCATGGTTTCATGGTGCTGTGCCTTCCGGTCGCCGGCTGCGCAGGACCGTACGCTGCAGGACAGCCGTTACGATCCTGATAAGCTCTTCATGGCCCGCGTCGGCGATCTGCGATCTTGCCACGAAGACCAGGTCGTATCCCAGGGAGTCGTTCCTGAGCGTCCTGCTGATGCAGTCCCGCAGGCGCCGGCGCAGCCTGTTCCTGTGTACGGCATTTCCCAGTTTCTTGCCGACCGACAGGCCGACCCTGAACCGGCCGGTATCGTTAGGTGCATAAAAAAGAGAAAGACCGTCGAACGACAGTCTTTTCCCTTTCATAGCGGCAATGAAGTCCCTGTTTTTTCGTAACCGTTCGTCCTTGCGGTACCGGTACGGCATGCCTCGTCCGTTCGTTAGACCGAGAGGCGTGTCCTGCCCTTGGCCCGTCTGCGGTTGATGGTTTTCCTGCCGCCTGCTGTGCTCATGCGCTCGCGGAAACCCTGCTTCCGCTTCTGCTTGAGCTTGCTCTTTTGCGCTGTAGTGACTGACATCTCGTTACTCCTTACCCAGTAGTGACAGATAAAGGCGTATTATAAGCATATAATGGAATAAGTCAAGCAAAAAACCGGGTTTTTTCGGCATCCTGACCAGCAACGCCCTATTTACACGGCAAGTCCGTCCGTTCCTCCCGACGAAGGTGAGCGCCCGCCGCTGCGGTCCAGAAGGGGGAAGATGAACTTCTTGACAAGAGCCACCACTCAAGGGTACTATTTGAATCCTTTTTCCAAAGGCCGAAAAGGAGCTCACTATGCCGCAGGAACGCGCAAAAACGGTCCATGTCATCGGCCACACGAACCCGGACGCGGACTCGGTCTGCTCAGCCATCGCCTACGCCCACTTCAAGAACGTGACGGACAAACGCTTTCTGTTCACTGCAGCCCGGGCGGGAGCGGTGAACGACGAGACACGGTTTGTGCTCGACCGGTTCAGCGTGCCGGCACCGGTCGCGCTCGAAAGCCTCGCGGCGACGGTGAGCGACCTGGACCTATCGAAGCCTATCTCGATCACCGTGGACGACTCGATCCAGGCCCTTGCCCTGCTGATGCGCGAAAAGGGCGTGCGGGCTGTGCCTGTGGTGGACGCAACGGGACGGCTGGCCGGGATCGTGGGGCTCAAGGATATTGCGCGGCATTACATGGACAGCGTGGGCTTTGCGAACCTGAACCGGACGCCCGTGGAGATCGACATCCTCGTTAAGACCCTCGATGGCCGGATCATCAGCAACACAAAGCGTCGTTCGGTGCTGACCGGGTCGGTGTTCATCGCCACCATGCCGCGGGCCGCACTGCTGAACCGTGTCGAGTCCGGCGATGTAGTGATCGTCGGAGACCAGCATGACGTCCAGCTCGACCTCATTCGATCCGGATGCTCCGCCCTGATCGTGGCCGACAACGCGCCTGTCGCAGCCGAGGTGGCGTCCGCCGCCGCGGACCAGGGGGTGCTTCTGCTGTCGTCACCGCACCCCGCCTTTGCCACGGTGCAGCTCATGACCATGTCGGAGCCTGTCTCGGCCATCATGACGCCGCAGTGCCCGACCGTGGGCCTCTACGCGCCCATGTCGGAAGTGCGAGACCAGATCGTGAAGTCCGAGTACCGGTCAGTGGTGGTGGTGGACAGCGACAACCGGCTGATCGGATTCATCACCCGGACAGACCTGATCCGTCAGGTGCGCAAGATGGCCATCCTCGTGGACCACAACGAGCTTTCTCAGGCCGTGGACGGGATCGAAGAGGCGGAGATCCTGGAGATCATCGACCACCACCGGGTGGGCGATATCTCGACCACGGCGCCCATTTACGTATATAACGACCCCGTGGGCAGCACCTGCACGGTGGTCGCCGGGATCATGTTTCTGTACCGGACGCACATGCCGCGGGAGATCGCCGGGCTGCTGCTGTCAGGCATTTTGTCCGATACGCTGCTGCTGACCCTCTCGACGACGACGGAGCGTGATCATGTAACGGCGAAACAACTTGCCGGGATCGCCGGCGTGGACATCAAGGATTACGGCAGGGACCTGCTGCATGCCAGCATCAATATCGAAGGCCGGAGCGCGCAGGAGCTTATCGCGGCGGATTTCAAGGAGTTCCTGATCGGCGGAAAGAAGCTCGGCGTGAGCCAGTTGATGTCCCTGGACTGCGCTGAGATCGACCGGCGCGAGGAGGAACTGCTGGCCGAGCTGGAGCGGCTGCGGAAGGCGAACGGCTACGATCTGACGGCGCTGCTTATAACGAACCCGCTCACGGAAGGCCACGAGCGCATCCTGCTGAAGGGCGAGGTCTGGATCGTTGAAAAGGCCTTTGATGTGCGCGTGAAAGGCGACAGGACGAGCGTGCCACGGGTGCTGTCGCGCAAGAAGGACTTTATTCCCGCCATCGGTCAGGTGCTCAGCCAGTCGCGCCATAACCGGTAATCCTGAAAGGGCATTTGGACGCGGATAAGATCTGAAACAGCGGATAAAGATAGACAAAAAGACTCTTTTGCTGCTGAACAGGAATCACCTTTGGGGTGAAGATTCTTTCTGCCTGAGTGCCTTATTTTATCTGCGAAAATCTGTGTCCTGCTGCCTTTTTTTGGTAGATGGAGCGCTATGAGTTCAGGGAGCCGCTCTCATCTCTCAGTTTGCCCAGCAGGAGGAAGGCAGGTTTGTATCCAGGCCCTTCTTCATCAAGGACGAGTCCGTAAAAGTCGCATTTTTCGCAGTTAACGTACTTTTTGGCAAATGAGCCTTGCACCTGCTTGTCGCAGAGGGTTCCCGCCACAACCCAGCAGGCCCTGCCCCCGTTCTTGCCGCCGTGGATGCTGTCGAGACGTGTCTCCATTGCGGCCGGACAGACGCCGAGGTCATGATTAACGCCCATCGGCTCGCGCCCGCATTTTTTGAACTCCCAGCAATTCTGTTTGTCCATACGATCCCCTCCCGCCCACAGCGCACAGTATTATGCAAAGGATAGCAGAATTGCTATCGACTGTCCATGCCTCGGTCGAAGGGGGGGCGGCGCTGTCGATTCAGAAAAGGCGTTTATCGGAAAGAGCCTGCCGGGCTCATGCTGCCCGACGGTCCTGGATCTCTTTCAGCAGTCCTGCCTGGCGGTCGCGGCGTTCCAGGTCTTTCGGGTCGATGCTCCTGCGGATCTCGTCCTTCAGCCGTCTGTTCTCGGCATCAAAAGATGCCAGCTCCGCATCGGTAAAGGGACGCTCCTGGCCCGCCTTGACCAGTATCCTTTCATAACCGAGGGCGTCGAGCATGGCGCCCGCCGCGGTCTCAAAGATGCGCAGGTCCTGTTCGCTCATTTCCCGCATGAACTTGAAGCTGTTATTCTTCATGACGGGGTTTGTCACATTGATCCACAGGTCGCTTGAGGTGGCCGCGCGTTTCGCTTCATCAGTCTTGTTGAAGTCCAGCATGGAGGGCAGATAGGGAACGCCGAGGAAGGCGCAGATCGCGCGGGCCGCCTTCTCTGCGTCATGGATCAGGTCCTCATAGCGGACGGCCAGAAATCGCGGCGGCTCGATCGTTTCCCGGATCTTGAGGGCCAGTTCCTGGATCGAGGCCCACTCCCTCGCGATCTGGTAGTAGTGCTTCTCGCCCACCACGGCCTTTCGGAACGACAGGGCCACGTCGCGTCCGTCCCGGTAGAGGTAAATGTACTTGGGTGTCTTGAAATACGCCTCTATCTGCGGGACATACTGGATGTTCGCAAGGCTCTTGCAGCACCAGGTCCTGGCGCCCTGGGACTCTGCGCAGATATCGTACACGGCGCCGTGCACGGCCACGAGGTTCTTCTCCCTGCAGAGGGCGGCCACGTCTTTCCTGTCCAGCTTCACTCCCTCCCAGGCCACAGGATTCAGTTCCACCAGGCGGCAGGCATCGTCCACCAGGCGGCTGAAGTTCTCCTGAGCGGACAGATCGCCGTATGAGGCCTGCAACGGCATCAACCGCTGAAGGATGTGCGGCGGGTGGGGTGCCGCGACCTCGGGAAGCTGGTTCAGCATCAGGCGCAGCAGGTTCGATCCCGAGCGCTGTATGCCGATCATGAATATGGGGTCCATCGTACCACTCCTTCCTTGCTCAGCACGTTATTTGGTATCACCCTTTAATACAACAATAAACCCGCAATACCTGCAACGGGAATGATCCAAGCCACTTCGATCTTGAACCGCAGCAGCGCGATCAGGGCCGCTGCGAAGACGGCGAGGGACACCCAGTTCGGCTGGGCCGTCAGTGCCACAACCACAGCAGCCGCGGCGATCATGCCGATGACGCCTGCCCGGATGCCCCGCAGGGACGCTTTGATGGCCGGGGAGCGCTTGATCCTGTCAAGAAAGCGAGCGCTCAGGAGCATGATAAGCGCCGGCGGCGTATAGATGCCGATCGTCGCAGATGCTGCTCCCAGAAGGCCGGCGACCTTGTAGCCGAAAAAGGCTGCGCTGATCAGGATGGGACCAGGAGTGACCTGGCCCAAGGCAATTCCGTCGATGAACTCCTGCTGCGTGACCCAGCCGTGGCCGGTCACTACGATCTCCTGGATCAACGGGATGAAAACGTAGCCGCCGCCGAAAAGCAGCACGCTCATGCCCGCAAAGGTAACGAAGAGCTTTCCGGCCAGGGCAAGGTCCATGCTCAGGAAGGGTACGGCAACCATGGCCGCGGCAGCGCTGTTCAGACGCGCTCCCGTGAGTCGCTCTTTCTTGGGCTGCGACGGCGGGCCGGAGCTCTGCCGGAAAGCGAGCAGGCCGATGATGCCGCTTCCGGAGATGATCCCGAGGGTGACGACGAAACCGCCGATGCCGAGCAGCAGCCCGAAGGCAGCAAGCGTGATGAGCATTTCGACCATGCCGGTTATCGCCTTCTTGCCCATATTCCACGAAGCAGCAGCGATAATGGCCGCGACTGCCGGTATGAAGCCCATGAAGAACTTCTCCACCGCAGGCACCTGGTCGAAGCGGAAATAGGCGTAGCTCAGACCAAGGAGAAGCAGAAAGGAGGGCAGCAGCACGGCGACAGCGCAGACGACGGCGCCGGCTACTCCGCGCACGCGGTAGCCCACATAGGCCACGACGTTCACGGCAACAGGGCCGGGCAGGATCGTTGCGAGGGAGATGCCGTCAAGCATGTCCTCTTCCTCGATCAGTTTTCTGCGAACCACGGCATAGTTCTGCACCACCGAGATCAGGGCCATGAAGCCCCCGAAAGCGGTGCTCCCGATCTTCAGGAAGGTCAAAAAGAGCGACCCGAGGGACGGCGCAGAAGGGACCGTCTTTTCATGGGTTCCAGCGGGCGATTGGTCAAGGTGATTCATTGCAAGATTCTCCTGCACAAGACAGATATTCGAGACTATGAATAGTTATACTTTCTTTAGCAATATCCATACCGAAGGAGATAAAAAAGCAAGACAATGATATTAAAGAGAAATATGTATATATCGGGGCAGTAGCGTCTGGTAAAGGGTCAGGGAGATTGTCCAGGAACCGACCGGGAGTGGCAGATATCGTCATTAAGAGGCGGATTCGCTACTGTTTTGGTAATCCAAAAAAAATCTGTCTGCAAACTAAGAAAGGCTTCGAAGTGAAGCAAGGCTGTGAAAAAGAAAACAAGATAGGATCTTTCCAGCTAAGCGGTGGTCTCCGCAGGCACAAGGAACAGGGTCCTTCTGAGGCGATGCGGTTCGTCGAGCAGTACAGAGGCTGCCTTGCTGAGTTCCGAGGGCACTGCGCTTCCAGCGGGCAGAATGATAAGGGATGCATCATGGATATCTGCAGCCTTCAGGATCTCTTCATCAGGAAATCCTGCGCGGATCGCATCCGTCACCGGGATGCCGCGTTCGTGAATGAGCTTCTTCGTTCTGCGTACGCAGTCAGCGGTCCTCTTTTTCACAGCAGCCAGTTCCTTTTTTTCCGAAGAGCTGTAAATATGCACGGGGACAATGCCGAGAACCACGACCTCCGAGGCCGTCGCTATGGCTTCCCGAGCCACATACTCAACTGTTCCTGGGGCGGCGCAGGCGTTGTCAACTGGTATGAGGATAGTTCCCGGAATGACCTGCACCGGGACAGGGGATGTTTTAACAAGCCCCTTGCTGCGAGGAGGGGCCAGGATCAGGTCTGCTCCTTCGGACCCGGCAAGCTGGGCTGCAATAGTGTCCGGATCGCCGTCTGCTGTTATGTAGCGAACATTCACCAGGGTCCGCTCTTCTTGAACGAGAGTTTTCGCTTCCTGGACTCGCAGAAGAAACTCCTGCCGGGCACGGTCTTCAGCGGCTAATCCCGCCTCGTAGTCCACGAAGAGACCCCTATCGAACACGCTCAGCAACATAACTTCACCGCCTTTTTCGGCGCATTGGCTGATGCCGTACCTGAGGGCCCGCTTCGCGTGAACCGTTCCGTCATAGACCACGAGAATCTTCATAATTGTAAGCCTCCTATCGGAGCGATTTATCTGAAATGTAATTCTGCACATCGCATGCCAGAAACATTGTCCTGGTAAATCAATATATTAGCAAGGTGAGCGCAGTATTCCTACTGCACTGAGGGCGCAAGAAAATACTGCAGACATCAGGTAGGTGCCGTTGATGATGGATTCAGAGCAAACATGCACTCCTTCTTCACTGATGCACTTAAATGATGCGGCTGCAGGGCAAGCTAATTTCCTTTGTCTCTCGCGGGTTACAATTGCGGGCCAAGTCCGCAGGCATCATTAAAGTGCACCAGTAAAATTACATGCTCATATAATGCAATAAATTCAGCAAGTTGAATGGTGGCATAAGCATTGCTATTACTGAAGCAGAACTGAGGGCACGGATAAGCCTCGGGGAAAGTCCAGAACGCGAATCTCACGGAGGATGCCATGAAACGATTTATCGAGAAGCTCGAGAGCTACTGGGTAGCAGCGGCCTTTGCCGAGGAAGGCGTGTACGATCAGCTGGCTTTGGACAGGGTGAACAATACAATCTACAGGGAATCGATCACGGTACAGACTGCCCGGGAATGCGCTTAGGAGGGGAATTCATGTACAGCATCGAAATGATGATCGGCATCCGGAATATCCTGCTGGTTCAGATGGTCCTGGCAATGCTTCTTCTTCCTGGTGCTTCCACCGGCCTCGGTCAAGCGGCAGCTCGCATCAAGGGCCGGCTGTTTGCAGCCAAAGGCAAAGAGGATCGCCGCCGGCCCTCGTCAACGGAGCAGGCGGGCGACTTCTGCGAGATCGATATGTCGAAGTTCGATGAGTGATCAGAAGCGTTCCGAATTCAGCTCAGGTGAGATATCTTGTAGAGGATATAGAGCAGCATTGTGACGGGTGTAAAGCTCACGATGTACGACGCTGCAGAAGCGACAAAGGACCGGTAGAGGTCTACCCTCCCGACGGCAGCGGGAACGAGCAGGGCGCTCACCATAAGCATCTGAAGCGCCATGACGTTCGCCTGAGTAGCAGTTATCATATGTTCCAGTTCCATTGCATCTCCTTCGAAAGATGAGCACGCCCCGGTTCGTCGCCGGGGCGTTCCTGTTTTGCTCCCCTATCTACAGCTAGTTCTTTCTGCCTGCCACAACGGCCGCAAGCGTGAGCTGCGCAGCATCAGCCAGCTCAGTCGTGTTCACAGCGCGTCCTTCCTTCTCAAGCGCCTTCTGGTACCGTGCGATGACCGAGCGATACTTCGGCGGGCAGAGCAGAATGTCCACACCCTCTTCCTTTGCAAAGGCCACGACCTCTTTCTCGGGATCGCCGTCCATGGTCACGATGCTTGCCTTCAGCCCCTTGTCTTTGATCATCGCTTCCGCCTCGGACAAGAACCGCGCGCACTCACTGCGAGCTGCTGTTTCAGCGGTAAGAGAAGCATCGTAATCCTTGAACGCCCAGGCGTTGAATACGTGCTGTACGATCAATGCGGCGTTCTTTTCCTTTGCCTTGCCGATACCATAAGCAAGCGCCTTCTTTGCCTGGAGCGTTCCATCATAAGCCACGAGAATCTTCATTGTTATTTCCTCCTTTGAATTGAATGAGTAGTGCTGTGCTGCATTCTATCGCCTATAATGCATGCTCTGTGCCAGATGGTAAATCATCATTATTTCAATCAGTTGACAATATCCGTGCAGTATAAATACTGCAGTGACGCATGCAAGGAAATACTGCACAAGTGGGGAGAGATCCAGGAAAAGGCGCAGCGAGCAAGGCCAGGGTAACTAGTGGGTGGTAATGGAGTCCATATTGATCTCGAGGAGGTGGATCTTCTGCTGCAGGTTTTGGCGATGGATCTTGAGAAGGCGCGCAGCTTCGGATATGTTGCCGCCGGCCTCGACGAGCGCTGCGATAATGATATTGCGCTCGAACTGTGCCTTCGCATCCTTGAGCGGCATGAGAGGGATCTTCTGGGCGTCGCCGCCGGGCTTCCTTTCGTCAAGTATATAAGGAGGCAGATCGTCCCTGCTGATCTCGGGTCCAGCGGTGAAGGCAATGGAGTACTCAAGGGAGTTTTCAAGTTCCCGAACATTGCCAGGGAAATGATAGCTCAGAAGCGCCTGCACGGCCTCCTTTGCGATGCCCTGGATGTTCTTCTCCGCTGCCTTTCCGCGGTGTTTCTCGATCAAATGGGCCACCAGAAGCGGAATGTCATCCTTGCGCGCTCTCAGCGGCGGCAGCTCAATGGGGATCACATTCAACCGGTAGAACAGATCTTCCCGAAACAGCTTGTCTGCGATGGCCTTTTTCAGGTCCCGATTGGTGGCGGCGATGACGCGCACGTCGACAGTGCGGGGCTGCGTGTCGCCGACACGCAAAAAACCGCCGTCCTGGAGCACCCTCAGCAGTTTGACCTGGAGGGGCGGTGAAAGTTCTCCCACCTCGTCCAGGAACAGCGTGCCCCGGTCCGCCTCCTCGACCAGTCCTTTTTTGTCAGCGATGGCGCCGGTAAAGGAGCCTTTGGCATGGCCGAAAAGTTCGGACTCGATGAGATTCTCGGGAATGGCGCCGCAGTTGACGGTCACAAATTTTCGTTTGGCGCGAACGCTGTTGCTGTGCACCGCGCGCGCGACCAACTCCTTGCCGGTCCCGCTTTCGCCGGTGATGAGCACGGTGCTTTCGCTGGATGCCGCGTGGCGCATGATGCGGAACACTTCGTGCATTTCGGGGCTGTTCCCGATAATGCTGCGGAAGGAGTAGCGCGCCTCGATCTGCGTCCGGAGGGCGATGTTTTCCCGCTCCAGTCCTTTTCGCTCCAGGGCGCGCCGCACCGGGATCCGCACCTCATCAGGCGTAAAAGGCTTGGGGATGTAGTCGTATATGCCCTGCTTGATGGCCTCCACGGCCGATGGGATGGTGCCGAAGGCCGTGATGATCATGAAGATGCTGTCCGGCGCCAGATCCTTTACTCGCTCGTAGAGCTCCAGCCCGTCCATCTTCGGCATCTTCAGGTCCGAGATAATCAGGTCGAAGCTGTGGTTCCCGAGGATGCCGACACCCTTTTCGCTGCTCGTCGTCGTTGTGACGTCGATGTTCAGCGTTTCCAGGATCGCCTTGACGGCTTCACAGACGCTCGCTTCGTCATCAACGACCAGCGCTTTGAACTTATCCATGTAGTGGCAGCCTCACGGTAAATGTTGTGCCCGTGCCGATCTCGCTTGAGACCTTGATGTCGCCGCCGTGTTTTTTAATGATGCCATAGCTCACGGCCAGCCCGAGTCCGGTTCCCTTCAGGGCGTCCTTGGTCGTATAAAAGGGGTCAAAGATCTTGTTCAGATGCTCAGGGGCGATGCCGCTGCCCGAATCAGCGATTGCGATATCCACAGTCTTGCCGGCATTTCGCGTTGCAACGTGGATCTTGCCCGGCCGTTCGATCGCGTGGATCGCGTTCAGCAGCAGGTTCAGCACCACCTGGCCGATCTGGGCGGGGTCGGCTGAGACCTCAGGAATATCGCCGGCGAGATCCATGGTGAGCGTGATGTCCTGGAACGCTTCCTGGGCTTCGAGTGATTCGATGATCTCGACCACCGGGTTGTTGATGTTGAGGTGTTCCGGTTTGATGATGATCTCCCGGCCGAAGTTCAGAAGTTGACGCACGATGTTCCGGGCCCGCGTCGTCTCCCGGGCGATCAGTGCCAGCTTGTCGCAGCGCGGATCATCCTTCAGGCATTGTTCGAGCATGAGGTTCGAAAAAGTAAGGACAGCCGTGAGCGGATTGTTGATCTCGTGGGCGATCCCGGCCGCCAGGCGGCCTACAGAGGCGAGTTTTTCGGCCTCCACAAGCCGGGCCTGCTTTTCCTGCAGTTTGTGGATGGTCTCCTCAAGCGCCGTCATAGCATGATCAAGCTTGTCCTCCATCTGGTTGAAGGACTCGCCGAGGGAAGCGATCTCGTCCTCGCCCCGCACCTCGATGCTTTCGGAGAAGTCTCCCCGCGTTATTTTTTTTGTGATCCGTTCCAAATTTTTGATCGGCGTGACAATGCTCCGCGCCAGCTTGCTGTTGATGACCGATCCGAGGATCACGATCAGGCCCACCGTGATGACCAGAAGGATGGAGGAAACTTTCAATATGCGGGCGATGTCGCTCCGCTCCGCCTGCGAGTTCTCCGCGACGTAGACCTGGACCTCGCGGGCGACCGCGCGCAATTGCTCCACCTTGACCTTTTCCTCGAGCTGCAGCGCGAGAATTCTTTTATCGATGCCGCTGCGATCCGCTCTCCGGAGACGCTCCTGCTCACTCCGGGCCTTTCCAAGACCGCCGATGCGGTCCTCGTATTCTGCGATCCATAGCATCATTTTCGCAACATGTTCCTCGCCGATGTTCCGTGCCGCCTCGTCCCTGATCTTAGCGATGGAGTCTTTCAATACGGCGAGATACTTCCCGATCTCTTCGAGACTGTCCGCATCGCCGTAGAGCAGGTAATTCTTCTCGTAGCGCCGTACTTCCAGCAGGGTATTCGTGATGTCGTCCGCAGTCTCGAGGTGCAGGAGGTGAGTGCTGATGGTGTTCAGGTCCTTGTAGGCAAGGATGCCGAACGCGACCGCGAAGAAAAGATAGAGGCCGAAGCCGAGGAACAGTTTTTCACGGATCTTCATGTGGCGCTATTATAGCGTAACCGGCGCGGAAAAGAAATAGGGGCACGGTGTCGCCGCCGGCCCCCGTGATTGAGTAATTATATCCAGCAGGGCTCTTTTACCACGTATACGCAGCAATGGCTGTATTTCACGACTTTCGATGCGACGCTGCCGAGCAGGAAGCGGGCGCTCGCGCTCTTTCCTTTGCTTCCAATCACGATCAGGTCGGTCTTTTCTTTTTCCGCGAAGGCAACGATCTCCTGCGCCGGCGAGTCGCCGGTAATCAGTACCGTGCTGATGTCGGTCACGCCGTGCGCCTTCATCTGCTGCCTGGCCTTTGCCAGCAGGTCCTCGCCGCGGCGCTTCAGGCTTTCCAGCAGCTTGTCGCGCTCTGACGCAGAAAGCTCGAGGTCCACATCGGCCACCGAAACAATGACGTTGAGAATAGTAATCCGGGCCTTATTGGTCGTTGCAAAATGGGAGGCGACGCGGAGGCCTTCCGTAGATGGCTTGGAGCCGTCGATCGGCACGAGAACGTTCATGGTTGTCTTAGACCTCCTTTTTCACCTTTGCTTTTTTCATGGTCAGGCCGATCCCGTCGAACATGTAGAAGATCGCGAAGCCCCACCACATGGTGTATGCCACGTAGAAGATCAGGAGCCCGGTCATGATGCCGGCCTTTTCAGATACCTGCTGTGCATTAATTCCGTAGTAATTGTAGGCGGGTTCCACGGCCTTCTTCATTACATCCGAGACGATCTTCGCCTCCTCGATCCTGCCCTGCTTCTTGAGCGATTTGTCAATGACCTTCAGCACGCTCCACCAGGAGGTCATGGCCTCTTTTTCGTCCATGCCGTAGCGGTCAGCGACCTTTTTTCCGTCGTTCTTGTACATATCGTCGGCGTCCTGCAGTACCTTCGCCATCACTGCGCCGAGGTCGGCCTTCAGCTCGATGCCGGCGCCGGTATTCTGCGCTGCAGCCCCAGACGTTGTCAGGAGCTTCAGGGCATTGGCATTCTGTTCGGCCTTCTCAAGCTTGATCGTCAGCGAAACCTGCGTCCCTTTGATGGCCTCGTTACTCTTGGAAACCTTGGGAATGAAGTAGGATGAACCCTTCGAGAGCTTGTTGAACATATCGTCGGCGTAGACCAGCCCGTTCATGTCTTTTCCGTCCTTGTCTTTTCCGAAAACCGGCGAGAAGATAAGCGCGAGCACGCCGATAAATGTCACCGCAAGGAACACGCCTTTGAAAAGCTCAGTTTTATTTTTAACAAGCATGGCTATGCCTCCTCCCTGAGGGTCTTGATGTTCGCAAAGAACTTGCTGAAAATCCATAGGCCGAAGATTGCGACAACGATCCAGAAGACTATATTTCCGACGAACTCAATGCCGTTGATCACGCCTTTGGATAGGCTGATGTATTCAAGCTCTACCATTTTCTTGGGCAGCGTGGCTGCTCGGTTGATGAAACCTGCAAGGATCGAAACAGCATAAAATCCGCGGATATGGATACCTTTCACGACCTTTGTCGTGAGTGCGCCGACCTGGATGCCTATGAGCGATCCGATCAGCATGCCCATGGCCAGCGTGTAGAACACGTACCCGTAAATGGCATACTGGGCGATGGAGGCAAGACCGGCGGTAAAGATGATCTGGAGAATATCGGTGCCCACCGTTGTGGCAGTGGACACGCCGAAGGTGTACACGAACATGGGGAAGGTCACAAATCCGCCGCCCACACCCATGATGGCCGCAAGGATACCAACGATCACACCGCCCATGGCCACGAAGACGCCGGAGATCTTCTTGCCGCCTTCGACATAGTCCTCATCGAACGTGATCATGGGTGGAACGTTCATCTTCTGGAGCTTGCTCGCAAAAGCAGTGGTGCCGGCTGGACCGCCGTGTGCATCACCGCCCCCTGTTGCCGGTCCTCTCGTGGACTTCCAGAAGTCTATTGCAGCGTACGTGCCGAGGAAACCGAGCAGGATGGCATAGACCAGGCTGATAAAGGCCTCGGACAGCAGCGGGTCCTTATCATAGAGCAACCTGTTGATATACCCGCCGATGAACGTTCCGGCGCCCGAACCGAACAGGAATGCTACTGCAAGCTTTACTGATACATTGCCGAGCTTTTTGTGGACCGTGGTGCCCATGATCGCCTTGGCAAAAATATGGAACACGTCCGTGCCCACGGCGAGGATGCCTTTCACGCCTGCGGCCATCAGGGCAGGCGTAATGATGAACCCGCCTCCTGCGCCGATGCAGCCGGTAATCAGACCGGCGGCCAGCCCGATGGCGATGGAAACCATGAAGATGCTGGTCGAATAGAATGCAGGTGCATAGGCCGTTTTGCCGCCCAGCATGCCGCCTGCGTCGGCCAGCGACACGGCCACGATCGGCAGCAGCAGCAGCAGCAGTATCCACATTTTCTTGCGGTTGTGGATAATGCTCATGGATACCTCATAGTCCCACTTGGCGTGCGCCACTGACGCCGCCTGAAGAAAGTCATACATGTGTCTGAAAAAAGCCATTTTGTGGAGCCTCCTTTCAATGAGTGGTGCTGATTTATGCGATTCGCTCCAGTTCGGTCTGGATCTTGTACTTTCTGCCGCTTCCGGTCAGGCGAGTGTAGGCGATGGGCGAGCCGTCAGCGCCCACCAGGATACGGTGCAGCAGCAGTACGGGCGTGCCTTCGTCAGTCTTCAGGATCGATGCCGCGTCCCCGCGGATCTCCGCTACCTCGATCGTCTGTACGACTTTGGAAATTATTTTTCCCGCACGCTGTTGGATGAGATCGTAAAGAGGCGTCTGGCAGATATCCTCTTCTTCTATTCCGGGAAAAAGCGTGAGGGAGATATAGGATTCCTCAAGATAGGCGGGCTCGCCGTCCACGACGCGTTTGCACAGAATGTAATAGATGGCGTCGTGGGAATTGAGGCACGCCCTCACGTCCTCCGTCGATTCGATGGCTCCTTTGACCAGGATTTCCTTCCGAACATTCACCCCCTCTCCGAACATGCCTTCCGTCAGTCTCGTCTTCATGGCTAGTCCGAGATCGGGCGCCCTGTAGGTGACGAAGGTTCCTTTTCCCTGTTTCTTTTTTAGACTGCCCTTGCGTTCAAGGTCTGAAATTGCCATGCGGATCGTTGCCTTGCTGACATTGAAAATTCTGCAGAGCTCGTCCTCAGTCGGTATCTGCGATCCCGCGGGCCATTCGCCAAGGGCGATCTTCTCCTCGATGATCTCCGATGCCTGCACATAAAGCTTCTGCTGGCTTTGTCTGTCGATTTTTTTATTAATGGTCATGTATTTCGTATGTCATGTTGTTATAATGATTCTAAAAAGACAAAAAAAGTCAGGAGGTTGGCCCCCTCTTCATTTCATGATCTTCGCGCCATGCGCGACGATCTTAGATCAGGAGCTCCAATATCCCGAAGCTCTTACATCCGGCTAGTTAGCCTTTTGGCTGGCCAGTCTCTGCTGGTCCCCGACAGCCGGCTGCGAAAGAGCGGTATCGTCTTCCACGCGGTTGTGAGCCACCTTGTTGGCTTCATCGAACTCGCCTGCTTCGGCAAAGGTGATGGCTACCATGAGATCTTCGAATTTTGCAATTAACTTATTCATGGCACCTCCATTTCTATGGAATTGTATTATTCAATCCTTGTGCCAGACAATAATGTATTGAAAATCCTGACTAAAATAATTAGGCCTATCGGTTGGTGCAACATAATGATGCTTATAGAAATAAGCAACAATGTAGAATAACGGGGAAATGAAGAAGCAACAATTTGATGCGGAGAGAGGGTTAGATTGCGATGCGGTATTCTTTGATCTTTCGCTGGAGTTGCTGCCGATAAATTCCGAGGCTTGCAGCAGCCCGGGAGATATTGCCGCCAGCCTCGATAAGGGCCGCCGCTATGGTTTGTTTTTCAAAGTCAGCGAGCGCATCCTTAAGGCGCGGTGAGGCCGCGCGGGGCCGCGTCGGTTCCTGCCTGAGAAAAGCTGGAAGATCTGAGGGAAAAATTTCAGCAATATCGGCAAAGGAGATGGCCCGCTCGATGATGTTCTCAAGCTCGCGGACATTGCCGGGAAAGGAATAGGCGGTCAGAACCGCCATGGCCTCGGGAGAGATCCCCTTGATCAGAACGTCCTTGCGCTTGGATGCGTGCTTTGTGACGAAGTGCTTGGCCAGAAGGGCGACATCGGCGGTGCGTTCGCGCAGCGGCGGGAGGTGGATATTGATGACATTCAGACGGTAATAGAGGTCTTCACGGAAACCGCCGCGCTGGCAGGCAGCGCGCAGGTCTTTGTTCGTCGCGGTGATGAAGCGCACATCCACATGCATGGGGCGGCTGCCGCCGATCCGCATGATCTCGCCTTCCTGAAGGACGCGCAGGATCTTTGTCTGGAACAGCGGGGAGACATCTCCGATCTCGTCGAAGAACACCGTGCCGCCGTCAGCCAGTTCGAGCAGCCCCTTCTTGGTGTACTGGGCTCCCGTGAAGGAGCCCTTTTCAAAACCGAAGAGCTCTGATTCCAGAAGCGTATCGGGAATGGCGCTGCAGTTGATCGTCATGAAGGAGCGGTCGCTGCGCGGGCTCCAGCGGTGGATCGCCCGGGCGAGCAGCTCTTTTCCCGTGCCGCTCTCACCCGTGATCAGGACACTGCTCTCGCTGGCTGCGGCCCTCTTGATCAGTCCGAATATCTCCTGCATCGGTCCGCTGGCGCCGATGATCTCGTCGAACCCGTATTTGTGCGTCAGCAGTTCATGGCGGTGGCGGGCCATGACTTCGGCCAGGGTGTCGGCGGTCAATGGTTTTTCGAGGTAGTCGCCGGCGCCCAGTTTCATTGCTTCGACGGCCTTGCGCACGTCGGGCCGGGAGAAGGCGACGACCGGCATGCGGTGGCGAACCTCCATCAGCCGCTCGCGCCAATTCTCGGTGTCCAGGTCCACAAAGGCTATGTCGTATTCCCTACGACCGGCCGGAAGTGCAGACGCTGACGAAGACGCGTTCTGCCCTTCGGACGAAGCTTTTTCGGCCTTGAACAGGCCGTACAGCTCCTTCGCTTCATCAGAGATGACAAGAATATTCAACATGCCGGTTTAGGGAAACGTTATGCCGCTGTCTTGACAGCGAGCACGGCGCATTCAGCTGTGACGATCACCCGCTCCGTGACGCTGCCCATCAGCAGCCGGTCCATGCCGGTCTTGCCGAGGGTGCCGAGGATGATGAGATCGGCCTTCTTTTCCTTTGCAGCCTCTAGAATGCCTTCCGACGGTTTTCCGCCAAGCACCAGGCCGCTCACCGTGATGCCCTCTTTGGCTGCTGCGTCCTTGGCCTCCTTTACGGCCATCTCGGCGATCTTCAGCTCCTTTTCCACGATCAGGTCCTTCCGCAGTTCTGAGTGTACGATATCCATGGCGGCTACAGACTCCGATGGCACGACGGAGAGGATCGTGAGCTCGCTTCCGCAGCGCTTTGCGATGCCCATGGCCTCAGACACGGCCGCGTCGCCGTACCGGGAACCGTCGGTGGCGACCAGGATCTTCTTGCACGAGAACTGAGCAGCCCGGGGAACGACGAGCACATTGCACGGTGCCTGGCCGATAACGCGGGCAGTGACGCTTCCCATCATGAGCCGCGAAAGCCCGGTTCTGCCGCGTCTGCCCATGATGATCATTGTCGTCTTCCGTTCTTCGGCCTCCTGAGCGATCAGCGCAAAGGCCTCGTCGCCCCGCCGAACGACGGTCTCGCAATCGACACCCGCCTTCTTTGCCCGCTGTTTGATCGCCTCCAGATGTTCGCGCACCTCTGCATCGATCTTTTCAACTATCTGCGGCGCCATGGCGTCAAATTCCGGATTTACCTCAATCACCGACATGACGGTCAAGGAGCTTGAGCACTGCTTCGCGAGCGAAAGGGCTTCCCTGATCGCCCCCTCGTTGAACGCGGACCGGTCTGATGCCAGAAGCAACTTCTCAACTCTTGCCGTAGGACAGAACGTTGCCATATGAATACCCTCCTTACGATAGTTAAGATGATGTTGATGGGTGCAACAGGCGGGACGCAGAATTTGTTGCATGCAGCAAATTAATGCGTCTAGCCTAACTATAGACGTTCAGGGAGGGTTTGTCAACCAGGGTCGTTGCTCGCAGCAGAATCTGATGTATCTGGAGTTTTTATGGGGAAAAAAGAGATGCGTGAGCCGGATCAGATGAGTCTCAGATATGCTGGAATCATAAAAAAGGGAGCGAGAAGCGATGATGGCCTCTCGTCCCAGTATTTGATGGGCCTGTCGGGAGAGGTGTTCTTTGGTCAGCATCTACGCAGCCTGCATTGCCTTGAGCTGTTCGAGGAGGAGGATGGAGAGCTGATAGTCAGGACCTTCTTCTTTCTGGACCTGCTGAAAGAAATAGCATTTCTCGCAATTGTGGTACTTTTTCGCGAAGAATCCCTGTTCCTGCCCTCCACACATGGTTCCTGCGACGACCCAGCAGGCTCTGCCGGCATTCACTCCACCATGCGAGCCGTCGAGCTTTTTTTCGACCGTCGCAGGACAGATGCCGAGCTTCTGGCTAATGCCGCCGGGTTCGCGACCGCAGTTCATGGTTTCCCAGCAGTTCTTTTTCCGCATAATAAGTATTCTCCGTTTCCTATAATCTGCGTCGTGTAAACGTTTTGAAGCAACCATCAATTATTTACGAGTTGCTTGCCGGCTATCGATAAAATCTGAGATCGAGCTTGAAAGGTTCTTTGATTTCGGATTTGAAATGATTCCCCCGCAGCAATTAAGGCGTGCCAGCGTCGTGTTATGAAAAAGCTGCGCAGGGGGGTGAAACAGAGATTTCATCCGCACGCCTGCGCGCAAACAGTTTTTGTCGAGCCGCCACGCGTAACGATTATGCTGGCTGGAGTTCCCGCAGCTTCTTGAGGAGAAGAATTGACAGCTGATAGTTCGGACCCTCCTCTTTCTGGACCTGACGAAAGAAATCGCACTTCTCACAATTGTGATATTTCTTCGCAAAAGTACCCTGCTCCTGACCTCCGCACAGGGTGCCGGCAACGACCCAGCAAGCCCGTCCCGCATTGGCACCCTCGTGTTCGCCATCGAGCCGCGCCTCCTTGGCAGCGGGACAGATGCCGAGTTCCGGGTGTGCTCCTCCGGGCTCCCGTCCGCACATCTTTGCTTCCCAGCAATTCAGCTTAATCATGTTCAGGCCCTCCGTCTGAAGTTGAAGAAAAAGTATCTGAACAACAACATATCTAGTTTAAATGGTTTTGTCAATTAATTTTAGTTTAACGTCGCGGCAAGCCTAAAATTATGGTTTTCAGATCATGGAATGTCTGGGATTATAGCGATCCAAAAAAGTACCCTGTCGAGAGACGTATGCTGTATCAAGCACCAATCCTGAATCCTTCGCTGGGCGTCATCACATGGCAGCTCCGGCATGCGTGCAAACAGTATTAACTGCTTATGCCATGGAAGTCAGGCATGCGAGGATGACGGAAGGAGTCGCAAAAAGACGACAAGGAGTTGGGCGGACAGAAAAAACGATACGGTATCCAAGCGATAGGGAAGCGGACAGTAAGCAGAAATAAGATTGCACATTGTGTTCGAAACGGAAACGATGCAAAATGGGCGTTTGAGCCCCTGATCGGGGGCCACGTTGAAAGGATCGGCGCAGTTTGTTGACTGAAGAAGTGGTGGTCCCAACGGGAATCGAACCCGTGTCTCCGGCGTGAGAGGCCAGCGTCCTAGGCCGCTAGACGATGGGACCGTATTACTTATAGAGAATTGAAAATTGTAAAAGTAAAATTGTAAATTTATGAATGCTTCTAATTCTTTCGCTTTGCAATTTAAAATTTACAACTTCCAATTTCCAATGATGTTAAATATGGTTGGGGGAGGAGGATTCGAACCCCCGTAAACAGGTTCAGAGCCTGTCGTCCTACCACTGGACGATCCCCCAATTTTTGGATTCGATGACTATAAACAAATCATCCTGATGTGTCAAGGCAAAAAAGCATTGTCTTTCGCGACTATACCGAATTGTACTGTTTCAACACATTGTTTTGAAAGGCAGATATAAAAAATTCTCATTCGCGCAAAGGGCACTGCCGTGGTACATTGCCTGAAGAAACGATAAGGGACCGACGCTGGTCCGGATGCGATCCGCAGACCCTCTTCATACAGGGATGCGCATTCTCATCATCATTTAGGAGGACACCATGGAAAACAAGGAATTCGTGTTCATCATTTCGCACTCGTACGACAAGATCGAGAAGGCAGCTGCCGCCCTTCAACTCGCCACGAACATGGCCGCCTTTGACGCTAAGATCGATTTCTTTTTCATGAACGAGGGCGTCCATCTGGCGCGCAAGGGATTTGCCGAGTCTGTCACGTGGCAGAAGGGCTATTCTCCTGTGGCGGAACTCATGAAGAGCCTGCGGGAGGACTTTGGGGCGAATTTCTATGTTTGCGCGTCCTGCGTCAAGCCCTATGGTCTGGAAGGTGTGGAGCTCATCGAGGGAGCGGCCGTCAAGCCCGGCTCCTACCTGGGTGAGCTGCTTATGAAGCGCCAGGGACTGACGTTCTGATCCCTCGCGCCGCAGAGAGCATGGGGCAGAGGGCAGGGGTGCGCCGCAGCTTTTTTTCCGGATACGCTGCCTCGCGAGCCATGTCTGCGACGCCGTTGCATCACCGGCTGGAACATGCTATAACAGTGCCATGAAGAACATCGCGAATTTTCTTTTTGAAGCCGGCATGCTGAAGCGCACACCCCGGAGCGGATTTCAGTTCCTCGGGTCCGGCGCCGAATCAGTGGCAGAGCATGTCTTTCGGACCTGCTATATCAGCTACGCCCTGGGACGTCTTGTCGCGGGAGCGGACGTGGACCGGCTGCTCAAGATGTGCCTGTTCCACGATCTGCCCGAGGCCAGGACAGGCGACCTTAATTATGTGAACAAGAAATACGTCACCGCTGACGAGGCAAGAGCAGTGGACGATCTGGCAGCGACCCTGCCCTTCGGCGACGAGATACGCGAACTGGTGATGGAGTTCCATGAGGGAAAGACCGAGACGGCCCGCCTTGCCCGCGATGCCGATCAGCTCGAGATGATCCTTGCGCTGAAGGAGTACAAGGACCTGGGAAATACCTACGCCGAGGACTGGCTTGCCTTTTCCCTGCGCAGGCTTCAGACCGACGCAGCCCGGGAGCTGGCCAGGACCATTCTCGAGACGGACTCATCGCTCTGGTGGTTCAGCGACAAGGGCGACTGGTGGGTGAACGGCGGCAAGAGCTGAGAGCTTCCGGCAGGCCTCGTCGGCCGTCGTGGCTTCCGATATCTCCAGCCGATAGATCTTGCTTCCCCGTGCTTCGTAATGTGCGATGAGCGGTGCGGTCCGTTCCCGGAATGTCTCGAGCTTCTTCTGAACCAGTTCCCACCCGTCATCGGAGCGCTCGGCCCGGTCGCCACCCGCGTTATTCCGCAAACGACAGGCTACGGCAGCAGCAGAACAATCAAGCACCACAAGGCCCTGAATGTCGGCGATCCGCTCCATATCGCGCGCCTGGCCGGCGTGGCGCGGCATCCCGTTCAAAACCAGGACGTCCTGTACCGTGAAGCTTCTTCGTTCCAGAAAGAGCCTGATGATCTTCTCGGCAAGGACAAAGTGTTCGTTCTCGAGCAGCAGCCCCCGTTCCAACACGCCTTCGATAAATGCGAACTCATCCCTGGTATACGTTCCAGCCTCATGTCCGCCCGAAGTGACGGCCCTCAGTTCGTCTCCGAAATCCAGATGATGGGCCCGGCGGCCGAACAGGCCACGGCGTCCAATAACATCGCCCAGCGGGCTCTTGCCGGACCCGGTGGGTCCAAGAAGGAGCAGGGCATTGACAGGGAAGGCGATGACAGGTTTCATGATATGTTCCCTATGTAACTGCTGCTCGCGCGGTATGAATGATGAGCAAGAGCGCTACCCACCTGAAGAAAAAAAGCGACTAGCCACGAGAACAGGATCACCGCGATTGCTTGTCAGGGATCTTCCATCGCAGCTAATCTCTTCTTCAGGCTTTCCAGGCTCTTTTTTGATGCGATGGACAGTTTTTGGACAGGGATATCTTCCAGCCTGAACCAGCCGATCTCGTCGCATTTATGAGGCTCCAGGATGCTCGGCGCGCCGCTCGTGACCCGGCAGAGAAAGGTGGGCGAGACCCAGTGCTGTCCCTCGTCGGGAATAATATGATTCACCACGTCGAGCAACTCCACTACTTCGATCTCGAATCCGTATTCCTCGCGGACCTCCCGGATCAGGGCATGCTCAAGCCCTTCGCCGAACTCTACGCCTCCGCCGGGGAACTCCCATGTGCCGGCTTCATTACGCGCAGCTTTACCGCGCAGGGCAAGGAATAATTTTCCTTCGCTGTTTCTGATGACCGCGCCGACCCCGACGCCGATGTAGTCTATTCCTTGTTTCATGCGCAGGGTGAACGTACCAGAAAAGGGCGGACTCGTCAATACAGGCGAGCGCAGCAATATCGGACCCTGTTGCTGTCGTCAGGTTCCGGGGAAGCTCTCCGGCTTCTCGGCTTCGCCGGGCCATCTCGCCATGCCGGCAAAATAAAAAGCCGGTCTCAGTATGTACCTGAGGCCGGCTGCGAATTTGTTCCTACCGAAGGTCTGATTACACGAACAGCGAGATCTGCGAGTCCGCGGCGATGTCCATGAAGGTCGCGGCGCCGCCGAACTCCACTCCATCGATAATGTCCGACTGCTTGATGCCAAGCACATCCATGGTCATCTGGCAGGCAATCAGTTTCACGCCGCTCTCCCTGGCAAGCTCCAGGAGCTGCCCGATGGTAGCGACGCCATGCTTCTTGAACATGGACTTCATCATCTTCGTTGCAATGGCCGTCATGCCGGGGAGGGCTCCGACAATGTTGGGCATGGGCATCGAGGTGTTGCCGAGGGGCACTACCTGGAGGTTATCAGCCTGGCCCTTTTTAACGATCTCGAGGCCGTAAAAGGTAAAGAAGATAGTGACGTCCATATCCATTGCTGCGGCCGTGGTGGCCAGGATGAGCGGCGGGTAGGCCATGTCGAGCGATCCTTTGGATGCGATGATGGCCATTTTCTTCTGATTCATTACGAGAGTCTCCTTACGCGGTTTTTTTAATGTAGAACGTGAACGTTCCTGTGCCTTCCTCCACGCCTACGATCTCATTGCCCGTTCTCTTGGCCCAGGCATTCATATCGTTCTTCGATCCCGGGTCCGTTGTCTCCACCTTCAGCACCTGACCCTTGGTCAGCGATTCCACTGCCTTCTTGGTCTTCAGGATCGGCAGCGGGCAGTTCATACCCTTGGCGTCAAGAACCTGATCAGCTTTGATATCGGCAGACATTCTTTCTTCACCTCCCTTAGATCGAGCTATGGAACCAAGTCTCAGGGGAAAGTTTGCGGACTGCCTGCGGACTGCCCCTGAAACACTTGTTTGAACGGTATTATAATGCGCATCAGGCTAAAGTCAAGTATTTTTTCAGTTTGCAGAGGCATGCGCGTCGTACATGATCAGGCTCTGTGGCCAGGTATCTGGAGAAAAATACCTTGCTACCCATACCCTCTTCTGGTATAGTCGTCGCTTGGCACGAGAAGAGTACAACTTATGTTGTGCAAGATGCGTGCTCGCCCCCGGCAACTGTAGACATCAGAAAACCGCCAATAACAAGGCGTCAAAAAATGGACAAAATGCCTCCCCGCATTGATTCAATCAATTGAAATATAACGGTAAATATTGTTTTCAACACCTGTGGACAAGCATGTGCGTAACTAGGAGCATTTCAGGCTGATTTTCGGAGCTTTTTTATGGATACTGTACGCGTCTGGGAAGAGATCCTTCTGCTGATAGAAAACCGTGTTTCCAAGCAGGGTTACGACACCTGGTTCAGCCATTCCCATCTGCGCTCCTTTGAAGGGACGACGATGGTGATCGAGGTGCCGAACAAGTTTCACCGCGACTGGATCAGGGAGCATTACTGGGATTCGCTGACGGAGATCATCCGCGAGGTGACGAAGAAGGACGACATGGAGATCGAGTTCTTCGTACAGCCCCAGGAGAAAAAGCAGGCCAAGGCGGCGAAGGAAGACAAAAAAGAAGTACGCGACCAGAAACCGACCCACCTGGAGAAGAAATATACCTTCAGTAATTTCGTGGTAGGCCCGAGCAACCAGTTCGCCCATGCCGCTGCCAAGGCGGTGGCCGACTCGCCGGGACGGACCTATAATCCCCTGTTCATCTACAGCGGCGTGGGGCTCGGCAAGACGCACCTGCTGCACGCCATCGGGCATCATGTCCAGTCGCGCTCCCCTCGCCTGAAGGTGACCTATCTGTCGTCAGAGCAATTCACCAACGAACTGATCAACCGCATGAGCCATCAACGGATGGAGGAGTTCCGGCAGAAGTATCGCCACATGGACATGCTCCTGATCGACGACATTCAGTTCATCGCCGGCAAGGAGCGGACCCAGGAAGAGTTCTTCCACACCTTCAACGCCCTCTACGATGGACAAAAGCAGATCGTCGTGACCAGCGACCGCCAGCCCAAGGAGATCCCCGACATCGAGGAGCGGCTTCGGTCGCGCTTCGAGTCAGGCTTGATCTCGGACATTCAGCCGCCGGACCTGGAGACCCGCATTGCGATCCTGAAGACAAAGGCGGACTTCTGGGGCATCCGTCTGCCCGACGAAGTGGCCAACTTCCTCGCCTCGTTGATGAAGAACAACATCCGGGAGCTGGAAGGCGGACTCGTGAAGCTCGGCGCCGTGTCGTCCCTGACGAACACGGAGATCTCGCAGGAAATGGCGCAGAACGAGCTCAAATACCTCATCGACGGCAGGGAACGGGTGATCACCAATGAGTTGATCCAGAAGGTGGTGGCCGAATCCTTCGGCGTCAAGATATCAGACCTGAAATCGAAGCGGCGCACCAGAACGGTCGTCCTGCCGCGCCAGGTGGCCATGCATCTCTGCCGCACCCTTGCCGGCACATCGCTCCCCGAGATAGGAAGCCTTTTCGGCGGAAAGGATCACAGCACGGTGATCCACTCCTGCAAAGTGATCGAACTACGGAAGGAAAAAGACCCTGAACTGAGGTCCCGGATCGAGACGTTGACAAAGCTGTTAAAGGGTTGATTTTTAAAACAAATAGCCAGACAAAAAAAGTTGCTATTTAGTGCCCGTTCTGATACTATCATCCATTCGCCACAGGAGGTTTCTTCGATGAAACTGAAGATCAAAAAGGACGAGTTTCTGAGGGGCCTGCAGCGAGTGCAGGGGGTGGTGGAGAAGCGGAACACCATGCCCATCCTTTCGAACATGCTCCTTACGGCGGCGAAAGACGGCATCGAGATCGTGGCCACGGACCTCGAGATCGGGCTGCGGGGCAGCTATGCAGCGGAAGTGAAGGACCCCGGAGCGGTCTGCGTGTCGGCGAAAAAGCTGTTCGAGATCGTGCGCGAGGTTCCCGAGGAAGAGATCCAGATCGAAACGACGGACGCGAACGGGATCAAGATCAGTTCGGGTCACGCCCAGTTCAAGCTCGTCGGCCTGCCGCAGGAAGAGTATCCGGCCCTGCCCGAGGTGCCCGAGGAGGGCATGATCGCCATCGAGGGCTCGACGCTGCGGGACATGATCAGGAAAACGCTCTATGCCGTCGGCGATAATGATACACGGTATGTACTGAACGGGCTCTTTGTTCAGATGCTGCCGGCAAAAGAGGGGCTGAAGATCCGCATGGTCGGCACCGACGGCCACCGCCTGTCCATGGTGGACCGCACGGTGAAAGCGCAGCATGCTGAAGAGACCGTGATCATCCCGAAGAAGGCCATGATGGAGCTGCGCAGGCTGCTCGAGGAGGACCCATCGTCTACGGCCGAGCTCCGGATGGGTTTCAGCAAGAATCATGCGCTGTTCAAGCGCGACGGGCTGGTGCTGGTGTCGAAGCTGATCGACGGCAATTATCCCAATTACCAGCAGGTGGTCCCGGCGCAGAACAAGAAAAAAGTGTCCGTAGGCAAGGACGCCTTCGCTCATGCCGTCAAGCGCGTCTCCATCCTGTCCCGGGAGAAGACGAATGCCGTCAAAATGCAGCTGGAAAAGAACCGGCTCATCCTTTCGACGAACAATCCCGAGCTGGGCGAGGCCGTTGAGGAGCTTGCCGTGGACTTTGCCGGAGAGGGCCTGGCCATCGGGTTCAATTCGCGATACGTCATGGACGTGCTCGGGGCCATGGACAAGGATACGATCAATCTCGAACTGAACGACCCGCTCAGCCCCTGCCTCATCACCGAGGCCGATGATCCCGACTACCGGTGCGTGGTGATGCCCATGCGGGTGTAAGTCTTTGCCGCCGGAAGTCTGCGGCGGTGTTGCGGTAGCGGCGCGCGGATTGATGTCCGTTCCCCCATGCAGGAAATTGCCCTTGAGCGATGAAGAGGGATGTGACCGGTGAGATGCCGTCACGATCCCTCTTTTTGCGAGAAATCTTTTTATGGACTATACCGCTGACAGTATAAAAGTGCTTGAAGGCCTCGAGGCCGTCCGGAAACGACCTGCCATGTACATTGGCAGCACGGGTAGCGTCGGTCTGCACCACCTGGTCTACGAGCTTGTGGACAACAGCATCGACGAGGCCATGGCGGGCTTCTGCACCACCATCGATGTCACCATCCATATCGACAACAGCGTGACGGTGACTGACGACGGGCGGGGCATCCCGACGGCGATGCACAGCGCCCAGAAGCGGTCCGCAGCCGAGGTGGCCCTTACGGTCCTGCACGCAGGCGGCAAGTTCGACGGCGAGGCCTACAAGGTCTCGGGCGGGCTGCACGGCGTGGGCGTGTCGGTGGTGAATGCCCTGTCGGAATGGCTGGAGCTGGAGATCAAGCAGCACGGCAAGGTCTTTCAGCAGCGCTACGAGCGGGGCAAGCCGCACATGCCGCTTACGTCCACCGGTACGACCACGGCAACGGGCACCAAGATCACCTTCAAGCCCGACCATCAAATCTTTGAGGACAGGGATTACAGCTATGACATCCTGTCCCAGCGCCTGCGCGAGCTCGCCTTCCTGAACCGTGGCCTCAAGATCGCTATCCAGGACGAACGGACCTCGAAGAAGCAGGCCTTCTTCTACGAAGGAGGCATCGTCTCCTTCATCGAGTATCTGAACAAGAACAAGGCGGCTCTGCACCCGAAGCCCATCTTCGTCGCGCGGGAGCGGGACGGGATCACGGTGGAGGTGGCGCTCCAGTACAACGACAGCTACGTGGAGCAGGTCTTCACCTTCGCCAACAACATCAACACCCAGGAGGGCGGTGTCCATCTCGTGGGGTTCAAGGCGGCGCTCACGCGCACCGTGAACAGCTATGCCGCGGCGAACGGTCTGCTCAAGAACGGCGCTGAGGCGCTGACCGGCGAAGACGTGCGCGAAGGCCTCACGGCCGTGGTGAGCGTGCGGTTGCCCAACCCGCAGTTCGAAGGCCAGACCAAGACGAAGCTCGGGAACAGCGAGGTCAAGGGCATCGTGGAAGCCATGGTGAACGAGTCCCTTGGCGCCTATCTCGAAGAGAACCCTGCGGTGGCGCGCAAGATAGCCGACAAGGCGTCGTCAGCGGCCCGGGCGCGCGAGGCGGCCCGCAAGGCGCGGGACCTGACGCGGCGCAAAGGCGTACTGGACTCGTCATCGCTGCCGGGCAAGCTCGCCGACTGCCAGGAAAAGGATCCCGCCCTCTCGGAGCTGTATATCGTCGAGGGCGACTCGGCCGGCGGATCGGCAAAACAGGGCCGCGACCGGAAGAACCAGGCCATCCTGCCGCTCAAGGGCAAGATCCTGAACGTGGAAAAGGCGCGCTTCGACAGGATGCTGTCGAGCGACGAGATCAAGGTGCTCATCACCGCCTTGGGCACCGGTATCGGACCTGAGGAGTTCAATGTGGCGAAGATCCGGTATCACAAGGTCATCATCATGACCGACGCCGACGTGGACGGCGCTCACATCCGAACATTGCTGCTTACGTTCTTCTACCGCCAGATGCCCCAGATCATCGAGCGGGGCTATCTCTATATCGCCCAGCCGCCGCTTTTCAAGGTCAAGCGCGGCAAGACCGAACGCTACATCAAGGACGAGTCGCGCATGGAGGATTTTCTGCTCGACCTCGCTGCCGAGGATGTGGAGCTCTTTTCGGCCGAGCAGGGAAGCCACCTCGCGGGAGAGCGTCTGACCGCGGTGCTCAAGAAGCTCGTGCAGTTCGAGAAGATCCTCGACAAGTTCCGGCGGAAGCGGATCGACACGGCCGTGCTGCGGGCCCTGCTGCTCGACAAGGCCTTCTCGAAGGCGGACCTCAAGGATCAGGCGCGGCTCACCGCCATAGTTGCCGCCATCGGGGAGAACCTGAAGCGACATCATCCCGCGGCAGTGCTGGAGTACGCCATCGAGCGGGACGAGGAGCACGATGCGCTCCGGCTCAGGCTTGAAACAAAGCGGGACGGGATCAACTCTACGCTCGCGCTTGATGAAAATTACGTGACCACGCCGGAATTCCGCGAGCTCCAGAGCCTGTCGCCGGCCATGCTCGGGCTGGGCGCACCGCCCTACACGATCCTGGAGAAGGGCGAGGATAAGAAGTTCAGCGACACGGGAGCGCTGGTCACCCATGTCCTCGACTTGGGCAAGAAGGGCCTCTCGATCCAGCGCTATAAGGGTCTGGGCGAGATGAACCCTGATCAGCTTTGGAAGACGACCATGGATCCGGAGGCCCGGACGTTCCTGCAGGTCACGGTCGAGGACTCGGTCAAGGCCGACGAGATCTTCACGATCCTGATGGGCGACCAGGTGGAGCCGCGCCGGGCCTTTATTCAGCGCCACGCCCTCGAGGTGCGGAATCTGGACGTTTAGTTTGGACCGAGTCGACCCTATCGGCGTCCTTATGAATGGCAGTATGGTTGTCCCGGTCAAATCTTTTTGCGACCCTTGCGGTTTTGTTAGAGACAGAATAACGCCCCGGCGTGACTACTGGAGGGGCTGCACCGGCGGCATGGAGACACATGATCGAGCGGGTCGTTCGAAAAAAGCGCATGCAGGACATTTCGGAAATCAGGGAGAACCTGCTCTTTTGGTTGTCCAAAACGCCGGATGAGCGCATTGCCGCCGTTGAACGTTTGCGGAGAGAACGCGATGGAAACGCAGACCGATTACAAAGAACTGCTCGCGTTGTTCAACGCGCATGAGGTCCGCTATATGATCGTCGGCGCCTATGCTCTCGCATTTCACGGCGCGCCGAGATATACGGGAGATTTGGACATTCTCGTGCGTCCCGACCGAGAGAACAGCGGTCGAATCCTCCGAGCCCTGGATGCTTTCGGTTTCGGATCCTTGGGATTAACGATCGATGATTTTGCAGTGCCGGACCGGGTCGTTCAGCTCGGAGTGCCGCCGGTCCGCGTAGATATCGTGACGTCGATCACCGGCGTATCCTGGGACGAGGCTGAGGCAAGCCGCGCTGCAGGGCGTTTCGGGAGCGTCCCTGTATCCTACATCGGGAAGGACGCGTTCATTCGGAACAAGCGGGCTTTGGGAAGAATGAAAGATCTTGCTGATGCCGAGGCTCTCGGCGCAGATCAATAACTATTGCCTATGGAACCTCAGGAAATAAAATCACAGATAAATATCGAGCAGGAGATGAAGACCTCCTATCTCGATTATTCCATGAGCGTCATCGTGGGCAGGGCCCTGCCTGACGTGCGCGACGGGCTGAAGCCCGTGCACCGCAGGATCCTCTACGCAATGTTCCGCGAAGGTCTGCTGCACAACAAGAAGTACTCCAAGAGCGCGGGCGTTGTCGGCGAAGTCCTCAAGAAATATCATCCCCACGGCGACAGCGCCGTCTATGACACCATGGTGCGCATGGCCCAGGACTTCAACATGCGCTATCTGCTCGTGGACGGTCAGGGCAATTTCGGGTCCGTTGACGGCGATTCCGCGGCGGCCTATCGCTATACCGAGGCGCGCCTCACGAAGCTCGCCGAGGAACTGCTGGCCGACATCGACAAGGAGACCGTGGATTTTGCGCCGAACTTCGACGATACCACGGTCGAGCCTTCCGTGCTTCCCACGCGGGTACCGAACCTCCTGATCAACGGCTCAGCCGGCATTGCCGTGGGCATGGCGACAAACATTCCGCCGCACAATCTCTCGGAGGTCGTGGACGGGCTGGTCCTGCTGATCGACAATCCCGAGACAACGGTGCAGGAGCTTATGGCCGTGATCAAGGGGCCGGACTTCCCCACGGCAGGGTTCATCCACGGCTACGAAGGGATCCGCCAGGCCTACCTGACCGGCCGGGGGCTCATTCAGATGCGCGCCCGGGCTGAGATCGAGGAGGCGAAGGGCGACCGTGAGAACATCATCATCACGGAACTGCCTTATCAGGTGAACAAGGCCCGGATGCTCGAGAAGATCGCCGAGCTGATCCAGGACAAGAGGATCACTGGCATCTCGGAGGTGCGCGACGAGTCGGACCGCGAGGGCATGCGGGTCGTGATCGAGCTGAAGAAGGGCGAGATCTCGAGCGTGGTCCTGAATCAGCTCTACAAGCACACGGCCATGCAGTCCACCTTCGGCGTTATTATGCTGGCCCTGGTGAACAATCAGCCCCGGGTCCTGAACCTGCGCCGGATCCTGACGAACTTCATTCAGCACCGCCGCGAAGTGGTCGTGCGAAGGTCGCGCTTCGAGCTCAGGAAGGCCGAGGAGCGGGCCCATATTCTCGAAGGCCTCAAGATCGCCCTGGAGAACCTCGACGCAGTGATCGCCCTGATCAAGGCGTCCAAGACCCCTGATGAAGCGCGGGCAGGGCTGATCCGCGAGTTCAGCCTCACCGACGTCCAGGCCCAGGCCATCCTGGAGATGCGGCTCCAGCGCCTGACAGGGCTGGAGCGCGACAAAATCCTCGATGAGTACGAGATCACGCTGAAGGAGATCGAGCGGCTGAACTCCATCCTGGCCTCGGACGCGCTGGTGATGCAGATCATCAGGGACGAGCTGCTGGCGATCAAGGCCGAGTACGGCGATGTCCGGCGCACGGAGATCGTGGCCGAGACCACGGAGATCGGCATCGAGGACCTGATCAAGGACGAGGAAATGGTGATCACCATCTCCCACGCAGGCTATATCAAGCGGAACCCGCTCACCTTCTACCGCGCCCAGCGCCGCGGCGGCAAGGGCAAGATCGGCATGGAGACGCGGGAGCAGGATTTCGTCGAGCGGCTCTTTACCGCCACCATGCACAGTTATCTCCTCTTTTTCACGAACAAGGGGCGGGTATATTGGCTCAAGGTGCACCAGGTGCCTGAGGCGGGCAGGCAGGCGAAGGGCAAGGCCATCGTGAACCTGATCCAGATCGGACAGGACGAGCGGGTCACTGCAGCGCTGCCGATCAGGGAGTTCACGCCCGGACATTTCATCCTCATGGCCACCAAGCAGGGCATCATCAAGAAGACGGAGCTTGCCGCCTACAGCCATCCCCGGCCGTCGGGCATCATTGCCATCACGCTCGAGGAAGGTGACGACCTGATCGCGGCCGAAGTGACCGACGGCAAGCGGGAGATCTTTCTCGGCACGCGCGGAGGGCTCTCGATCCGCTTCGCCGAAGAGGATGTGCGCGAGATCGGCCGGACCGGCAAGGGAGTAATCGGCATACGCCTTGTTGACGGCAAC
>MHDZ01000010.1:70977-85627 GCA_001805055.1 Nitrospirae bacterium GWC2_57_13
CGACTCCACGATCCTGACCGTGACCGAACACGGCTACGGCAAGCGCACGACCCTCGACGAGTATCGCAGCCAGGGCCGGGGCGGCAAAGGCATCATCACCATCAAGATCACCGAGAAGAACGGCAAGGTCATCGGCATGTCCCAGGTGGCCGGGGATGACGAGATCCTGCTGATCACCGTGAACGGCAAGGTGATGCGCATCAGGGCGCGGGATATCTCGGTCCAGGGCAGGAACACCCAGGGCGTGCGGCTCCTCGAGACCGACGAAGGAGACGCCGTTGTCTGCCTCGCCAGGGTCGTGGAGCGGGAGGACGAAAAGGACAGCGGAACAGAGAGCAGCGCGGCACCCGGGCAGCCTTCGGGGGAGGCATGATCGTGGCGAGAAGAGTTGCCGCCGCAATCCTGCTCTGCCTGCTCGTTGCCGGGTGCGATGCCATAGACCGGGCCGCCGCCGAGGAGTACGAAACGGCCATGAAGCGGTGGAATGAGGGGGACTACCAGGGCGCGGTCAAGCTGTACATCACTCTCGCGCGGAACCACCCGTTCAGCCCCTATGCCGACAATGCCCTCTACTGGGCCGGACTCACCCGGTTCCTGTATCTCGGCGAGACCGACAAGGGCCTCCGGACCCTCCAGCGGCTCGTGAAGAAATATCCGCGCCGCGACATGACGCCTGCTGCGCAGTATCAGATCGCGCAGATCTATGAGCTCGGTTACGGTGATCACGAGCGGGCCATCGAAGAATATGGCAAGGCCGCGGGCTACACGAACCGCGAGATCAGGGAAAAGAGCCTCTACAGTCTGGGCGACAATCTGTTTCGCATCGGCAAGGTCGCTGAAGCCAACGACGCATGGCTCCGCCAGACATCGGAGTTCCCGAATGGTCCGCAGGCTGCGCTCGGCCTGTTCCGGCTCGGAACCACGGCCTTTGCCCGGGGTACCCTTGAGGAGGCCGAGGCGTACTACCGCCGCTCGCTCGGCAAGGACCCTGACGCCGAACTGGTGGTGAAGACCAAGTTCGCCCTTGCCAACTGCCTGGAGGCCGGGGAAAATCTGCAGGAGGCGCTCGATCTGTACCGGGAGATCGAGCCTGCCTACCCCAATCCCGAGGCCATACGGATCAAGATCACGGCTCTTGAGACACGCATCAAAAAGAAAAGCTATTGACAACGCACGAGGGGGCGTGTTACCTTAAATGCTCGATTTTAAGTTCGTCAGGGAGCACCCGGAGCAGGTCACGGCCGCACTGAAGCGGCGCGGCACTGCCGTTGACCTTGCCGGGTTCCTCGACCTTGATGTGAAGCGGCGGGCAGCGCTTCAGGAGGCGGAGGCGCTCCGTAAAACACGGAACGATGCGTCCGAGGAGATCGGGCGGCTTAAAAAAGCGGGCGTGCCCGCTGAGGATAAGGTCGCCGAGATGCGGTCCGTGGGCGACCGGATCACAGCCCTGGAAGCCGATGTGCGCGGCGTGGACGAGTCGCAGCGGAACATCCTGTACGAGATCCCGAACATTCCGCACGCCTCGGTCCCCGACGGGAAGGACGAGAACGACAACGTCGAGGTCCGGCGCTGGTCTCCTGCAGGCGGCGAGCCGCCGAAGCTTCCTTTCGAGCCGAAGGCGCATTGGGACCTTGCCGAGTATCTCGATATCATCGATTTCGAGCGCGCCTCGAAGATCACAGGGGCGCGTTTTGCTCTCTATAAAGGCATGGGCGCACGGCTCGAACGGGCGCTTATCAATTTCATGCTCGATCTCCATACGACGGAGCACGGCTATCTCGAGGTGCTGCCGCCCTTCATGGTGAACCGGACGAGCATGACGGCCACGGGCCAGCTTCCGAAGTTCGAAGAAGAGCTTTTCCGTGTGGAGAATGGAACGTACTATCTTATTCCCACGGCAGAGGTTCCGGTCACGAATATCCACCAGGACGAGATCATTCCCGGTGAGGACCTGCCGGTCCTGTACACGGCCGGGACGCCCTGCTTCAGGAGAGAGGCCGGCTCCTACGGCAAGGACACGCGGGGGCTCATCCGGCAGCACCAGTTCAATAAGGTGGAGCTCGTAAAGTTTGCAACACCCGAGAGCTCCTATGACGAGCACGAAAAGCTGACCCGCGATGCTGAGGAGGTGCTCAAGCGTCTCGGCCTTCCTTACCGGGTCATTGTGCTGTGCACGGGCGACCTGGGATTCTCGTCTGCCAAGACCTATGATATCGAGGTCTGGCTGCCGTCCCAGCAGCGGTACCGCGAGATATCGTCATGCTCCAACTTTGAGGATTATCAGGCACGGCGGGGCAACATCCGGTACCGGAAAAAGGGCGAAAAGAAGACCGAGCTGGTGCACACGCTGAACGGTTCGGGCCTTGCTGTAGGCCGCACCGTGGTTGCCATTCTCGAGAACTTCCAGCAGGCCGACGGCACGATCGTGATCCCCGAGGTGCTTCGCCCTTATATGGGAGGGGCGGAGAGAATCAGCAGATAGCAGATAGTAGGCAGTAAACGGGGAAAAGAATGAGAATGATGTCGTTTTTCCCTGTAAGATGTCTACTGTATGCTAGCTACGTGCACGAATTCGGAGAGATGGCCGAGTGGTTTAAGGCGGCGGTCTTGAAAACCGTTGAGCGAAAGCTCCGGGGGTTCGAATCCCTCTCTCTCCGCCAGATACGTAAAGAATTAAAAACTGGAAATTGTAAATTTCAAATTTTCAATCTAAAAGTTGCAATGCAGCAAAGAACTAATAGGGAGAGGTGGCCGAGCGGCTGAAGGCAGCTGCCTGCTAAGCAGTTGTGGGGGTGACTCCACCCCGGGTTCGAATCCCGGCCTCTCCGCCATTTAAGAATCAGGTGTTATTGTCGATCGTGAACCTGAAGCAGAACGCGATAATGCCAACAGACAAACTTCACAAGGGGGATAGTGCGATGATCAAGATGCTGACAGTTGCTGTACTCGTTGCAGGACTTGCGGTTTCTTTCATGGGCTGCAAGAAAGAAGAACGGGCGCCCCAGACGCAGCAGATGCCTGCAGGGCATCCGAGCATGGAGGGTATGGCGCCCGGTCAGGGCATGCCCGGCATGCAGGGAGCGCCCCGCGTTGAGCGTACCGTCATCGTTCCGAAGGACGTAAAGGCCACATGGAAGTCCGTGAAGCTCACGATCGAGGACAAGAAGGCCAAGACATCGAAGGAATACACCGTTGCCGTGGGTTCGGAACTTGCTGTGCCCAACACCAAGGTGAAGGTGAAAGTGCTTGCCTTCCTTCCGCACTTCATGATGATGGACAAGGAGATCACATCGCAGTCGAACAAGCCGGAGAACCCGGCAGCGCAGGTTGCGGTGACCGACGGCGGCAAGGAGGTCTGGAAGGGCTGGATCTACAGCATGCATCCGGGCATTCATCCCCTGCAGCATGACGCCATCGACCTCAAGCTTGTGGGCGGCGTCTCGAAGTAAAAAAATGTCTTTCCCGTGCGGGGAGGGCAGCAACGCTGATACACATAAAGCGCCCATAGCTCAGCTGGATAGAGCAACGGACTACGAATCCGTAGGCCAGAGGTTCGAATCCTCTTGGGCGCACCAGCTTTAGTGCCGAAGGTAAGACAACTTCTTAGCTTCGGATTTATTCGATGAACGACGAAAACTTCATGGGCTTGGCCCTGGCCGAGGCGGAAAAGGCCGCAGCACTAGGCGAGACGCCGGTCGGGGCGGTACTGGTCGTCGGAGGCGAGGTCGTTGCCGCGGGCCACAATATGCGCGAGACCTGGCAGGACCCTGCGGCCCATGCCGAAATGATCGTTATCCGTGAGGCGTCGGCAAAGCTCGGCAGGTGGCGGCTCGATGATGCGACGCTGTATGTGACCCTGGAGCCCTGCCTCATGTGCAGCGGCGCAATGGTGCTCGCGAGGATCAGCAGGCTCGTGTACGGCTGCAGGGACCCGAAGGCCGGCGCCCTGGGCTCGGTATACGACGTGGTGCGTGACGGGAGGCTGAACCATATGTTTCCGATCAGGCCAGGCGTTCTTAAGGCAGAATGCAGTGCCGTTCTGAGCAGTTTTTTTGAAAAACTTCGCGCAGCCAGAAATGCCGACTGATAACAGGCGACATACATTATAGCCAGCAGTTCAGGTGGTCATGAAGCGGAGATCACGAAGTTGAAGCAGCGAGGCATTTTTTACTGAGCGGCAGATAGTATTTGTAAGTCCCCGGAGAGGTGGCCGAGCGGCTGAAGGCGGCAGTCTCGAAAACTGTTGTGGGGGAAACTCCACCGGGGGTTCAAATCCCCCCCTCTCCGCCAGTACGTAAAGAATTGAAGATTGGAAACTGTAAATTTTTAATTTTCAACCTGAAATTTACCATGCAGCAATGAACTACTACGGAGAGGTGGCCGAGCGGCTGAAGGCGCACGCTTGGAAAGCGTGTTTAGGGAAACCTAACGTGGGTTCAAATCCCACCCTCTCCGCCAATGTGAAAAGAATTGAAAATTGGAAAGAGCAAATGTAACATTTCCAATTTTCAATGCCTCGCGATTGCAGCCATCATGCGCCCGGGTCCTGCGCAACCACGACCCCGTGAATCCCGTCAGGTCCGGAAGGAAGCAGCGGTAAACGGGTGCCGGGTGTGCCGCAGGGAAACCCGGGCTTTTTCTTTGCTGAGAAGGGGGGCGCTGAACAGGCAGGTAGTGTCTCGTTTGCTGCGCGTATCGGGCTGTTCAGTGACATGATATGAGCTATCAGGTGCTTGCACGAAAGTGGCGGCCTCAGGTCTTCGAGGACGTGGTAGGTCAGGAGCATATCACGCGGACGCTCCAGAATGCCATTACCTCGAACCGTCTTGCTCACGCCTTCCTCTTTTCCGGTCCCCGCGGTGTGGGAAAGACGACGACGGCGCGCATCCTTGCCAAGGCGTTGAATTGCGTTGACGGCCCGACGCCCCGCCCCTGCGGGGTCTGCGATTCCTGCCGGGATACGGCGGCGGGCAATGCCGTGGACGTCATCGAGATCGACGGTGCGTCGAACCGCGGCATCGAGCACATCCGGGAGCTGCGCGAAACGGTAAAGTACGCGCCAGCGGGCGGCAAGTATAAGGTCTACGTGATCGATGAGGTCCACATGCTCACGAACGAGGCCTTCAACGCCCTGCTCAAGACCCTGGAAGAACCGCCGCCCTCCGTACTCTTCATCTTTGCCACTACGGAACCGCAGAAAATCCCGCCCACGATCCACTCCCGCTGCCAAAGATACGGGTTCAAGCGCATCTCCCTGCAGGAGCTGACCGTCCGGCTGCGGTTCATTGCCACGACCGAAGGGATCACGGTGAGCGATCAGGGCCTCGCCATGATCGCCCGTGCAGCCGAAGGCAGCATGCGGGACGCCCAGAGCCTGATGGACCAGGCCATATCCTACAGCGGCACGGACATCAAGGACGTCGACCTCCAGTCGATCTTCGGGACCGTTGCGCAGGAGGCGCTCACGGCTTTTACGAAGGACATCCTGGCCCGGGCCACGGCGGCATTGCTCGCGCGGACCGATGCGCTGCTGGAACAGGGCCTTGATCTGCGCCAGTTCCTTGCCGGTCTTGTCGAACATGTCAGGAACCTTCTTGTAGCCCGGACAGCCTCCGATCCCGGGCGCATCCTGGAGCTGCCCGCTGCGGACCTCGAGTCCATAAAACAGCAGGCCGGGGAAGCGGATCCGGAGCGGCTGATCCTGATCTTCGACAGTCTGTCCAAAACGCTGGAGGAGATGCGCTGGTCTGCCAATCAACGCTTCACTTTCGAGGTGGGGCTGATAAAGCTCTGCAGCCTCCAGCCGCTGCGGCCCCTTGGGGAGATCCTGGGCCGCGTTCAGTCCCTGGAATCCCGGCTTGGCTCGCCGGCTTCCCTGCCGGGCCGGCCGGCAGGCGAGGTGCGCGAAGCAGCTGCCTCCTATGCACCGGAGCACAGGTCTGCGCGGTCCCGGCCTGAGAGCGGTGGAACAGGCAGCGGAGAGGACTGGGGGCGGATCCTGGCGGCGGTGAAGACAACAAAGCCGAGCCTGGCATCGGCCCTTGCCCACAGCAGGCAGCTTGAGCGGTCCAGCGATCTCCTGACCATCGGGGTGAAAGGCGGAAGCTTCAACCTCGAGCTTGTTGAGAAAAAGGAGAACCGGACCTTTATCGAAGAGCAGGCGCAGAAGGCGCTTGGTACCAGTTTCAAGATCGCCTTCCGGCTGCTGGGAGCGGAAGGGCCTGCTGCGGGGAAAAGCAGCGATGCAAAGAAGCGCAGGGCTCCTGCAGAGCCGGACCCGATCGTGCAGGACGCCCTGCAGATCTTCGGCGGGGAACATATCCCTGCCGACACCGATGATGACGCGTACTAGTGCGTGCTCATGCCGCACAGGCCATTTAATCTTCTTATGGCGCCATAAAAAACACGATTTTGCTTGCAAAGGAAGCGAAATCTTTTTATCATAGTATTTCTTGTCCCTTTAATCTTCATGAGCAGGATGGCGGAAGCTGAAATGTCAAAGAACCTTTTGAATAATCTCATGAAGCAGGCCCAGCAGATGCAGGAGCGGGTCAAGCAGCTTCAGGAAGAGGCGGCTGGAAAGACTGTCGAGGCCTCATCGGGCGGGGGCATGGTGACGGTCGTAGCCAACGGCCGCCAGGAAGTCCTCTCGATCAAGATCGACCCGTCGGTAGTTGATCCCGCGGATATCGAGATGCTCCAGGATCTGATATCGGCCGCCGTGAACGAAGCGTTGCGCAAGGCCCAGGAGATCATGAAGGACGAAATGTCCCGATTGACAGCGGGCATGGGTCTCCCCCCGGGGCTGATCTAGGGCCGCCGGCGCAATGGAACGCCGCGACAGCAGGGCAGCAGCAAAGCAGGGCGGGGGGCAGGCCGCATCCTCGGGCCGGGCACGGCCGGATCGTGCAGGAAAGCAGGCGGCAGAGATATCGGGCAGGGCGCTGGGACGGACCATCGAGGCCCTGATGAAGCTTCCCGGCATTGGCCGGAAAAGCGCGGAGCGGCATGCTTTCGCCATACTCGCCATGCCGGATGAAGAAGCCGCAGGGATCGCCCAGGCGATCCTGGACCTCAAGAGCAGCAGCCGGTCCTGCAACATTTGCCATACGATCACGGAAGATCAGATCTGCGGCATCTGCAGCGACGAGCGGCGTGACAACTCTCGGATCTGCGTGGTCGAGGAGCCGAGCAATGTGCTCGTCCTCGAAAAGAGCGGCGTATTCCGGGGCCGTTATCATGTGTTGCTCGGGGCCTTGTCGCCTCTTGACGGGATCGGTCCCGAAGACCTTACCATCGACAGCCTGATGCAGCGGCTGCGCGCCGGGGCGGTGACGGAAGTGATCGTTGCCACGAATCCCACGGTGAAGGGTGAATCAACAGCCCTCTATCTTTCAAAACTGATCAAGCCGCTCGGCATAAGCGTAACGCGCATAGCCTACGGACTTCCTGTCGGCGGCGATATCGAATATGCCGACGAAAGCACGGTGCAGCGTGCGCTGGAAGGGCGGCGGGAATTGTAGCGCGCTCCCTCGTTTACGCCGCAGAGACCGCAGCGAAACCCATTCATTGCCGTATTTATCGTTCAGCGCGTCTTTTTCATTCATGTACTTCTCGTTCTCTTCGACTTCAATTCAATCTAAAGATCATATCAGGTTACGCAGAGGAGGTTGCAATGGGTGAATTGATGGAAATCAGGTGGCATGGCAGGGGCGGGCAGGGCACGGTCACCGCGGCGAAAGTGCTTGCTGACGCCTGCCTCAGCGGCGGACGCCATGTCCAGGCGTTCCCCGAGTACGGTCCCGAGCGGGCCGGCGCTCCGCTCCGGGCATACAACCGGATCAGCCAGAACCCGCTCAGAATGCATTGCCCGGTGGTGAACCCCATGGTCGTTGCGGTGGTGGATGCATCGCTCCTGGACGCCATCGACGTGGCCGACGGCGCCACCGATGACGCTGTCTTCGTGATCAACACGAGCAAGGACCCCAAGGACATTCGGGCCAAGCTCAAGGCCAAGCCTTCACAGAAGGTCTATACGGTTGACGCCTCGAAGATCGCGATCGAGACGATCGGCAGACCATTGCCGAACTCCACCATGCTCGGCGCCGTGAACAAGGCAACGGGCATCGTGAGCATGGAAGTGCTTCTGGCGGACGTGCAGGGCAGCTTCGGCAAGAAGTTCGCCCAGAAGATCATCGACGGGAACCTTGCCGCGGTCAAGCGCGGATACGAGGAGGTACAGCTGGGATGAAACAGATGAATTGGAAAGAACTGCCGCACGCCGGCACCATCCTGGACGCCGGCAATGCGCATACTTACAAGACAGGGTCCTGGCGGTCCCTCAAGCCGCGCTGGATCGAAGAAAATTGCATTCAATGCCTCTTCTGCTGGATCTACTGCCCCGATTCCTCGGTCATGGTGAAGGATGAGAAGATGACGGGGTTCGACTACGACCACTGCAAGGGCTGCGGTGTATGCGCCATGGAGTGCCCGGGCAAGAAGGGCGCCAAGGCCATAGTGATGGAAGAGGAGGGAAAATAACATGCCTACTGCAACCAAGACCGTGGCGGTCACCGGCAACCAGGCTGTTGCCGAAGCGCTCCGCCAGATCAATCCCGACGTGGTGCCGGCCTATCCCATCACACCGTCAACGGATATTGTGCAGCGGTTCTCCGAATTCGTGAACAACGGCGAAGTGGACACGGAGATGATCCTGGTGGAGAGCGAGCACAGCGCCATGAGCGCCGCCATCGGAGCATCGGCCGCCGGAGGACGCGTGGCAACGGCCACGAGCTCCCAGGGCATGGCCCTCATGTGGGAGATGCTCTTTATCGCCTCCGGGTACCGCCTACCGATCTTCATGGCCCTGGTGAACCGTGCCCTGTCTGCGCCGCTGAACATCCACGGCGACCATTCCGACGGCATGGGCATGCGGGATTCGGGCTGGATCCAGCTCTGGTCCGAGAACGCCCAGGAGGCCTATGACAACATGGTCATGGCCCCGCGCATCGCCGAGCATATGGATGTACGGCTCCCGATCATCGTTTGCCTTGATGGGTTCATCATCAGCCACTCCATCGAGAGCATGAAATATCTGCCCGATGAAGAGGTCAAGAAATTCGTGGGCGAGTTCGCGCAGCTCAACCCGTTGCTCGACACGGACAATCCCAAGAGCATCGGCGCACTGGTGCTGCCCGATTATTACATGGAGCATAAGCGGGCCCAGCACGAGGCCATGTTGAAGGTGAAGAAGGTGGTGCAGGACGTTTCCGCCGAGTTCGCCAAGCTGTCGGGCAGGAAATACGAGATATTCGAGACCTACCGGCTCGAGGACGCCGAGGTCGTGCTGGTGTCGCTTAATTCCGCGGCCGGAACGATCAAGGATGAGATCGACCGGTATCGGGACAAAGGAATAAAAGCCGGGCTGCTGAAGCCCCGGCTGTTCCGTCCCTTCCCCTATGAGGAAGTGGGCGCCGCGCTCAAGAACGCAAAGGCTGTCTGCGTCATGGACCGGGCTGACTCCTTCGGCGGCTACGGCCCCATGTTCATGGAGATCGCCTCGGCCCTCTATCCGCATAAGGGCCCGGTGCTGTTCAACAAGATCTACGGCCTCGGAGGACGGGACCTCATGCCGCTCGACGTGGACCAGGTGATTGACGAGACCGTCGAGGTCGCCAAGACCGGCAAAGTGAAGATGGTAAAAGAGTATATCACGGTCAGAAACTGACCTCATTGAAAATTGGAAAAGGCAAATTTGAAATGTAAAATTTCCAGTCTTCAATTTACAATAAGGAGATCTCAATGAGCACGACCCAGGAAAAACCCATGACCTTAAAATCGCTGTCCCACAAGAAGGACCTGCTCACGGGCGGGCACCGGATGTGTTCGGGCTGCGGCGCCCCCATTGTGCTGCGTCAGGTGCTGCTTGCTGTTGAGAACCCGGTGGTGCTTACGAATGCCACGGGTTGCCTTGAGGTCTCGACCTGCCTCTTCCCCTTCACGGCCTGGCGGGTGCCCTGGATGCACAGTGCCTTCGAAAATTCGGCGGCCACGGCCTCAGGCATCGAGACCATGTACCGGGCCCTGCGGAAAAAGGGCAAGATCAAGAAAGAGATGAATTTTATCGCCATCGGCGGAGACGGCGGCACATATGACATCGGGTTCCAGTCGCTTTCCGGCGCCATGGAGCGTGGCCACAAGATGCTCTATATCTGCTACGACAACGGCGCCTACATGAACACAGGCATTCAGCGGTCGAGCGCCACGCCCTTCGGCGCGGACACCACGACCTGCCCTGCCGGCGATGTGGTCCCCGGCAAGCCCCAGCGCCGGAAGGACCTGACCCGCATCATGGCAGCCCACAACGTGGCCTATGCTGCCCAGGCCTCGCCCCATAACTGGAAGGACCTTATCACCAAGGTCAAGAAGGCACTGGCTGCCGACGGTCCCTCCTACATGGGCATTATAGCCCCCTGCAACCGCGGCTGGCGGTGCCAGACCAACGACGCGATCCAGCTTTCGAAGCTGGCCGTGGACGCCTGCTTCTGGCCGCTCTATGAGGTGGAAGGCGGCAAGTGGACCATCAATTATGATCCCAAGGACAAGAAAAGGCCGATAAAGGATTGGCTCAAGCCCCAGGGGCGGTTCAAACACCTCTTTGCCCCCGGCAACGAGTGGATGCTCGAGAAGTTCCAGCAGGGCGTGGACGCCGACTGGGAGAGCCTCAAGAAGTTGCAGGAGGCCTTTGGCCGCTAAGCGTCGCCAACAGGTAGCGAATACATGCGCTGAGACAGCCGGGCACTCCGTGCCCGGCTTTTTTTGTGGGCGGAAGAAGCAAAATATCCCTTGAAATCTTGCGGGCACTGTGGTTAAATAGCCTATATCTGCGCACCGGCTGCATGCTCGGACGTCAGGCAGTAGCACCAAGGAGAAACGAATGCTCGGTTCCGATCTGGTCATGTATGAAGAGGAGTTCAAGCTCATAGACGCTGAACTCAACCGCCTCCTTGCGCAGGCAAATGGCAAGGTCGTATTTCTGGTCGACAAGAACGGCCAGTTGATTGCGGCAACAGGCGAAACGGAAAATCTGGACACCACTTCGCTCGCTTCCCTTACGGCCGGCAACATCGCGGCCACGGGGGGAATGGCCAAGCTCCTGGGTGAAAAGGAGTTTTCCATTCTGTTCCACGAAGGGCAGCGGGACAACATCCACATATCCATTATCAGCCAGCGGATCATCCTCGTTGTTATCTTCGATCAGCGGTCGTCGCTCGGCCTCGTACGGCTCCGTGTCAAGAAGAGCGCGGAGGTCCTGGGGGCCATATTCGGACAGCTCCTGCAGAAAGTGGAATCAGGCAAAGGCGCTGGCAAGAGCGGCGATTCCCCCTTCGCGGAAATTACGGACGAAGACATCGACAAGCTGTTCGGCTAAGTCAGCCACGATCATCGCCTGAGCATTTACGGAGAGGAAAGAACGTTCCATGTCGTTTATCAATTACTCGTCGAGAGAAATAAACTGCAAGATCGTTTACTACGGCCCCGGTCTCTGCGGCAAAACGACGAATCTGCAGTATATCTACAAGAAAACGAATCCCGACAGCAAGGGAAAGCTGATCTCGCTCGCCACGGAGACGGAGCGCACCCTGTTCTTCGATTTTCTTCCCCTTGCCCTCGGCGAGATCCGCGGATTCAAAACCAGGTTCCATCTCTACACGGTCCCGGGACAGGTCTTCTACGATGCCAGCCGCAAGCTCATTCTGAAGGGCGTTGACGGCGTGGTCTTTGTAGCCGACTCGCAGATCGAGCGGATGGAGGCCAACATCGAGAGCATCGAGAACCTTCGCATCAACCTGGCCGAGCAGGGCTACAATCTGGACAATGTCTCTTTTGTGGTGCAGTACAACAAGCGCGACCTGCCGAACGTTGTGCCTCTCGACGAGATGAAAAAGGCCCTCAATCCCCGCGGTGTACCCGATTTTGAGGCGGTGGCTCCGGACGGCACGGGCGTGTTCGATACGCTCAAGGCGGTGGCCAAGCTCGTCATCATGGAGTTGAAAAAAAGGCAGGAAAGCGGGTAGCACCGCCTGTGAGTAGACTCCCAGGCTACGGGAAAAACAAAGATTTCGTTGACACGCGGGGCTGGTATATGGTATGTATACCAGCCTGATTTATTGTCACTCCTATGCCCGATCCGGCAGGCCAGTGCGCGCGGTATATATAACAGAGAGTCTATATAATTCCCGGATAGCTCAGTTGGTAGAGCGGGTGGCTGTTAACCACCATGTCGCAGGTTCGAGTCCTGCTCCGGGAGCCAGAAAAAAAGAAAGCCCTCTCTTGCAGAGGGCTTTTTATGTTTTCTGCAGGAAAGATCGACGACGAGCATGATGCTTGCTTTATATGCTTGACAGTCAGGCGTTCTTGCCCACCAAAGCGTTTCAAGTCGCCCAGTCTGCATCCCTCCCGGTCAGTCTAAGGAAGCCTACCTGCTCTGCTGAATGAGGGGCGCCGCTCCTAGCCGCAATGATCACAGGCTGAAGGTATAACCGATGACGAGGGAGACTTCCTCTAATTTATATTCAAAACCCTCCTGTTCCCATGTTGGTCCGCCCAGCGACATGTAGGCCTGCCAGCCATTCGCGAACTTGTGCTGCATCAGGAGCAGGTAGGCCAGCTTTCTGACCCTGACGTCAATATTTGTCTTCGTCATGCCGGGGGCCGGCATGTCGTCCGGCGTCAGAATGATATCACCGGAGAACTTAGCCATCCAGGAACCAACGCCCAGGGCGAACTTGCTCTCACTGCCTCCTGCGTGGGGCCAGCGATAATGCAGGGCAGGCACGAAATAGGAGTAATATCCTGTGACCGAGGTTCCTACATCCTCCCGCGATCCGCTGGATGTTCCGCTCGGGCTTGTTCCTCCGTCAGATACCCATTGATGGTCCAGCGTGACCGTTGCGGCATAGGCATAGATCGTAAACCCGAAGTTGCTCTTGCCGAACTGATATTCGGGAGACTCTATGCTCATGGCGGCGAATGCGGAATCCCAGACATCGTTAGAGAGATTTCCTTGGAGACCGAGGCCCGACGTTGTCTCTACCACATCGAGTCCGAGATGGCGCAGTCCCACGCCAGGCGTGAAGGAAAAGGCGCCCCGCCACCTGCCGTCCTCATCAGCGCTGTTCGCTGCGGCATTCCCTGAGACAAGAATGAGCAGACAGACAGTCAGGAGCAAAAGTGAACGGCTCCAGCGCTGATTACATCCCGCCCAATTCCCGGACTCGGCATAATCATTCATTCAGACAACCTCCTCTTCCTTTTTAAACAACTTCATGGCATCAGCGTAGCAGCTGTTCCCAACCTACAGTGGCGGGCTGCGCGCTAATCTCTATCGCGCCGGGATCTGCGACCTCACCGTCCGGACGGGAACAGCAGAAAGCAGCTGAATTTCCTGACAGAGATATAATAGGAATACATCGTTCGGTCGTCAATAAAAAACTTACGGCAAAGACCTTGCGGAATCGTGGCAACAATTTCCGCTGAACCGAACGTAAAAAGCCAAATCTCCTGCTTCAATAATGGTTCTCGGTACGAAAAAATATCAGAAGCGGAAGGCCGCCTGCACATTTCCCGGCAAAAGCTGAAGATTCTCCCCGCTAACGTATTTACCCATGTTTGAATGATTTACTGTCGAATTATGACCCGCAATTTGTCCAAAATCAGACTATCCGAAAAAACTACATACAATTTATCGCATTTTTTCAGCCAGTTGACGGCATGCGCATTGGCACGCATGTTGCTACTTTAGTTGTCGGCGGAGCGAATTACAGAAGCACTCCGTCAGAACACTACAACAGCAGGCCAGGAGGATTACGATGTTTCTTTCGCCCAACAATATCAAGTGGCACTGTACTCTCGTCAAAAAAGAGGACCGCTGCGCATTGAACAGGCACAGTTCGACAGTCATCTGGCTCACGGGTCTGCCGTCGTCGGGCAAATCCACGGTGGCCAACCAGCTGGAGCATATGCTGTTCCGGTACGGGCTGCGATCATACATTCTGGACGGCGATAATATCCGGCATGGGCTGAACAAGAACCTCAGCTTCACGGCCGAAGACCGGAAAGAGAACATGCGCCGTGTGGGAGAAGTGGCAAAGCTCTTTATTGACGCAGGGCTGATCACCATCGTGGCCTTTGTGTCGCCCTTCCGTACGGACCGCCAGATGGTCAGGGATATGTTCCCGAAAGACGAATTTCTAGAGGTCTTCGTGAAGTGCAGCCTGGCGGTCTGCGAGCTGCGGGACCCGAAAGGCCTTTACAAGAAAGCCCGCAAAGGCGAGATCGCGCATTTTACCGGCGTGAATGATCCCTATGAAGCGCCGGAACAGCCCGAGCTCGAGATCGAAACGGACAAGCTCTCGCTTGACGACTGCGTCCGGAAGATATTCCGCCTGCTGGTAGACAAGAAGATCGTGACACATTCGGACGAACTTGGAAATCAGAAATCGCCGGGCAGCCCTGTGCAGGTGCCGGACCCGCTGCTCAGTTTCGGTTGATCAACCCGGAAGCACCCCATCCTCCGGAACAGGGGCCCGCGCCAGTGGCGGGCCCCTTTCTTTGTGCGCCCGGCAGGGCGCACTCACTCGGAGGTGCA
>MHDZ01000011.1:0-7620 GCA_001805055.1 Nitrospirae bacterium GWC2_57_13
TCAAGGCGCCCGTGGGAGTGGTCCTGGCAACAGCGCCGATCCTCGGACTGATCTTCGCGGTCTTTCTGCCCTTCATCGGCATCGCAATGGCGCTGGGGCTCGTAGCACAGAAGCTCGCAAGCGGCATGGCAAAAGCCGCGGCAAAGAGCGCCTCCTTCGGCTGGCGGCCTGTTGAGGCCTATCTGGCTGGAAGGAAGAACCGGAAAAGCTCACGGAAGGATGAGCAGCAGGAACAGCCGAAGTGAACCAGGCTTCAGCGCTCCTGAATGCAGAAGACGGAATGACGAATCGGTCATTCCGCTCTTTTTGTGGCGCTGCTCCGGCGGTCAGGACGACAGATATTTCTTTACCGTTGTTTCCACCATCACGCGGTAGCGTTCCTCGCTCTCATTAAGCGACTCGCGCATTTGGCGGGCCTCTTCAAAGAGCCGGGCATTATCGATAGCTATCGCCACATGGCCTGCCAGGGCCTCCAGAAGATCGATATCGCTCTGGATATAGGGTTCTCCGCTTCCCTTGTACCCGAGCGTCAGAACACCCTGCATCTGTCCCTTGAAATGGAGCGGAACAATAAGTTCGGCGCCTAGCTCCTGCAGCGCGGTGTTGAGGCCGCTGAACTCACGCTCCGGCAGCAGGCCCTCCATTTCCTCCCGGATGACCACATGCTGCGTGTCCTTCACGAGACGGATGACGTCCGCCTCCAGCGGCGCGCTCTCTGCCGCCATTCTGGCCGAACCGAAGCCCTGCCGCATCAAAAACCGCCCTTTGGCGTCCTGCAGAAAAAGGAACACGTTACCCACGCCGAGGCTCCGGCGCATGCTGTCGATGGTGTATTTCAGGAGCTCGTCAAGGTCCAGGATCGAAATGACCGCCCGGGACGACTCTCTCAGGATCCGCTGATAATCGAACTTGCCGCCCACGACGATCCGGTGCATCCAGGCCTGCACGCGCGGCCGCACCGGCGTCCCGAACAGCACAACAGCGATCACGGTGAGCGAAAGCAGGATGGCCGCTGCAGCGCCGATATAAGGCTGCATCAGTTTGAACAGACCAAGATGCACGGACGAAAGGACGATGAAGAGCAGAGCCACCGTGAGCCATCGGGAGAGGACGATGCGGATATCAAAAAGCCGGTAGCGCGTCATGGCATAAAAGGTCAGCGCCACCCAGGGAAAGCTCAGAAAGGACCCCAGCCCCGGCTCAAGGCCGAAACCGCTTACCAACTGCAGAAAACCGACAGCCAGGGCCGACGAACCGGCGAAGATCAGGGTCCCGTGAAAAAAATAGTTCAGCTGAGCCTTGCGGATGCCGGTGAGTTCCTTTCTGAGCCGAAAGATCTCCGCAACGACCCAGATGATCAGGATCGCGCCGATCAGCCGGGCCGGATCCTCCAGGGGGCCGGTCTTGTTGATATAGGGAATAAGTGAATACCCGTCCACTTCTACAAGATCGGTAAAGATGCTCAGAAGGTACAGAATGGTCCAGAAGGGATACAGGACGAGACCGATGAGAAAAGCCGCCCGGCTCTTCTCATCGCGCATATAATACAGCACCTGCAGACAGGCGGGTATGCTGAGCCAGCCGATCCAGTTCAGGCGGGCCACGAGATCGATATCGAGCCCCATGCCGGCGCGCAGATACATGACCGCCGTGTTCAGCGCAAAGGCCGCTGAAAAGAACGCGAATGCGGCAACCGACTTGTTTACAGGACTCCTTCGCGGATTCTGCCTCAGGACGACCGCTGCCAGGACAATCTCAAGCACGCCTACCAGAAGCAGCGGATACCCGATGATCTCATACAACCCCATCTTCCCCCCTGCAATGACGACTATTAGTATAAAAATATAGCACAGGTCGGTCCGGCAGACAAGGGAAACGTTCTCCTGCCTCCCCAGGCGCCGGACAACGGACCCGAAGCTTTACAGCAGCACCTCAAGGAGGGTGAACAGGAAGATCGCCACGCTCAGGTAGCCGTTCATGTTGAAGAAAGCGATATTCAGTTTGGACAGGTCGTCCTCCTTCACCAGTGAATGCTCATAGACGAGCAATCCCGCTGCGATGATCACGCCAAGAAGGTAGAACCAACCCAGGGTGAGCACCGCGGAAAGGACGATCAGGGCTACTACCGTGACAGCGTGCGCAGCGCGGGATATCCAGAGGGCCCTTCGTACGCCGACCAGACGCGGGATGGAGTGGAGCCCTGCGTTGTTGTCGAACTCAACGTCCTGAAGCGCGTAGAGAACATCGAACCCCACGAGCCAGAACAGGACCGCAATGCCGAGGACCAGCGCAGGCGCGTCGAGCCTGCCCGTCACGGCGATCCAGGCGCCGATGGGAGCTAGGGAAATGGCTAAGCCCAGGAAGGCATGGGAAAAAGCGGTGAACCGCTTGGTGTAGGAATAGAAGAACACCACTGCCAGCGCCAGGGGCGACAGAAAAAAGGCCAGGCGATTCAACATGAAAGACGCGGCAACGAGGAGGAGCGACGAAACGGCCGTGAAAATGATCACCTGCCGCGGCGTGACCAGACCCAGAGGCAGTGCGCGGTCCTTGGTCCGGGGGTTGACGGCGTCGAACTCCCGGTCCACGAGACGGTTGTATCCCATGGCGGCCGACCGCGCTCCCACCATGGCCACGGTGATCCAGAACAGGGTGACCCAGGGCGGCATGCCGTTTGCCGCCAGCACCGCTCCGGTAAAGGCGAAAGGCAGGGCGAAAATGGTATGCTCAAACTTGATCATCTCGAGGAGGAGCTTGATCTTCCCCGTCATCATCTCTTCGTCACCTTGCCCTGGGCCCAGTCCTCGACCTTGCTCCTGATCTCGGGCAGGGCCTTCTGCGTCGCCTCCATCCCCGCCTGCATGACCCGCTTCTTCTGCGTGAAGTCCAGCATGCCCACGTTTCCCACGGCAGGCGTGATCAGCACATCGGCGTCCTTCTTCCTGAAAGCAACATTGTCGTTGAACATGATGTTCACCGCCTGGAGGATAACGTCAAAAAGGTTGGTAAGATTGAAGTTCGTTACGTTCTCGCCGATGTCCACGGCGATCACGATGTCTGCGCCCATGTCCCGCGCAACGGAGATGGGGATATTGTCGACCACGCCCCCGTCCACCAGCAGTTTGCCCTGGTACTGCACAGGCTGGAACACACCGGGAATGGCGCTGCTCGCCCGGACCGCCTTGGCGATCGACCCGCTGTCCAGGACCACGCGGGTGCCCCGGTTCAGGTCCGTGGCAACGGCCGCGTAGGGCAGCTTCAGGTTCTCGATGTTCTCCACGGGGATCTTGGTCTTGATGAAGTTCTCGAGCTTGTCCCCTTTCACCGCGCCCATGCCTGTCAGCGCCGACATCAAGGCGTAGTCGAAGAGGTGCTCCTTTTCCAGCGTGAAGGCCGTCCACTCAAGCTCGAAGCTGTTCACGTCATAGGCGTAGATTGCGCCGATAAGACTGCCCACGCTCGTGCCCACCACCATGTCGATGGGGATGCGCTCCTGCTCCAGCGCGCGGATCACGCCCACATGGGCGAATCCCCGGGCCGCGCCGCCGCCCAGCACCAGGGCGATCTTTGGCCGGTCGGACCGCAGCAGGATCTGATCAAAGGACTGGGGGCCTCCCGTTGTCTTGCATGATGCGAGCATGGCTGTAAGGATCATCACCAGAACTATTCGGGCCTTGTTCATAGGATCATCGCCTCCTGTTTAGTAGACAAGCTTTTCATTCTGAAAAAGACCTGTGATGCATATGAACGCAAAAAAAAATCAAAAAAAGGGCTCTTTCTCTGCGTCGCCGCCCTTTCTTACCCTCTTACCTTCCCAGCCTCTCAACTTCCAGCATCACCTGGATACTCGCTGATCACCCCTCCATCAGCTTCACGACCTCTTCGCGCAGCCGCTTCGCGATCTCATCATAATCCATCCCGCCGGGATAGAGCGGCTTTCCGATGATGACCGAGACCTTTCCCGGCTTCGGCAGAAGCGTTCCCGTCGGCATCATCTCATAGGTCCCCTGGAGCGCCACCGGAACGACCGGCACATCCAGTTCCTTCGCGATCATGCCGACGCCCTTCTTGAATTCCTTGAGGCTGCCGTCGCGGGAACGGGTCCCTTCGGGAAAGGCGCAGAGGACCCTGTTCCGGCGCAGCACATGGGCTGAGAGCTGCAGCGCGCTGTAGAGCTTCGTCTCCATGTCCACGGGGATCACCTGAGTCTGCCGCGCTATCCAGGACGTCACGGGGCCGCCGAAGAACTTGGTGATGCCCAGGAAATAGACCTGCGACCCGATGCGCCAGGGAATGGCGGACATGAGCAGCGGCGCATCAGCCAGGCTCAGGTGGTTTGGCGCGATGATGTACGGACCCTTGCGCGGCAGGTTCTGAACACCCTCCACGCGCATGCCGCCGAAGACAAGAAAAATGAGCTTGAACAGCGTCCGAATGAGGTACCGGCCGACGTTGTTTATCAGGCCCCCTTTGAACTGCACCGACCCCTTGATCTCGTCGGAAGGCTCCTGCTGCAGTATCTCGGCCCACGACAGCGTTACCCGCTCGCCGGCGCCGTCACCTCCCTTTTCGATCAGGTCCTGAATCTTGAGCACTGCGTCCCTGACCGTAAATATCTCGGAACCGAAGGACTCGGGCAGCACCAGGCCGAAGGTCTTCTCGATGCTCACCACCAGCTCGACGCGGGACAGCGAGTCGAGGCCCAGATCGAGCTCCAGGTTGTCCTCAGCGGCGATAGGCTTCTTCGAAGTGAACGGCGCAAGGCAGGCAAGAAGCTTCCTGCCCTCCTCGCTCGCAAGGAGATCCCGATCTTCATCGCTCATGGTCTGCTGCGGAGCCTGCGGCTCCACGCCGGCAAGATAAAGCTCGCGGACCGTCGCGCGCTTCAGTTTGCCCAGGCGCGTGGCAGGCAGCGCTTCCTTGAATATCTTGAGGCCCATGATGCGCTTGTAGGGCGAGAGGTCCCTGGCCAGGTCCTCGATCTCGGCTGAGATGGTCTCGCGGGAGTTCGACAGGTTCATCTTCCGGAGATAATCGAAATCCGGCACCACCGCCGCTTCGAGCCCCCGGTCCGTCTGGACCAGGCACAGTTCCTTGATCGACGGAATCTGCTTGTAATATTTTTCGAGTTCTTCGGGGAAGATGTTCTTGCCGCTCGCAAGGACGATGAGCTCCTTGGAACGGCCCGTGATGAAGAAGTAGCCGTCGGCATCCTTGTATCCCAGATCGCCTGTATGGAACCAGCCGTCCTTCAGCACCGCCGCCGTTTCCTTCGGCTTCATATAATAGCCTGCCATGACGTTCGGGCCGCGCACCGCGATCTCCCCCATGCCTTTCTCGTCGGAATCCGCGATCCGCACTTCCACGCCGGGGATGGGGATGCCGATGGACCCGGCCTTCGGACGTTCAATGGGATTAAAGCAGCTGAGAGGCGATGTCTCGGTCAGGCCGTATCCTTCGACGATCGTGAAACCCAGGCTCGTCATGTCCCGGTGCACGTCCGGCTCCAGCCGCGCCCCGCCGCTCGCAAAGAGCCGGAACGAGGGGCCGAACTTCGTGTGGACCTTCCCGAACAGGATCTTGCCGATGTTCACGCCCGCCTTTTTTCTAAGCAGGATGCTCGCTGAAAGGAAGAGCCTGACGAGCAGCCGCACCAACGCAGGCTTCTTGCCGATCTCGTCAAAGATCGACCGGCGCATCGCCGTATAGAGCTGCGGCACGCCGGCCATGATCGTGATCTTTGTTTCCTGCATGCACCGCAGAATGTCGGGCCCCTTCAGGCTGTTCAGCATCGTGACCGTCGCGCCCAGGGAAAGCGGAAGCAGCATGCAGATCATGGCCGCATAGGTATGGTGCAGCGGAAGGATCATCAGCATATTGTCGCTGCTCCAGACGATGTTCAGCTTCATGACGCTGTCGCAGTTCGACGCCAGGTTCCCCTGCGTCAGCATCACGCCCTTGGGATCGCCCGTGGTCCCCGAGGTGTAAAGGATCGCCGCGAGATCGGAAGCTGCGGGGGCAGCAGGTGACGGAGCTGCCAGGCCGGCCTTCATCATCTCGCCGAAGAAAAGCCCGCTGTCAACGTCAAAGGAGATCACCTGGTGGCCGCTGTCCTGCGGAAGCCTGGCGCGCGTCGAGGCTGACACGCAGACAACCTTTGCCTCGGCGTTCCGGAGAAGCACGGAAACTTCCTTTTCTGTCAGCTGGGAGTCAAGAGGGACAACCACGGCCTTCAGGGAAATGGTGGCAAGATAGGCGAAGACATACTCCGGCCGGTTCTCGGAAAAAATGGCCACTCGGTCGCCTTTTTTGATGCCTCGTGCGGCAAAGGCGCCTGCAACCGATGCGATAATGCGCACCAGGTCCTTATAAGAATACTTCCGGTAGTGGTCGCCCTCCCGCATCTGGAGCGCGGTTTTTTCAGGAAAAAGCGCCGCTGTCTCTTTGATCCGCTTCAACAACATGGAATTGCCTCTGTATATTCAGTGTGTTCCAGATAAAACAGCATACAATGGCGAGCCGTGAATGTCAATCTGCTTCTCCCGCTTCACCCCTTAGCCTTACGCTTAACTCGCTCTCAATTTTCGGCTGTCAGCAATCAGTCTTCAGCCATCACCTTTTAGATCTAAGCTCTTTCTCCTGTATCCTGTATCCTGCCTCTTGCATCCCCACTCCTAACTCCGCCCTCCCCGCTCCGCACTCATTACTCCACACACCCCGTCCATTCCTCGATCGCCGCCTTCAGCCCCTCAACAACCTTTGCCATGCGCGCATAATCCAGCGTATCCGGCAGATCTGTAGGCGCGTGATAGTTCCGGTTCCGGAAAAAGGCCGTATCCGTTACCATCAGCGCGGGATAGCCGAACTTGTTGAAGGACCAGTGGTCGGAAAAGTCGATGCCGAGCACCACGGGCGGGGCATTCAATCTCACCACCGGCAGGTCCGCGGCTTTTCGCAAGGTACCAACGATCACCTGGGTGAACTTCCTGGAACGCATGTTGCCCACAAGGGCGATATAGTTCCCCCTGGAAGGAAAGGCGAGCTTGAAGAACGGCAGCGGGTAGAATTGCGATCCCCGGTCATCGCTGAAGAACCCGATCATCTCCAAACAGATCATGCCCCGCACGTCCTCGCCCTTCTCCTTCAGGCTCCTGGCGTAGTGATAGCTCCCCATGTGGCGGGTCCGGTAGGCGGGAGGCTCCTCAAGAGCGAAGGCCACGAACCGGACCGTGCTGGCCGGCTTGGACCGGGCAAGCAGCTCTGCCAGTGCCAGCATGCCTGCCACGCCGCTCGCATTGTCGTCGGCCCCCGGTGTTGTGCGCACCGTGTCGTAATGGGCGCCCACCACCAGGACCTGGCCGGGAGCAGTGCTGCCCTTCAGTTCTGCGATGATGTTGTGATAGACAGCGCCGCGGAAGGAAAAGGGCTGGCGCGCCACAGCATAACCAGCTGCAGCAAACCTGCCGGCAATGTGATCAGCCGCCTGGTCGAGGCGCTGCGGGTCCTCATAGGACCGGTGGCCGATTTGGCCTGCCAGGAACGTTACGACGCTCTGCAGATAGCCGGGGATATCCATGATGAGAAAGCGTACCACAGGTGCCGGGGCGCGTCAATGGCGAC
>MHDZ01000011.1:7673-9144 GCA_001805055.1 Nitrospirae bacterium GWC2_57_13
CTCCGCAGCACAACCCGGAGATGCCGGACAATTCGAAGTGTCCTTTTTAATTTTTTCAATTTCTAATCTCCAATTTTCAATTCCGCATAAGCGAATCAGGAGGCTGCCATGCCGAAGCTGCCAGCGCAGTACCAGAACATGCAGAAGCGATACAAAGGACTGATGAAAGCGGTGGAGAACCTGGGAAAAGCAACGCGCGCTGCCGGACCGCTGAACGAGAAGACGTCCCATTTGGTCCAGCTTGCCGCAGCGGCTTCGGTCCGTTCTGAAGGCTCGGTCCATTCCCACGCCCGCCGCGCCCTCGAAGCAGGCGCGAAGCCCGATGAGATCCGCCATGCCATAGTGCTGCTCACGAGCACCATCGGTTTTCCCGCTGTCTCGGCCGCCCTCTCCTGGGCCGAAGACGTGGTCGTGGATCGCGCGATGCGAAAATAGCAGGCCCTTTCCCCTGCCCTTCGCAACAGGAAAAGCTTTGGCGACGCAGGATTGCGTGCTGTGCTATTTCTATCCAAGATTTGACATAGTCGCGCGAATGTTCAAGATAATATGGCATTAGGCCATACCTCAAATGTGCACTTTGACATTTCCAATTTTCAATTGCGGTCGGAGACCGCACTATGGCCCTGCCGGGACAACAAGCAGCAACGAATAACATTCCAAAAGGAGGATCGAACCATGGCAAAGAAAGTGACCATCGCCCGTGAAGAGTGCACCGCCTGCGAGACCTGCTGGGTAATCTGCCCGGAATTCTTCGAGCAGAACCCCGGCGACACCTTCAGTCAAGTCGTGACGAAATTCCGCGTCGGCGGCAGTAATGCCGAAGGCGAGGCGCCTGAGAACCTGCTCGACAAGATCCAGGAAGCCGCGGACTCATGCCCCGTCCAGATCATTCAGATCGCCTAGCAGCAAAGTGGCCGCGGACGGACGAGCTCTGACAGCGCTCACCGGATCCGCGGCCGATACTATCCTCATGAAGATCGAATGCTTTTTTTCTGAAATGTGCGGGTCCTATCACCAGCTCCGCCAGAACCTCGACCAGGCGCTGGCTGAACTACGCTTGCAGGCCGAGGTCGTCTACACCACGGTCTATTACGATGAGGCTGTGGAAAAAGGCATCCGTGGATCGCCTACGGTCAGGATCAACGGCAAGGACCTCGACGACGGCGGCGGAAACCCCGGCATCACCTGACGGACGTACCCTGATGAGTCCGGGCGACTCAGGAACTATCCGTCCGTTGAGACGCTCATGACGGCCATTAAAAAAGAAATGAAGAATGAGTAGGCGGTAGTCAGCTGTTAGCTCGTAGCGTTCAGCTATCAGTTCGCAGCTCATCGCCTTACTACTAACTATGAACTCCGAACTCTTCACACTTAGGTCTGACCGCTGCTTCAAACTCTGCGTACTCTCTCCGTCTCCGTCCCGCCTACAAATAGTCGCTGACACGGAGCGGGGCCCGCATCAAATGCTTAT
>MHDZ01000012.1:0-1656 GCA_001805055.1 Nitrospirae bacterium GWC2_57_13
GATGGGGGTGGACCTGGTGTCGGTCAATCCTGCAAAGGAGATCGACAAGAATGAGTACAAGGAAGTTTCAATGAACCTTGATCTCAAGGGCCGGTATCGTGACCTTGCCGCCTATTTCAAGCGGCTCGAGAGCCTCTCCCGGGTCGTGAACATCAAGAAGATCCGGCTTGAATCCTGTCCTGATTCGTCCTCGGTCTGCGCCGCGTCGATCGAGGCGGTCACGTACTTGACGAAATGACGGTTGAATGCGGAATTCGGAGTGCGGAGTGCGGAATGCGGAGTGGGGAGTGAAGGGCTGGAAGTTAAGAAAGATGAAAAGGTTAAGAGGGCAGGAAGTCAAGAAGGTACCAGTTGAAGCCATGCAAAGAAGCTTATTATATATAGCCATTTTTATCTTGATGGTCGCGCCGGTGACTGCCTGGGCGCAGAAAGGCGACGAGCGCGATCCCTTCTATCCTTCAGCGCGCCGTCCCGCTCCTCAGGCCCAGCAGCAGTCAGAAGCGGACTGGGGCAGGGACCCCTTTGATCGTCCCTTTTCCGGTCCCCCGGCAGGCCAGGCGCGTGTGCCGCAGCAGCAGGGGTCTGCTTCGGGAGGGTTGACCGGCATTATTTACAGCAAGAACGTCCGTCTCGCCATCATCGGTGGCGAAGTGCTTCACGAAGGGAGCATGGTGGGAGACCGGCGGCTTGTGGACATCCGGAAGAAAAGCGTGGTTCTTATGACCGCTGCCGGAGGCCGCGAGGAAATGTTCCTTGAGGATTTTTCGCTGGGGAGATGAACGGTCTCCGGAGGAGTTGCGTATGAGATCTCTGATGCATAAATCTATTCGACCGGCGATGGCTGTTGCGGCACTGCTTGCTGTTTTTGCAGTGCCCGCGCAGGCCCAGAAGGTCGATATCCGGAAGTACCGGTCGAGCTTCACCATGGAGTTCCGGGACGCGAACATCAAGGACGTGCTGAGGGCCGTGGGCCAGGCGTCGAATCTGAACATGATCCTCGGCGATAACGTGAGCGGCACAGTGACCCTCAGCCTGAAGGATGTGGACCTGCTGGAAGCCCTTGATGCCATCCTGAAGACCAAGGGGCTCACCTATGTGCGCGAGGGTAATATCATGCGCGTCCTGTCCATTGCCGAGGCCACCGACGCCGACATGGACGCGCGCGTGTTCCTCCTGGGCCACGCGAGTGGAAAGGACATCCTCACCGTGGTGGAGAAGGTGAAGAGCGACCGCGCCAAGGTCTCCATGGACACGCGACTGAACGCCATCATCGTGCGGGACCTTTCGTTGAACCTGGACCGTATGGAGCGGCTGCTGAAAGATCTTGATGTGCGCGTGGCCCAGGTGCTGATCGAGGCGAAGATCGTTGAGGTGAACAGCAACTATGCCCGCGAACTGGGCGTTCAGTGGGGCGGCAAGTATACGATGAACAGCTCCCAGGGGACCACCACGGTCTCGGGAGGGTCGACGGGGTTGGGCAGCACGGGAGCAGGGTCGCCCCTGATCGGCAGCGGGGCTTTCTATCCATCATCGGGCGACATCGGTCCCAGCGGTAATGCCTATGCAGTGAACCTGCCGGCCGGAGTGGGGCAGGGGTCTGGCGGTGTGCTCGGCGTAACCTTCGGCAAGCTGGGCGGCAAGCTGTCCCTGGACCTG
>MHDZ01000012.1:1679-3830 GCA_001805055.1 Nitrospirae bacterium GWC2_57_13
GGGCAACGGCAAGATCCTGTCCAATCCCAAGGTCATGACCATGAACAACCGGGAGGCCAGGATCTCCTCGGGCGTGGACATTCCCATCAAGGTGCTGAGCACCACTACCGTGGGGACCACGGCGGACGTCAAGACCATTTCGGCGAGCCTGATGCTCTCCACGACGCCGACGGTCACCCAGGACAACCGGGTGTCCATGATCATAAAGGTGGAAAAGTCCGAGGCCGATTTCACGAGAACGGTGGACGGCATCCCCACCATCACGAAGCGGAATGCAAATGCCGAACTGGTGGTGAACAATGGCGAGACCGTGGTGCTCGGCGGCATCTACACCAAGAACGAAGGCGAGACCGAGGCGGGTGTGCCGTTCCTGTCCAAGATCCCCATCCTCGGATGGCTTTTCAAGAAGAAGGGGGTCTTCGACTCCCAGTCCGAACTTCTGATCTTCATCACGCCCACCATCGTCCGGCCGGAATAACTTTCAAAAAAGAAAGGCCGCACCCTGCATAAAAGCGGGATGCGGCCTTCTATACCGTTTGCCAATTGAGCAGACGTCCTTCCCTGAAATGCCTCAAGGTTCCTTGGTCACGGTTATAGCGATCGTTTTTCCCCGCTCCGCGTCGTAGTCTATCACGACCCTGTCACCCACTTTCAAGTCCTGCAAGCCCTCGACATTCAAGAACGCAGCGTTCGCCGCGTCGAAGAGCATTGCCAGGGATTTCTTTTCCTTGCCCACGACGATCGTCTTATCCCGCGTATTCACATCCTGAACGACGCCCGCATACCGGATCGTTTTGCGCTTTTCCTCGGCGAACCCAGGGCTCGAGGAAACGATGGTGCCGACGAATATAAGGATAAGGCCGCGCGTAAAATTTTTCATTGTTCCCTTCTCCTGCACATACGGTTGGGCGCAGCGCCCCTTCGCATCCCAAAAAAAGGCCGCACCTGTGCGAGGTGCGGCCCGGAGTGTAATAGAATGATCTACTTCGTGACCCAATGGGGGTCGAACGAATGATCGTGGCAGTTGCCGCAAACAGGCCCCATGTTATTGGCAGTGGGCATGTTCTGATGGCACTTCTGGCAGTTGTTGTTTACGCCATCGCCCCAACCCGTGGGTTTGGTCTCCATATGCATCGAGTTGTGGCAGGTGATGCACAGGGCCTTGGCTGATCTCGGTCTGCCGTGGCCCACGGAGCTCTTGAATTCCACGCCCGCTTGCTGGGCATAGGGAACCGGCTGCCTCTGAGTACTCACATGGCAGTTCTCGCAGCGCGGGAAGCCGAGCTGGCCCGGATATCTGCCCTGGCCCACGGCAGCGTCAGCCAGCGTGCCGTGGCAGGTGGCGCAGCCGATGGGATCGTTCGGGAACTTGCCTGCATGGATGCCTGAGTAGCAGGGGCTCGGATGGCACTGATAGCATCCTTCGGACGTGTTGACCTGGTTGCTCGGGACCCGGTAGGCGTGCGACTTCATCATGTGGGCGCCGAATTCCGTGTGGCAGGTACGGCAGGTGCTGGTGCCGTTGCTGCCTGCGTTCTGGATCGCATGGGGCGGCGGGACCGCATGGCAGCCGTCGCACTTGGCGTTCCATCTCCGCACCACACCGTCAAAGGTATTGCCGTTGGCGGTGTACCGGATGATGGAGTCGCCGGTGTAGATCATGTCGGCCCGCAGACTGTTCGGTGAGGCCGTGTAGACCTTGTTCGTTGCATCAGAAAGGGTCATGGCCCCGGTCTGGCCCGTGCCAGGGATCGCATACGTGATGCCTGCTGCGGGGGTTAATAGGAAGCCATTTGCATCAAAGGCCTGGGCTTTGACGGGCGTTGCGTTGCCCCAGACATAGATCTTGTATCCCTGATTGATCCAGCCTGACGGATCAGCGCAATACATGCCCTTGGCAGGCCGGCCTACGACCATGTTGGTAGACGGAGGTACAGGTTTTCCGGCATCGGCCGGTGTAAAGGCGAAGACCAGTGAGAGCGCTGTAAACAGGCCTGAAAGAACCAATACAAACTTTTTCATACTTCCTCCTGATGATTCTGTCTTAGGTACGCTTATGCAGAATAGTACGACCCATGATATCCAATTTTGAAAGGCGGCGATCTTGGCCGCAATGTTGCGCCTGTTGCCTCGTTGGAAAGGCTGACCTCC
>MHDZ01000012.1:3843-6806 GCA_001805055.1 Nitrospirae bacterium GWC2_57_13
GCAGTAGCGAAGCATCTTGGAGAGTCAGCACCGGCGCATCCTGTGTAGTATCGGCCGAAGACAGGTCTTCGCCGGACCTGCAGGCGGCGCAATCGAACCGCTCCCTCAGGTCAGGATGGTTATCCGTAAAGATGACGACGGACGCAAGAAGCGGCAGGATAGCGAGGCAAAGGACCAGGAAGAGCTCAAGATAACGTCTCTGAGCTGAGGTCGTGTTTCCCTTGATCGCAGTATTTCGAAGAGCTGATAATGTCATGCGAGCGTCTGCGTCCTCGTGCGCAGTGAGACATTTATGCGGGCTAAAAAAACCTTACCATGTGCAGGCAGCGCGCAGGCATGCCGGCATACTGAGGAAGGCGTCGTGACCTTCGTTCCTGGCCTGCCGTCATAAGCAGCCGGAAGTTCAAATTGTAGTTTTAGGACTGAATCGGTCTTGTATCCCCAGATATAGCAAGTGCCGTGCCATCTGCTAAGTGCTTGCGGTGTAAGGAATCATCAAATTAGAATAGTTAAAAACTAAGAGCATAAATGCTCACCCTGATTGTTTTCGCTCAGAGGCCAGGGCTGCGAGCCGGTGACCAAGCAGGAATTGACACCCGGCCATGGGTGGCGTACTATGACCCCGATGGAGAATGAGAAGAAACTTGACCGGCGGGCTTTCATCAGCAAGGCCCTCTTCGGACTGCTTGGGCTCCTGGGGCTGGGTTTTTTGATCCCCGCTCTGGGGGTTCTTACTCCGGCCCGCCTGCGGCAGCGGGCGATCACCTTTGTACCATTGCTGCCTGAAGAAGACCTGCCCCGGCAGGGTGTGAGAAAGGCGGAACTTGTCTATCGCGCGTCGGACAGGGAGATCCGTACGCGGGTCTTTCTCGTTGTTGATCATGATGATGTAACGGCATTTTCCGCGGTCTGTTCGCACCTTGGGTGCCTCGTGAACTACCATCGCAAAACCAAGGAATTCGTCTGTCCCTGTCATGGCGGCAAGTATGACCGGAACGGCGTGAACATCGCCGGCCCGCCGCCTGCGCCGCTCACCAGGCTTCCTGTGAAAGTGGAGAAGGGTACCGTGCTGGTAGGGGTGAAAGTGTAGAAAGGCTAGTGTAGAAAGGCTAGAGAGACGAGATACAAGTACCGAGAGGCGAGGGATGCGGGTAGATGGCTTTTTTGAATATCTGAACGAGAAGCTGGGATTTACGTCGAGGCACCGGCGCGTTCTTGACCGGCCCGTTCCCGACGGGATCAGCTATCTTAACTGCTTCGGCGGGATCGCCTTTACCTTGTTCATCATCCTCGTCCTGACCGGCTTTCTCCTTGCCGCCCAGTACACGCCCACGGAGACCGAGGCCTATCGCAGCGTCCAGCGGCTGCACCGGGAGGTTCCGCTCGGAGGTGTGCTTCGCGCCGTGCATTATTGGGCCGCGAACCTGATGGTGGTGACCGTCCTGCTGCATATGCTGCGCGTTTTCATTACGGGTTCCTACAAGAAGCCCCGGGAGCTCACCTGGGTGGCGGGTACGATGCTCTTTCTGCTGACCTTCTCCTTTGGATTTACGGGCTATCTGCTGCCCTGGGACCAGAAGGCCTACTGGGCCACGGTGGTGGGCACGAACATGCTTGGCTCCCTTCCCCTGCTCGGAGAGCCCCTCAGGACACTGCTGCTCGGCGGGGCCGAGGTGAGCGGCCGTACACTTTTGCGGTTTTACAGTATTCATATGCTTTGGCTCCCGGTTCTGACCGGCCTGTTCCTGTGGGTGCATTTTCATATGATAAGGAGGCTGGGTATATCGGGGGGGATGTAAGAAATGCGGAATGCGGAGTGCGGAGTGCGGAATGCAGAGTGCTCTCACTAACCAGAGTAATCTATGAACAGCAAGAGTGACAAACAATTCTTTCCCTATTATTTCTTCGAGATCACGGTCCTGGCGGTCCTGGTCGTCGAAGCAGTGCTGGTCCTTGCCCTGCTTTTTCCTCCCGCCATCGGCAGGTCCGTCGACGTCTCGGCCCAGTATAGTCCACGGCCGGAGTGGTATTTTCTTTTTCTCTATGAGTTGACAAAATATTTTCCCGGCCGATGGACCTTTGTGGGCGCAGTGCTGCTGCCAGGCCTCGCTTTCGCACTCCTGTTCCTTGCACCTTTCCTCGACAGCGGCAGGGAGGTTGAACTCCGTCGGAGAAGGGCGGCTGCAGTCGCGGGTTTCACGCTCATCACTGCCGTTGTTGTGCTCACCCTCCTGTCCCTGTTATAAGCAGTAATTATATGATGATGAAATCATCTTATGGTGCAGGACAGTTTCGATTTTCTGAATCCGACAAAACGCGTATTGACAGAAAGTTCGTATTCTGATAAGTTGAATAATCCTCGGCTCGCTGATCATGCAGCGATCATCGGCATACGTTCTGCATCGCCGAATCCGTCGCCTCTGGACAGACGCGCATAGCCGGAAACCCCTCTCGTGGACGAAACAGGCAAAACAAGAACTGCCGGGCCCGAGCAGTCAGCGCGGTCCCGCAGAAAAAGCACCATCACTATTATTCTATTTTTTTGAGGAGGAAACAATGGCACTGAAAGACGAAACGCCAAGTGAGACGCTTGACACGCTCGGAAGGGTCTGCCCCTATCCGCTTCTGTTGACCAAGAAAGCACTCGAGAAGCTGGGCAGCGGAAAGACACTCAAGGTTCTTTGTGATGCGCCGGCCTCGGCCGAGGACAGCATCCCGCGGTACGCCGAGAAGCAGGGTTTCAGTTTCGAGGCGGTGAAGTTCGAGGATAAGGGAATGTGGGAGCTGTTCATCAAGAAGCCCTAACTCCGACAGCAGTTAAAAGCAGTGAACCGTCAGTAACTCCCGGGGGGGGATAATCGTTAAGGAGGGGAGCATGGATTCTATGTTCATGTTTGTGCTGACCGGCCTGCTGGTCGGGGCTGCATTAGGGTATGTGCTGCAGCGCGGACGGTTCTGTATCA
>MHDZ01000012.1:6821-7779 GCA_001805055.1 Nitrospirae bacterium GWC2_57_13
AAATTCTATTCCAGGATTATACGATGTTCCGCGCCTATCTGCTCGCCCTTGTCGTGGCGATGATCGGCGCGAACTTCATTGAAGACATCGGCTGGCTCGACCATCTGGAGTCCGGCTCCTTTGTGCGCGGCGAGCTCTATCGCCAGGCCTTCGTGCCCTGGGCGAACGTGATCGGAGGCTATCTCTTCGGCATGGGCATTGTGCTTGCCGGCGGCTGCGGCAGCGGCATCCTGTACCGCGTCGGTGAAGGCAATCTGGCCTATGTGCTGGCAGTGTTCGGCTTCTTCTTCGGGCTCGTGCTCACCAAGTTCGGCTTCCTGAAGCCCGTATATGAGGCACTGATCTCGCAGGCAGTCTGGGTGGGCGAGGAGGAGATCCCGACCCTGTATAACATCATCGGTGTGAACAAATGGATCGTGATCGCCGTGATCTCCGCGGTCTTCCTGTTCTTTGTGTTCCAGGGCAAACCGTTCCAGAAGGCCAGGAAGGGGTATTCCTGGGCCGTGGCCGGCCTCCTTGTCGGGATCATCGCTGTGGTGGCCTTCTGGGCTTCGGGCTACTATACGGGCAGGGCCCGCGGGCTCTCCTTCACCGGGCCGCTGCGGGAGTTATTTCTTGCGGTCTTCTTCAGTGATTCCCAGGTGTCTGCGAGCGAGTCCCGGACGCTGCTGGGCGTAACGTTCTCCTGGAGCGCCCTGTATGTGCTGACCGTGCCCATCGGCGCCTATATCAGCGCAAAGCTCCTGAAGGAAGTGAAGCTGAAAGTGCCGCCTGCCGATGAGCTGCTAAAGGTCTTCTTCGGCGGCGCGGTAATGGGCATCGGCGCCCAGATCGGCGGCGGCTGCAACATCGGCCACAGCCTCACGGGCGTGTCCACGCTGGCCGTATCGAGCTGGGTGGCGAACTTCTTCATCATCGCGGGCAACTGGACCATGGCCTACTGGCTGCTCATTCGGCC
>MHDZ01000013.1 GCA_001805055.1 Nitrospirae bacterium GWC2_57_13
CTGTCAGTTTTGCTAGAAAAAAGACCCCGCCGAGCAAGCAATTGTCGGACAGCCTGCTTGCGGTGGAGAGCGTCACTTGAATGAAGGCAAAAACTATCTCCATACTCGGTTCCACCGGATCGATCGGACAATCCACGCTCTCCGTGGTCGAGCGATTTCCCGACCGCTTCAAGGTGGCGGCCCTGGCCGCAGGCAACAATCTCGACATCCTGGAGCAGCAAATCCGCAGGTTCCGGCCTTCCCTTGCCGCCATTGCCGGCGAGGGTCCGGCCCGGGAGCTGAGGAAGCGGTGCAGCGGCATCCCGGTCCGCATCCTGTCGGGCGTGGAAGGCATGATCGAGGTGGCTGCCGCGCCCGAGGCCGACATGACCGTATCGGCCATCGTCGGCACTGCCGGGCTTGTGCCTACCATGGCGGCTATCCGCGCGGGCAAGGTCATCGCGCTTGCGAACAAAGAAGTGCTCGTCACGGCCGGCGAGTTCGTCATGGCCGAGTGCAAGCGCCGGAACGTAACCATGCTACCCGTGGACAGCGAGCACAGCGCTATTTTCCAGTGCCTTCATGCCGGCGAGGACCGCGAAGTGCGCGAGTTGGTGATCACAGCGTCGGGCGGCCCTTTCCGGTGCCTGTCGCAGAAGGACCTGAATTGCGTGACCACGGCACAGGCCCTGAAGCATCCCAACTGGAGCATGGGCAGGAAGATCACGGTCGATTCGGCAACGCTCATGAACAAGGGCCTCGAAGTGATCGAGGCACGCTGGCTCTTCGGGATCACCGGGGACCGCATCAAGGTGCTCGTTCATCCCCAAAGCATTGTCCACTCCATGGTCGCCTATCACGACGGGTCCATGGTTGCGCAGCTCGGCGTGCCTGACATGAAGGGGCCTATTGCCTACGCCTTGTCCTATCCCGAGCGGCTCGAAGGCGTGGCCCCCCTGCCTGATCTCGTTGCCCTGGGAACGCTCACCTTCGAGGAGCCCGATACGACGCGCTTTCCCTGCCTTGCCTATGCCTACGAGGCGCTGAAGGCCGGCGGCAGCATGCCGGCAGTGCTGTCGGCCGCGAATGAAATTGCGGTCAAGCATTTTCTGGACGAGAAGATCGGTTTCATGGACATCAGCCGGGTGATCAGGTCCACCATGGACGCGCACCAGCCCGCTCCGATAAGGTCCGTGGAGGACGCGCTGAAGGCAGACAGTTGGGCGCGGCTGGAAGCGGAGAAGGTCATCGAGTCAGGTGTGAGTAAGGTGTGAGGGTAGGAAAGTACGAGGGAAGGAAACGGCGATAGGGCAAGATGGGGATGTACTTTGCATTCTTAAAACGGCAGTTGTAACCACGGATGAACACGGTTCGACCCAGCAACAGAACCTGGTTTTCACGCAAAGACTCCCCCGGCTCCGTTTCGAGAGTCCCGCGTCCACTACTGTTTACAACGGTGCGGGACCCGCATCATATTAGTATTTGATCCGGGGCGGGCAAGCCGCGAAGAAAGAATAAACAAGAGCCTGGGTTTACGCTTTTCTTTGCGACCTTTGCGCCTCCTCCGTCCCGCAACCGATGTCATCTGATACGGAGCGGGGTGCGAGAGACGCCTTTCCTTTTGGATGTTGATTCATCGGTCCTGAGGCGGAGCCGCGCTAATCCGTGGCAATAAGCTTTTTTCAGGTTCATGGTAGTAATACAAATCAAGTCGCGCCAAGCAATTTAAGGAGAGAGAATGACACTGATATACTTTCTGATAGTTATCGGCATCCTGGTCTTCGTTCACGAGCTGGGCCATTTCATCATGGCAAAGCGCGCGGGTGTACGGGTCGAGAAGTTCTCGCTCGGAATGGGTCCGAAGGTGGTGGGGTACAAGAAGGGGGACACGGAATATGTCATTTCCGCGCTGCCCCTCGGCGGGTACGTTAAGATGGCCGGCGAGAATCCTGATGAGGAAAAGACCGGCGCCCAGGACGAGTTCCAGGCCAAGACCGTGTGGCAGCGCGCCAAGATCGCTGCTGCCGGTTCGCTCACGAACATCGCCCTCGCGTTCATCGTGATGCCCTTTGTATTCATGATCGGAGTACCGGCCGAAGGTCCCGCCCGTGTCGGCTTCGTGGAAAAAGGGTCGCCGGCTGAACGGTCCGGATTCAAGGAAGGCGACGTGCTCGAGAAGATCAACGGCAGGTCTATCGACGGATGGACCAAGGCGCTGTCCCTGATCGCCGTGAATCCAGAATCAGACGTCCAGGTCATGATCGACAGGGACGGCGAGAAGATGTCGTTTGTGCTCCGGCCGGAGGTGGCAACGGAGTTCAAAATAGGCTCCTCAGGCCTCGTGCCTGATATGCTCGTGGAGATCGGTGCCATCACATCGGGATTTCCTGCGGACAAGGCAGGCATCAGGCTTCACGACAAGATACTTGCTGTTGACGGGAAAACCATCTATCATTGGAACCAGTTCGCCCGGTCCGTGCGTGAAAGCAGCGGCAAGCCCATGAAATTCGCGATCGAGCGAGACAACAGGCGAACCAGCGTCACCGTCTCGGCTATTGAAAGCAGCGGCACCTATGTGATCGGCGTGCAGCCTTTTCAGAATCTGGTTATCACGAAGCACGGTTTCTTTGAGTCCCTGAGCCTCGGCTTCCATAAGACCATCGAAGTGATAGATCTTACCTTCATCACCCTCAAGAAGCTCATGACCTTCAGCCTGTCCATCAAGACCCTCGGCGGGCCTGTGATGATCGCCCAGATGTCCGGCCAGGCAGCGGAGATCGGTCTCTCGGCATTCCTGGGCCTGCTTGCCATGGTGAGTGTCTCGCTCGGGATCCTGAACCTTCTGCCCATACCGGTCCTGGACGGCGGTCTGCTCGTGTTCCTCGGCATCGAGGCGGTCCGGAAAAAGCCGCTGAGCGAAAAGACCATGCAAATCGCGCAGAATGTTGGGGCGGTGTTGCTGATCGGGCTCATTGTTGTCGTGTCCTACAATGACGTCATGCGTGTCTTTTTCAACAATTAGTGAAAACGAATAGGGCAGTTGGGACACGGAAAAAACGGATAACCTCTGATTGGGCAAAGGCTATTTTCCTTTAAAGCCATTCACCTCCCAACTGAGTCGTTTTTTAGGAAATATTGTTGTTTTCTTTTAACTTGATCAGACCTTAGCAGATTTGATCCGCGTCCAATAGCTCTTTTAAGGGTGAATGAGAGCCGCTGCCGCGTCATTCCGAAAACGAGACCATGAGCATCCAGGGGAACGCAGGAATCACTCGCAGGAAAACAAGGCAGATCGCCCTCGGCGCTGTTGCGATCGGCGGCGGAGCGCCTATTGCGGTCCAGTCCATGTGCAACACGGACACGCGGGACGTTCAGGCCACGCTGGCGCAGATCAGCAGGCTTGAGCAGGCGGGATGTGAGATCGTCCGGCTGGCCGTGCCTGACGCTGAAGCGGCAAAGGCGCTCGGCGGGATCAGAAAGGGGACCACAGTCCCTCTCATCGCGGACATCCATTTCGACTATCGTCTCGCCCTCGAAGCAGTGAAGCAGGGTGTTGACGGCCTGCGCATCAATCCCGGGAACATCGGCGGCAAGAACAAGGTCAGCGAGGTCGTGAAAGCTTGCGGCGAACGCAGCATCCCCATCCGCATCGGCGTGAATGCGGGTTCCCTCGAAAAACATCTCCTCGAAAAGTTCAAGCACCCCACTCCGGAAGCACTCGTTGAGAGCGCCTTCGGCCACATCGGCATTCTCGAAGATCTGAACTACGGGACTATCAAGGTTTCGCTCAAGGCGTCGGATGTTATGACGACTGTCGAAGCTTATCGCCTGTTCTCACAGAAGTCCGACTATCCGCTCCATATCGGCATTTCCGAGGCAGGCACGCTCTTTTCCGGCACCGTGAAGTCGAGTGTGGGCCTGGGCATCCTGCTGGCCGAGGGCATCGGCGACACCATGCGGGTGTCGCTTACGGCTGACCCAGTCCAGGAAGTGCGCGCGGCCTGGGAGATCCTGAAGTCCCTGAAGGTCCGTCAGCGCGGCATCAACATCATCTCCTGCCCCACCTGCGGCAGGACCGAGATCGATATTATCGGCCTTGCCGAGGAAGTTGAGCGCAGGCTGCTGCATATTACCGAACCGTTGACCGTTGCGGTCATGGGCTGCGTGGTGAACGGGCCGGGCGAGGCGCGGGAGGCCGACGTGGGCATTGCCGGCGGCAAGGGAGTGGGCCTGTTGTTCAAGCACGGCGAGATCGTCAAAAAGTTCGACGAGAAAGAACTGGCTGATGTGCTGGTGAGGGAAGTAGAAACCATAATCAAAACGAAAGTAGGCAGCAGACGGTAGGCAGCAGGCAGGCCGGAAGAACCGCAGCGAAACCCGACTCCATGGTGATGGCGACAATATGATTGACAAGTCATGGTATGAATGATATTATTAAATATGATTTTTAATGATTTGTCATATTTTTAGCGGAGGTTCGGTCATGAAAACACTGATGAGCGAGCGGGGGCAGATAGTTATTCCGAAGAAAATACGGGAGACCATACACCTCAACAAAGGCGATGAGTTGGAGATTGAGGTCCGCGGTGAGACGATTGTGCTGAGGCCGCTCCGGAGGTTCAAAGCCAAAAAATGGCAGGATTATGCCGGCATCGGCGAAGGCATCGTGGCCGCCCATCTCAAGGATAAGAAAAAGGAAAAAGCCGATGAAGATGCTTATTCTTGATAGCTACGCACTGCTCTGTCTTTTTGATAAAAAACGGAAAGCGGAGAAGGACGCGGTAATGAAGTATCTTGAAGATGCGGGCAGAGGCAAAATAAAGCTGTATATCAGCAAGATCAACGAAGGTGAAGTGTTTTATAAGCTCTATAAGTACTTCGGCGAGGAGATCGCGACAGGTTTCAGGGCGGACCTCAAGCGGGGCATGTTCCCGCTCCATGTTGTTTCGGTGAACGATAAACGGGTAGACGATGCATCCGTGATCAAGGCGAAATATCCGGTATCCTATGCCGATGCCTTCTGCATAGAGCTCGCGAAAGACATGAACCTTCCCGTAGTGACCGGCGATCCTGAATTTGCGAGCGTGAGGGAGCTTATTACAGTACAGCCGCTTGTAGATTAACTTGCCTATAGCAATCTGATCGAGGTCTTCCCTGTTTACAGTATCGATATATGTGGAGGCAAAATCAATGCGTTATTCCCGTCTTTTTATTCCAACCTTGAAAGAAGCGCCCTCTGACGCCGAAGCAGTGTCCCACAAGCTGATGGTGCGGGGCGGATTCGTGCGTCAGCTTGCCGCGGGCCTCTATATTTATCTTCCCCTGGGCCAGCGGGTGATGGACAAGATCAACACCATCATCCGTGAGGAAATGAACGCCATCGGGGCACAGGAAGTGACCATGCCCGTGCTGCATCCCGCCGAGATCTGGCAGCAGACGGGCCGGTGGGAGACCATCGGCGACGAGATGTTCCGCCTGAAGGACCGGGGCGGCAGGGACATGTGCCTGGGCATGACGCACGAAGAGATCATGACCTGGCTGGCGGCCCATGACCTCCGGTCCTACCGGGACCTGCCTCAGATGTGGTACCAGCTCCAGACCAAGCTGCGCGATGAGGCCCGGCCCAAGAGCGGCGTGCTCAGGACGCGCGAGTTCGTGATGAAGGACTCCTACAGCTTCGACCGTGACGACGAGGGACTCGATAGATCGTATCAGCTTCATCTCGAGGCGTACAAGATCATTTACGCCCGCTGCGGGTTGAATTTCCATCTGGTCCAGAGCGATACGGGCATGATGGGCGGGTCCATGGCCCATGAATTCATGGCGCCTTCACCTGCCGGCGAGGACGTGGTAGCGCTCTGCGGCAGCTGCGGCTACGCGGCGAACGTTGAGCTTGCCCTGTCAGTGCCGAAGGCCCCGGCCGTTCCTGACTGGACGTACGAAGAGGTGGCAACGCCCGAGAAGCGGACCATCGACGAGGTGACCCGCTTTCTGAAGCTCACACCGGACCTGTTCATCAAGTCCATCGTGGTGATGAGCGAGGCCGGCCCGGTGCTGGCCCTGGTGCGGGGCGACCAGACCCTGCACGAAAAGAAACTGGCCAGGTTCATCGGGCCCCATCGTCCTGCCCAGAAGGACGAGGTGAAAAGTTCGCTGGGCGTTCCTGTCGGCTTCATCGGCCCCATGGGTCACAAGGTCAGGATGATCGCCGATGTGTCGCTAAAGGAAGGCCTGTATGTGGCGGGCGCGAACAAAGAGGGATATCATGTGAAAGGCGTGCGGCCCGGCGAACACTTCAAGCCGGAGTATGCCGACATCCACATGGCCGAAGCTGGCGATGCCTGCGCTGAATGCGGGAAGCCGCTGCGCACGGAGCGCGTGATCGAGATAGGCAATATCTTCAAGCTCGGGACGAAATATTCCGTTGCGCTGAAGGCCACTTTTCTGGATGAGGACGGCTCCGAGAAGCCGATCATCATGGGCAGCTACGGCATCGGGCCGGCGCGCGTGGCTGCCGCGGCCATCGAACAGGGCCACGATGAGAACGGCATGATCTGGCCGGCTGCCATTGCTCCTTTTCAGGTCCTTGTCATCCCCGTGAACGTGAAGGATGCCGCCTCCATGGACAGGGCCGAAGAGATCTACGCCGCCCTTGAGGAAAAGGGCTTCGAGGTGCTGCTCGACGACCGGGATGAGCGTGCGGGTGTGAAGTTCAAGGACGCTGACCTCATCGGCATCCCCTGGCGCGTGGTGATCGGCGAGAAGGGCCTGAAGGAAGGCGTCGTGGAGTTGAAGGAGCGCAGGACCGGCAGCGTTGAGAAGGTGCCCGTTGCCGAGGCCGTGGACCGTGTTGTCCGGAAGCTGGTGATCGAGGCATAGCGGTTGTCTGCCCTGCCGGCATAAACAGTGAGGCAGGCGCGCATCGTATCCAGTGCGGGAATTTCTGTGGTCAGGGCAGGTAAATATAGTCAGGCCGTCGCCACAGACCTGCAGGACACAAAAAAACTTGAATTTTCAGGATAAAGCGCCTATAATCACTGATCATGGAGGGTGCGCGCATGGAAGAGGTCGTGAAAATGGGGCTGACCCCCCAGCAGTCCGCGGAGATCAAGCGGCAGATCGGATTTGAGCTCAGGGAAATCTACCTGAGCAAGCGGTCGCTGAACAAGCTCAGGGTCTTCAGGCTTCGCCTCAACGAAGAGCAGCAGGAGCTGCTGGAAGAGAAGCTGGGGCAGAAGGTGAAAGAGTTGACCGTCACTCGTTCCGTCGCCACCAGGATACTCTGACAGCAGCGCGTTCGCCATTCCCTGCTGTTGCAGCGTCCTGTGACGTATCGTTTGCATACGCCTGAAGGAGAAGGGAGGTGACTGTTGGTGAAGAGATTACTCGTCGTCCTCGTTTGTTTGATGTTTGTCTCAGCAGTCGGATTTATCGGATGCAAGAAAAAGGAGCAGCAGCCCAGAGCCGTTCAGCAGCCCGTCATGACGCC